>DWVZ01000019.1 GCA_019119975.1 Candidatus Blautia merdavium | reverse complement strand
ACAGCTATTTCTGAGATGGTGAGTGCAGAAGCGTTTGGTATCTGGTTCCTGATAGGCGCTGCTTTTGTATTCTTCATGCAGGCAGGATTTGCAATGGTGGAGACCGGATTCACCCGGGCGAAGAACGCAGGTAATATCATTATGAAGAATCTGATGGATTTCTGTATCGGTACAGTAGTGTTTATTATCATCGGCTTCGGTATTATGATGGGGGAGGATGCCCTCGGAGGATTGATCGGTATGCCCACGCTGGGAATCTTCTCAGACTATGGAAACTTTGACTGGTCTTCCTTTGTATTTAACCTTGTCTTTTGTGCCACAGCGGCGACCATTGTATCAGGAGCTATGGCAGAACGGACCAAATTTTTATCCTACTGTATTTATTCAGGGGTTATCTCAGCGGTAGTATATCCGGTAGAAGCCCATTGGATCTGGGGCGGCGGCTGGCTTGCACAGATGGGCTTTCATGACTTTGCCGGCTCCTGCGCCATCCATATGGTAGGCGGAATTTCTTCTCTCATCGGCGCAGCCATGGTGGGAGCCAGAATCGGAAAATTTACAAGAGATAAAAGCGGAAAGGTGACAAAGGTTCACGCATTTCCAGGACATAACATTGTAGTCGGAGCGCTTGGCTGCTTTATCCTGTGGTTCGGCTGGTACGGATTTAACGGAGCTGCCGCCACAAGCGGATCACAGCTGGCTTCTATTTTCATGGCAACCACGATCGCGCCGGCAGTGGCAACTGTGGTATGTATGATCTTTACCTGGATCCGTTACAAAAAACCAGACGTATCCATGTGTCTGAATGCTTCTCTTGCAGGACTTGTGGCAATTACGGCTCCCTGTGATATGACAGATGCCGTCGGCGCGCTGGTGATCGGTACTGTGGCAGGATTGCTTGTAGTATTCGGTGTTTGGTTCTGTGATAATGTTGTGCATGTGGATGACCCGGTAGGAGCCATTGCCGTACACGGCTTCAATGGTCTGTGGGGTACGATCGCGGTCGGATTGTTCGCGACCGATGCAGTTCCAGGAAACTCTGTGAACGGCTTGTTCTATGGCGGCGGCTTTGAGCAGCTGAAACTCCAGCTCATCGGCGCGGCAGCGGTTCTGGCATGGACAGCGGCAGCGATGACGATCGTGTTTAAGCTGATTGATAAAACTGTGGGACTTCGTGTCAGCGAAGAGGAAGAAATCGTGGGACTGGATGCTATGGAGCACGGTCTTGCTTCCGCATATGCAGGCTTCAGTATCATTGATGCAACTGCAGGCGGTATGGTGGAGAATGAGAATACAGACCTGGGTCAGGACGAATACGACAAGGCATCCCAGGCGCAGAAGGATGTGTCCGTTCCAGTAGCAGGACCGGTAGAGTCTGGAAGCGGTATGTATAAAGTTGTGGTTGTTGCCAAATTATCACGCTATGAGAAATTAAAGAATGCGCTTAACATGCTGGGAGTCACCGGAATGACCGTGACACAGGTTATGGGCTGCGGTATCCAGAAAGGCGCCGGTGAACGGTACCGTGGAGTAGAAATGGATGTAACCGTTCTTCCGAAAGTAAAAGTGGAAGTCATCGTTGGAAATATTCCGGTAGACAATGTGATTGAAACCATCAAGAGAACGCTCTATACCGGTCATGTAGGAGACGGTAAGATCTTTGTATACAACGTACAGAAGGTTGTAAAAGTCCGCACTGGAGAGACCGATTTCGATGCGCTGAAAGATGTGGAATAATCGGAATGTCCTCCCAAGGAAAATCTGCTCATGAGGAGAACACTTTCGGGAAAAAACAATAGGGTATGAAATGTAAAAAAGGAAGCTTTTGCTTCCTTTTTTGCATGATTATAATACCACAAAATTGCCGAAAATTCAAGTCTGGAAGCCTTTTTCGACTGGTGCTATAATCAATTCCCAAACCCACTTTTAAATAAAAAAATACTGGAGGAGGAAGATTCTTGGACAAAGATTGGATGGTTTTATTACAGCAGCAAAATCAACTGAGTAAAGTTCTGGAGACAAATCTGATCACAGAAAAATTCGGTCTGGTCTTATCCGGGCAGGAGGCGCAGCTGCTCCTGGATGAGCGCAAAAATACTTTGCAGGAACAAAAAAGGGTGGAATTCGGAGAAGGGATCCTGCCGAAGATCATTTATGAGTTCTGCGATTCCCAGTATCTGGACCAGAGCAATTACGTGCAGACACTTCTGCGGCTGCAGGAAATATTCTATCTATATAAGAATGAAATGCAGGATGAGATTACGGATGATGAACTTCTGCATTTTATGAAGGAGCAGTACGAGACCATCTGCTGCGGGGATCTGGAATATCTGGAGGGAACCTGTCTTAATATTTTCGCCCAGGCAATCCGCGCAGGTTATGACGGACATAGAAGCACAGACGGCAGAGGAGAATACGAAAAACTGGATGAAGTCACCCGATGGGATCATGAGCTTTATATGGAAGCGTTAAGAGAGCTTTGCTGGAGGTAGCAGGATATGGAGTATAAAATAGAAGAATTAGTACCTATCGTAGCAAAATTGGCAGAGAAATATACAGCGGGGGAGAGCACCTCTGTGACTTATGAAAGAGCGGAGGCGCTGATGGGGGCAGTGCTGTACTGCATCCATGAGGCAGAGCAGCAGGAGAACAGCAGTCCGGCGCCCCGGGAGAGACTGTCTGCACAGAAAATGTATGAAATCGGAGCTGACTGCGTAAAGCAAAAAACAAGGAAAGCTCTGGAGGTGTACAATTCCCTTCTGCCGGAATTTGAAGCCTATGGAAACCAGTGCCTTTCCGATACCTTTCTCAAAGGACTGCCGGAATTCTTCCGATGGTATGAGGATAAATTCTGCCCCCAGGACACCATCATCACACTGGATTATCCGGTTTTAAAGGATCTGTCGGATGATACGGGGATTGATAAGATTTATGAGTTCCTTATGTGTATGCAATGGGAGCAGGCGTTTTTCAAAGGATTTCCCGCAGGTTACGTGGTACAGATCTTAGAGCGGTACAGCAGTGAATGGAAAGACCTGGCAGAGAATCTTTGTGAAATTGTTTATCTGCATTTCGCAGGACACATCCTGGCTGGAAAACCTCTGGGGGAAGTAAATTTTGAACAGTCGGATTATCTGCGGCTGGAGAAAATACTTCTGGAAACTGAGCGGGAAGTTCTGTACCAACAGGTGCAGTATGCCTCAGAATTTTTCGTGAAAAAGAGCTGCCCGGACAGCCGGAAGCAAGGGGAATTGATGCAATATCTGGGAACAGCTGCCGATAATGCCCTGGTTCGTTTAAAAAATGCAGGAGCGAACCATGTGCTGGCGCATTTCTTATAATCCGCGGCAAGATTCGCGGCAAATCAGGAAATCCGCAATTGACAAAGCCTTCCTTTTGTGGTATGCTGAAACGGCGACAGTGGAAGTAGGTCTTTTTTTTATGCCCAAAGAGCAGGAAGAAAAGCCTTGTCGCGGTAACAAGACGTTGCATAAACGGCAGCAGTGTGAAGCTGCCGGCGATAAAAGACACATGGAGGTGGAGAAGTCGTGCGCGTAAGAATCACATTGGCATGTACAGAATGTAAACAGCGTAATTACAACATGACAAAAGAAAAAAAGAATCATCCAGAGCGTTTGGAGACAAAGAAATACTGTAAATTCTGCAGAACTCATACATTACACAAAGAAACCAAATAATTCGGTTTAATGAGGTAGATTTATGGACGCAGAAAAGAAACAGAAAGCTCCAAAAAAAAGCTGGACTCAGGGACTTCAGACTGAATTCAAGAAAATCATCTGGCCGGACAGGCCGACACTGGTAAAACAGACTGTGGCAGTTGTATCTGTTACCGCTGTATTAGGCGTGATCATAGCTGTGATCGACAGCGGAGTTCTGCAGCTGCTCAACTTATTAATCAAATAAGGATAAGGTGAAAAGAATGTCAGAGACAAATTGGTATGTTGTCCATACCTATTCCGGGTATGAGAACAAGGTAAAAGCCAACATCGACAAAACCATCGAAAACAGACATCTGGAAGACCAGATCTTAGAAGTCCGTGTGCCTATGGAAGACGTAGTGGAACTGAAAAACGGCGAGAAGAAACAGACACAGAGAAAGATGTTCCCGGGATACGTTCTCATCCATATGGTGATGAATGACGACACCTGGTATGTCGTAAGAAATACCAGAGGTGTTACTGGATTCGTTGGTCCGGGTTCCAAGCCGGTTCCCCTTACGGAAGCGGAAATCGAAGCTCTGGGCATTTCTAGCATCAGAAATGCAGAGGTTGACTTTGAAGAAGGCGACAGTGTCGTTGTCACAGGCGGTGTCTGGAAAGATACTGTGGGCGTTGTTCAGAGCATCAATGAAGCAAAACAGATTGTGACAATTAATGTTGAGCTGTTTGGCCGCGAAACGCCTGTAGAAATAAGTTTCGCAGAAGTAAAGAGTCTTTCATAAGACAAAATCAGGTAACAAGTAGAAAGGGCCGTACCGTCACACGGCTCGTGGGAGGGACAATCCCGCAATTACCACATTATAGGAGGTGCCGAAAATGGCAAAGAAAGTAACAGGTTATATTAAATTACAGATTCCTGCTGGAAAGGCTACACCAGCTCCGCCAGTTGGTCCTGCTTTAGGTCAGCACGGTGTAAACATTGTTCAGTTTACAAAAGAATTCAACGCAAGAACAGCAGACAAGGGAGACCTGATCATCCCTGTTGTTATCACAGTTTATGCGGACAGAAGCTTCAGCTTCATCACAAAGACTCCGCCGGCTGCAGTTTTATTAAAGAAAGCTTGCAACATCAAATCTGGTTCAGGCGTTCCAAACAAAAACAAAGTAGCTACTATTTCCAAGGCTAAGATCCAGGAAATCGCAGAGATGAAGATGCCGGACTTAAATGCAGCATCCTTAGAAGCAGCTATGAGCATGATCGCTGGTACTGCAAGAAGTATGGGTATCACTGTAGAAGAGTAACAAGCAACAAACAAACGTGGGAGGGACAATCCCGCAATTACCACTAGGAGGTTATTTATAGTATGAAACGCGGAAAGAAATACGCAGAAGCTGCAAAAGCAGTTGATCGTGGAAATTTATATGATCCAGCAGAGGCAATTTCTTTAGTAAAGAAAACAGCCGTAGCAAAATTTGACGAAACAATCGAAGCTCACATCAGAACAGGCTGTGACGGACGTCACGCAGAGCAGCAGATCCGTGGTGCAGTTGTACTGCCTCATGGAACAGGTAAAACTGTTCGTGTTTTAGTTTTTGCTAAAAACGCAAAAGCTGACGAAGCTCAGGCTGCAGGCGCTGACTACGTAGGAGCAGAGGAATTAATTCCGAAGATCCAGAACGAAGGATGGTTAGACTTCGACGTTGTTGTTGCAACACCGGATATGATGGGCGTTGTTGGTCGTTTAGGACGTGTCCTGGGACCCAAAGGCTTAATGCCGAACCCAAAAGCTGGTACTGTAACTATGGACGTTACAAAAGCTGTTCAGGATATCAAAGCTGGTAAGATTGAATATCGTCTTGATAAAACAAACATCATTCACGTGCCAATCGGAAAAGCTTCTTTCACAGAGGAGCAGTTAGCGGACAACTTCCAGACGCTTATGGGAGCTATCATCAAAGCAAGACCAAGCTCTTTAAAAGGTGTATTCTTAAAGAGCGTTGCACTGGCTTCTACTATGGGACCAAGTGTAAAGGTTAATCCGATGAAATTAGCTCAGTAATAGATGAATATGAAAAAGTCCCGGTGTGAAAGCACCGGGGCTTTTTAGCGTACAGGAGAAATGCCGGAAAAGGCAATCCGGCAGGGGAATATGAGAAATTAAGCAATCCGGGAAATGAGCAGGACCATGAAGGTACAGCGCGCAAAAGCATAGCGCGTGAAAATGTAAAAGAGAAAGAAAACAGTGCAAAATATAGTTTACATAACTTAAAATCCGGAATAGAAAAGTAGGAAACATGGGAACTGCGATCCGGAAAATGCCTGAAATAAAAAGGAGAGGGATTTCAATGAAAGCAGAATTGGGAATATCAACAGATTTTGCCGGGGAAAGCGGCAAACTGGAAGAGATTGAAGAGGCATTAAGAAAGATTTCAGAAGCTGGTTTTACACACATCCACTGGTGCCATGAGTGGGATGGAGATTATATCTATTCTCCCTATGAAATGCTCCAGATCAGGGAATGGATGGACCGGTATGGTCTGAAGGCAAAGGGGCTCCATGCCTCAAAAGGTTCTGTGCGCAATGTGAACGTGCAGTGCGGACATTACAGGAGAGACTACACATCCGACTGGGAATACAACCGAAAGGCAGGCGTGGATCTGATCAAGAACCGTGTGGATCTGGCACAGTGCCTGGGCGCAGGGGAAATCGTTCTGCATTTATACTGCCCGCACCTGAGTATGCGTACAGATCTGCAGTTAAAGGATCGTTATTACGCGCAGGTAAAGCGTTCCTTTGATGAGCTGCAGCCCTATTGTATGGAAAAGGGAGTAAAGATCTGCATAGAAAATTTATTTGATATACCGGAGAAATACGTGCTGGGACAATGGGACTGGCTTTTGAAGGAGTACCTGCCGGAATATATGGGCATCTGCCTGGATGCAGGACATGGGTATATGGTCTGGAGAGAAAGACTGCCGGAGCTTATCCGGAAATATCGGGACAGGATTTATGCGGTGCATCTTCATGACAACATTGGTTCCGTGGATTTTCATCTGCTTCCCGGGGATGGACAGATGGACTGGAAGAAGGTCATGCAGGAGCTGGCGGGATCTGCTTACCAGCTGCCTCTGGTGCTGGAAGTGAACAGCTGCGAAGAGAGCGCGGAGGAATTTTTGAAGAGGGCGTTTGCTGCGGGGGAGAGACTGCAGGGGTATTATGAAGACGCGCTGAAGAAATAAGAAAATATTCTTTACCGGAAATGAGATTTTAGAAATTTTCAGTACATTTGGAAGAAGGAAAAGTCCAACAATAAAACTTGATTTTATTATTAAAAAAAGGTGACGCAAAAATTAAAAAAATGCGTTACCTTTTTTTACTGTATGATATATGGAAAAAGTTAATTTTTCTCTGCCAATCTCTCATTTCCAATAGGAATCGCACGCAGAGCAGGGAGGTTCTTTTATGCCTCACTCAACATTCCTACTTCGTCCCAAGATTACGAAATTCACTAGGCTGTATCCCCGTATAAGACTTAAACGCGCGGCTGAAATAAAAGCCGTCCCGATATCCCACCAGCTCCCCGATCTTCTGTATTTCCATCTCCTGATTTCTCAGCAGAAGCCGTTTGGCTTCGTTCATACGCAGCCGGGTCAGATACTTGGAAGGTGTCTCACCGCTGTATTTCTTAAAAATTTTTCCCAGATACTCCGGCGTAAAGCCGAACCGTTTCCCCAGTTCGCTGAAGGAAATCTCCTCCGGATAATGCTCCTGCAGATACTGTTCCAGCAGCGCGCAGATGGTCTTCTGGTCAAGCTTGCTGGGATCTGTGCAGAAATCGTCGATCTCTTCCTCCTCCGCCTTAATAGAAATCAAAATTTTATGCAGCGCCTCGGACAGAGCTTCTATGGTTACCGGTTTTAACAAATAATCTCTTACCTGAAACCGTATGGCAGACTGGGCATAGGAAAAATCATCATAGCCGCTGCAAATGATTACCTTTATGTGAGGATGGTTTTTGTATAAATATTCAGCTAGCTCAATGCCATCGTACTGAGGCATCCGGATGTCGGTGATCACCAGATCCGGGCAGACTTTATCGATCAGGAGCCGTGCATCCATGCCATTGGCTGCTTCCCCTGCCAGGGTGAAGGGCAAATTTAAAGAATCCAGTTTCTTGATCAGATTCTTGCGGATCAGGTACTCGTCTTCTACTACCAGATATTTATAACTTGGGGTGCTCATGATAATATTCCTCCCTCGTACGATAAATAGGTCCTCCCAGAATGAAAATCGTTCTTCTGGGCAGTGAATTTTCAATCCGGAAAATGGCTTTGTCACCGTACAGCATTTTCAGCCGGAGATACACGTTTTTGAGTCCCATGCCTCCGATCTGCAGGGATTTCAGCTCCTGTCCCAGATCCAGATTTTCATACAGATTCAGCAACTCCCTTTTTTTCTCATCGCTGAGATTTCCCCCGTTGTCCTCAATTTTTAGGATCCAGGAATCTTCGGAAATCTCCGAGGTGATTTTCAGCTTCCATGGCGGGCTTATGACAAACGCATATTTAAACGCATTTTCCACAATCGGCTGGATGATAAGCTTGGGGATATAAAATCCCCGGGTTTCTTCGCTGATATCTGTCTCGTATTCCAGCTGTTCTCCGAAACGAAACTTCATACATTCCAGATAGCGTCTGGTGTAAAAGATTTCTGTTTCCAGTGTCACCACCATATCCTTGCTGGAAGAAATATAGCGGAAATAGTCGCATAATGCCTGGCAGATTTTCACGATTTCTTCATTCATCTCTTCTTCTGCCATGATGCTGATATTGGTAAGACTGTTGTATAGGAAATGCGGGTTGATCAGCGACTGGGTAGCCTGCAGCTTTGCCCGGGTTTCCTCTGAGCGGGAGAGCAGGACCTCCTGGGAGGTGGAGCGCAGCTTCTCATACATGGACCGGATGGATTCACACAGAGTAGACAGCTCCTGGATGCTGCTGTCCGCAGACGTAAGGTTGACCTTCTCTTCGGATAAGACCCGGTTGATGGTGATCTTGCTGGCTGCCGCGGTAAGCTTCTGCAGCGGCTTGGTCATCTGCTGGGAAATAGAAAAGCAGATCCATAAAGTTACCAAAATAGATAAAACAGCGATCCCCGCAAAGAACAGCTGAAAATTATGCAGAGGAAGGAAAACGGATTCCCTGGTCTTGACAACCGTCACGGTCCAGTCATAATCAGGGATTGTTTCGTATGTAAACAGCAGGGACTGCTGATCCTCTGTTTGTATAAACTGGCTGCGGGATTCTTTCAGGTGATTTTTCTCAATCTCAGAGTAAAAATCGTACTGGCTGCTGTCGCTGTAAGGGTATACCTGTTCACCCCTGGAATTGTAGATCTGTACGCGGGTATCCGGATTCGCATCCTCCAGCTGAGAAACAAAGCCAAAGATTTCACTGCAGTCCTGTATGACTTCCACGATTCCCTCCGGTTTGCCTTCCCGGTCCAGAAACAGTCGGATCAGGGAGATGAATTTATGAGAGCCGGAATTTCCCTCCCTGCTGGGCAGATCTGCATTCGTCTGCGGGGCAGTGAAATATCGGTGTCCGTTAAGCGCCAGGACCTCCTCGTACCAGGGCAGACTTGCCAGGTCTTCTGTGGAAGTGCGCATGAAATAACCTGCCTCTACACAGGAACCGTCCATGGTATAAAGCTTGATGCTGGAAGCGCTCTGATAAGCGCCGATGATGGCGGTTACAATATCATGGATGGAGGTGGCTTTCTCTCTGGACGCCACCAGAGCTTCAGGGTCATTCCCGGTCTTCTGGTATAGGCTGGAAAATTCTTTGAAATTGCTTTTGATGGCATTGGAATAGACGATGTTCATGGAGATCGTGGACAGGTTGTATAGCTGATTGTCTACAGCGTTTGCCGCAGAAACACATAAATTTTCGGATTCCTTTTTGGCATCTGCCAGAGTATTGCTTTTGTAATGACTGTAAGTAAAAAGGAAAAACACACCCAGCAGGAACATGATAAATATTCCATAAATCAGAAAGAGATATACTTTTTGTGAGTATCGTTTGTGCAGAGTGGTGATAAACTCCACCTCCTTTTTTGATAACGATTATACAGGATTGTTCAAAAAATTACAAATGAAAGTTTTGAATTGTCTATTTTACTGAAAGGATGCCTGTGATATGCTTTGTTTACATCAAAGGAAACATATTTTATCGATAAAATACAGGCAAAAGAAGAAAAAGAAAGAACAGGAGTTGTAAAACAATGAAAAAGAATTTAAAAAGATGGGCAGGGCTTTCCCTGGCAGGAGTAATGGCGCTCAGCAGTTTGGCAGGATGCGGATCAGAAGGCGGAAGTGACGGAGATTCCGGCAGTTCAAAATCCGTGACACTGACCTTCGGCAGCCATCAGAGCGGACTTCCCACATCAGGGATCGTGCAGGATCTGGCAAAAGAATTTGAAGAAGAGACCGGGATTAAAATTGATTTCCAGATTTCACCGGACGCACAGTGGAGGGATCTGATCAAGGTAAAATTAGATTCAGGGGAAGCGCCCGATATCATCTGCGTAGACACACCCATCGGACTTGCTTCCAGTATCCACATGGATCAGTATTGCGTAGAACTGACAGACCAGGAATGGGTGGGACGTATGGAGGACAGCGCCCGCTCCGCGGTTTCTGTTGATGATAAAACCTATGGAATCACATTCCCGGGTGCGAAGATGTATTTCTATCTGTATAACAAAGACATCTTCCAGGAACTGGGACTGGAAGTACCCACCACTTATGACGAGTTCAAAGATGTGTGCCAGACCATCCTGGATGCAGGCACGACACCCGTCTATGAGTGCACCACCAACGGATGGCACCAGGTACTGCCGCTGTTTGAGACAGGCGGTCTGTGGCTGGCAGATGACTCGGAGATTTATGATAAATTAAATGCCAATGAGGTAGATCTGGATGAAATTCCTCATCTTCTGACCATTATTGAGCAGCTTCAGGAATGTGCAGAAGCAGGATATTTCGGCGAAGATTACCTGAGCAACGCATGGGAAAATGCGAAGGAAGCTATGGCGACAGAAAAATGTGCCATGACCATTGCAGAGCTTGGATTCCGCGGTGAAGTAGAAGCAGATTATCCCGACTTTAAGGCAACAGAAAAGCTGGGCGCATTTATCATGCCCTGGGGCGATAACCAGACCATCGGCGTAAACCCGGCAAGCAACGCTTATTTCATCAACAAAGACAGCAAATACACAGAAGAAGCAAAACAGTTCTTTGAATTCCTGGCAAGACCGGAAAACCTGCAGAAGAGACTGGACGGACAGCCGGAATTAAGCGCGCTGTGCTGGCCGGAAATCGAGAGCAAATATTCAGAAGAAGACCAGGCATTTCTGGATTCTGCTGAAAAAGCAAATGTAGTACAGACTTCTGTGAACTACATTGACAGCCAGTGGATGGATATCGGAAAAGATCTGGAAGCCATGTATACAGGTGCATCTTCACCGGAAGACGTGCTTAAGACCATTATGGACAGACGGACCGAACAGGCGCAGCTGCAGAAGGATCCTGGCTGGACAGAATAAAAGATGCTGTTTCCGGGAGGTATGAGAAATGAACAGTAAAAAATTATACCCTTGGTATTTTGCGGCAGGCGCAGCGCTGGTTTATTTCCTGTTATGCTTTCTGCCGGGTGTCTTAGGTATCGGTTATTCCTTTACAGACTGGAATAACTTCACCACAGAAGTGAATTTTGTGGGGCTGGATAATTATAAACAGATTTTTGAAGGCAATTCAGAGTATATTACTTATATTTTGAACACTGTCATGTTTACCATTGTGACCACAGCGGCGAAAACCATCGTGGGACTTGCCCTTGCTCTTTTGCTGACGCAGAAGTTTATCAAATGCAAGAATTTCCAGAGAATGATCATTTTCTCCCCTCAGGTTATGTCCTATCTGGTGGTTGGACTTGTGTTTAAGAGTATGCTGCATCCGACCACCGGGTTTTTGAACAACTTCCTCAGGAGCATTGGTCTGGAAGCGCTGGCAAAGAATTGGCTGACAGACCTGAACCTGGTGTTCCCCAGCGTAATGACGGTGGATACCTGGAAGGGTATGGGATACATTATGGTGGTAGTGATCGCGGGACTGATGTCAATTTCTCCGGAATACTATGAAGCGGCAAGCATCGACGGCGCTAATTTTTTCCAGAAATTCCGCTGCATCACGCTGCCGTTATTAAAGCCGGTCCTGGTGAATGTAACGGTGCTGAATGTAACCTATGGACTCCGTGTGTTTGATATGATCTATGCGCTGACCAACGGCGGACCCGGCAACGCGACAGGTGTGATCAACACAGCGGTATACAAGGAGTTTTCGAAAGGCAATCTGGCGATGGGTACAACGCTGTCCAGTGTATTATTCTTCTTTATGCTGGCGATCCTGTACTTCATCATCAAATCCATGGAGAATAAGGAGGTGGAAGCATAATGGGAAAAGCAGGAAAAACCATTGCCCATATTATTGGGAATGTGGCGGCGATTTTTATCAGTCTGATCGTGGTGATCCCTCTGGTGGTTTTGTTCTTAAACTCCTTTAAGACCTCTGCGGAAGCCAACAGCATGACTTTATCCCTGCCTACACAGTGGGTGTTTGAAAATTATGCGACCGTCATCGAGCAGGGAAAGCTGATTTCTTCATTCTTTAACGGTCTGCTCTATGCAACCGGCAGCGTGGTGATCATTGTGATCCTGGTTTCTGCGGCAGCCTTTGTAATCTCCAGAAATCAGAAAGGTGTGAACCGGTTTCTCTACTATTTCATCATTTCGGGAATCGCCATGCCCATCAATAATGTGGCTTTGATGAAGGTCATGCAGGCATTCCACCTGATGAATACCAGGATCGGCATTATCCTTTTGTATGCGGCGATCAATATTCCGCTGAGTTTGTTCCTGGCGTATGGCTTTGTGGGAACCATCCCCAGGGAGATTGACGAAGCGGCGGTGCTGGACGGCTGTACGCCTATCCAGATGTTTGTCAGAGTCATTGCCCCGCTTTTGAAACCTATTATTTCCACGTTGTTTGTGCTGGATTTCATGGCGGTCTGGAACGACTTTACTATGCCTCTTTATTATCTCAATAATTCCAGCAAGTGGCCTATGACACTGGCGGTTTATAACTTCTTTGGAGCGTTTGAAAATTCCTGGAACCTGGTGGCAGCGGATATTATGCTGACCCTGCTTCCGGTCCTTGTGGTTTTCGTTATGGGACAGAAATATATTGTAGGCGGAGTTGCTGCAGGGGCTGTAAAGGGCTGATGGAGCAATAAAGGTGAAACAATTATGGAAATGTATGAAATTGACGAACTGATAAAGAAGCTGACACTGGAAGAGAAGATCGGCATGATCCACGGACAGGGCATTTTCCATACCAAAGGGGTGGAGCGTCTCGGCGTTCCGCCCCTTTGGATGTCTGACGGTCCTATGGGCGTGCGCAAAGAGCTGCAGGACGATAACTGGAATCCCAAAGGAACCACAGAGGATTTTGTCTCCTATCTTCCCAGCAATTCAGCCCTGGCATGTACCTGGAACCGGGAACTGGCAAAAGAAGCCGGAAATGTCCTGGGGGAAGAAGCCAGAGGAAGGGGGAAAGATGTAATCCTTGCGCCGGGGATCAATGTGATCCGTTCTCCCCTGTGCGGCAGAAATTTTGAGTATATGAGTGAAGATCCCTGCCTGATCGCGGAGATGGCAGTGCCGCTGATCCAGGGCATCCAGCAGCAGGATACCGCAGCGTGTGTGAAGCACTTTGCAGTGAATAATCAGGAGACCAGACGGCTGGATGTAGACGTTCAGGTCGGGGAAAGAGCGCTGCGGGAAATCTACCTGCCAGGCTTTGAGGCAAGTGTGAAAAAAGGAAAGACATGGACCCTTATGGGCGCCTACAATCAATTCCGGGGAGAGCACTGCTGTCATAATTCTTATCTGCTGAAGGAGATACTGCGGAAAGAGTGGGGCTTTGACGGCGCAGTTATATCGGACTGGGGAGGCATCCACGATACCAGACAGGCGGCAGAGAATGGGCTGGAAATTGAAATGTCGGTGACGGACTGCTTTGACCAATATTATATGGCGCAGCCTCTTTTGGAACAAGTAAAAGCAGGTGAGATCAAAGAGGCGTGGATTGATGAAAAAGTAAGAAACATTCTGGTGCTGATGAACCGCCTGCACATGCTGGACGGAGAGCGGAAACCAGGCACCTGCAACAGCAGGGAACACCAGGAAACGCTTCTGAACTGTGCCCAGGAGGCAGTGGTCCTTCTGAAAAATGAGGAAAACATTCTGCCTTTGGATTTAAAAGGGAAAAAGCGGCTTGCGGTGATCGGAGAAAATGCTGTAAAGCTCCACGCAAACGGAGGAGGAAGCGCTGCGGTGAAGGCGCTCTATGAAATCTCCCCGCTTCTGGGACTTCGGATGGAGCTGGGAGGAAATGTGGAGATCACCTATGCCCCAGGATACGCAAGCAGTCAGGAGAACACAGAGGAGAAAGAAAACTGGCAGTCATCCAGTCTGGAGGACAGGGCGTATAAAGAATCCTACCGGGAAAAGGAGGACGATGCAGTCAAAGCCGCAAGAGAAGCACTCATAGAAGAGGCAGCTGCACTGGCAGAGAACCATGAAGATGTAATTTTGTTTTGCGGACTGAACCATGAGTTTGATTTGGAGGGACAGGACAGAGCAGATATGAAGCTTCCCTACGGACAGGAGGAGCTGATCCGCAGAGTGCTGGAAGTGAATGAGAACACAGTGATCGTGGTCCTTGCAGGATCTCCTGTGGATCTGGAGGCTTTTGCAGATCAGGCGAAAGCCATTGTATACAGCAGCTATAATGGAATGGAAGGCGGACATGCGCTGGCAAAGATTCTTCTGGGAAAAGTCAATCCGTCAGGAAAGCTGGCATATACGTTCCCCAAGCGTCTGGAAGACTGCCCTGCCCACAGCATTGGAGAGTTTCCGGGAAGCGATACGGTCAGCTACGGAGAAGGCATCTTTGTGGGGTATCGTCACTATGAAACCCGGCAGATTCCTGTAAGGTACTGCTTCGGACACGGACTGTCTTATACTTCCTTTGCCTACCGTGATCTGTCTGTGGAGAAAAGAGAAAACGGGTTCCAGGTGAGCCTGAAGGTGAGCAATACAGGAGAACGGGAAGGAAAGGAAACGGTACAGGTCTATGTAAAAGCATCCGGAAAAACCATACCCCGCCCTGTAAAAGAACTGAGGGCATTTTCCAAAGTCCGGCTGCTGCCCAAAGAAACCAGACAGCTGTCCTTTTTCCTGGAAATGCAGGCATTCTCATGCTATAGTGAAGAAGAAAACAGATGGATTGTGCCCAAGGACCGCTACGAGATCTGTGTGGGCAGTTCGGTCCAGGATATCCGCTTACAGCAGGAAGTTCATGTTGCGGCGCAGTATTTATAGAAGGAATAGAATTGGGAGGAAAAGAGATGGCATTTGGCAAAGATTTTTGGTGGGGAGCGGCGACCTCCTCTTATCAGATCGAGGGAGCAGCATACGAAGACGGAAAAGGGCTGAATATCTGGGATGTATTCTGCCAGGAAGAGGGAAGGATCTTCGGAGGGCATACCGGAGACATTGCCTGCGACCATTACCACAGATTCCGGGAAGATGTAGAGATCATGAAAAAGCTGGGACTGAAGGCGTACCGCTTTTCTATCAACTGGGCAAGAGTCCTTCCTAATGGATATGGAAAGGTCAATGAAGCCGGAATCCGTTTTTACAATGAACTGATCGACGCTCTTTTAGAGGCAGGCATCGAGCCGTTTGTTACGCTGTATCACTGGGAGCTTCCCTATGAACTTTACAAAAAAGGCGGCTGGATGAATGAGGAGATCGTAACCTGGTTCGGCGAATACGCAAAGCTGGCAGCAGAGCGGTTTTCTGACCGGGTGAAATACTTCTTTACCTTAAATGAACCTCAGTGCTTTGTAGGGCTGAGCTATCTGGACGGCGTACATGCTCCGGGTGTGAAAGCTCCCATCCGGGATACCTTCCAGATGGCGCACAATGCGCTGAAGGCGCACGGAATGGCAGTAAAGATGCTCCGGGAATATGCCAAGCAGGAGATCCAGGTGGGATATGCGCCTACCGGGACCATGAGCTATCCGGACAGTGAAAAACCAGAGGATATCCAGGCGGCAAAGCAGCATCTCTTCGGACTGAGAGAGCCTTTAAATCGCTGGACCTGGAATGTGTCCTGGTGGAGCGATCCGGTGTTTTTCGGCGAATATCCGGAAGAAGGCATGAGAAAGTTTGAGAAATACCTTCCCGAAATGAAAAAGGAAGATTTTCAGCTGATCTCCCAGCCCATTGATTTCTACGGACAGAATATTTACAACGGAAACAGGATCCGCATGGGAGAGCAGGGGCAGCCGGAAGTGGTAAAGCGGTACGAAGGATTTCCTAAGACAGCCCTTGACTGGCCTGTGACCCCGGAATGCCTTTACTGGGGACCGAAATTTTTATATGAAAGATACCAGAAACCCATTTACATTACAGAAAACGGTCTGTCCTGCCATGATG
>DWVZ01000157.1 GCA_019119975.1 Candidatus Blautia merdavium | reverse complement strand
GCTCTCCGTTCGGCTCCAAGGACAGGGATACTGCGCCCGGCATAGCCACCGGCGTCCCAAAGGTCACATCTCCGTCATCGTCCACCGTAATCAGTGCGTAATGCACGTTGCAAATATTAAATTTGACTTTATTTTTCTTCGTAGACATTTCCAGCCTCCTTCATTTCATTCCCGGTTTTCCCAGCACTATCTCCCTCTGTCGGCATTTCAAAATCGTACAGAACTTCATACAGCTTCTCGCTGTCAATCCAGGTTTCCGACTTGTTATAAAAAATCCCCGCTGCGTCCAGAACATCTTCCACGTTCTGCTCCGCTTCAGGGTCTTTAAAATCCGTATATAGTTCCAGCCGGACTTCCGTAAACTTGTGATACACCTTCCCGTCTGCGGAAAAGTTATCGCTCCCCGGAAGCAGATAACAGAGGAAAGGCGGATCCGGTGCTTCCCCTTCTGCAAAATGGTCATAAGCATAAGGAACTCCTATATAGTTTAATCCCAATATACATAAATCCCATGCCCAATAAATGCACCTACAAAAGCACCAATAATAATATTTAAGATATGGTTCAATTTTTTCATAATGAGCACATCCTGTTCTCTGACTCAACCACCCATTAAACTGGAATTTACTTTTGTCTTTTTGGAGTAACCGCTCTTAGTATTAGTATGATAATGGCCATTACAGCAACTTGCACTAATGTAACGAGAATCATGAGACCACGTGATTCATAGTAATTGAAATTGCCCCAATTTATGATTAGTCCAACAAGTACAGCCAGAAGGATGCTACACCAAACATATCTTCGATTGACAAAGTAAAATACAACAGGAAGAATGAATGTCAGCAAAAACACAACTGGCGATAACAGATATTGAATAATCACGCATAACATGATAATCCCTCCCTAAATTCTGGTTTATCCACTTATTTTAGGGACAAAAAACTAAAAATGTTTCCAACAGCAATTCAAAATGCCGTGATATCATCGGTAAAAGCTAAAAACTACCAAATATTTGTTAGAACAAAACCTTATCTTTTTAATCGTTTGTAAATTGCCCAAATAGCCCAAGCTACTAAACACCCCAAGAGCGCAGGAATACACCAAAGCAAGAAAAGAATCCATGCCATCATGTACCATTCCGAAGCGGAGAGGAACCACAGCCCCGGCAGCAAAAGCAGGGCGACAGGCAGGAAGATGCGCCACCTCACCTGGGCCGTGCGGCACAGCAGCAACTCCAGGAAGAACATAGGAAAAAAGTGGCCATACAACAGTAAACCCTGGTGCCACAGGGGGACATTAAGCGGAAGTTCCGAAAAAGCACTTACAAAAATCACAGCATAACCAATGAAAAATAGGATACAGAGTGTCAGCAATATTTTGTCATTCTTAATTCGGTTCATAATAATACCTCCTTGCCAAATTCTGATTTGTTAATAGCTGAGCCGAATGGATGTCCATTTATCAGCTCTTATGGTCGAACAATCCCCACACGGCAACAATCAGGCCAAGGATTGCCATGCCAGCAAAGAGATACAGTGCAGGAAGCAGGCCATATCGGGATATATTCCAAAAAGCGGAATGCTGCCCGTTGAGCGTCCAGTCGTTTGCCATTGATCCGGCTAAAATCATGGCAACTGAAAGCGCCCCTGTCAAAAACATCAGCATCCCAAATATCATTTTCTTCATGGCTTATTCCTCACATCAAAAAGACATCAGGTGTCCAGCTCACAGCAGTACAGGGTATTGGTGTCGGTATCGTAAAGCCCAAAGGTGAAGTTGAAGGAGTTCCGCTCCAGAATATCCTTTCCGGCTGCGTCATCTTCGGCCTGCCGGTCCAGCAGAAAATAGTACCCGTTCTTGACTTCCGGCACCAGCGGGTTGCCGTTGCTGTCGCTCAGATAGGGACCGATTTGATAGGCCGTGTGATTCTCCTCTCCGGAAATGCCGTACACGAGGATTTGAGTAGTCTCGTCCATAGGAAGGGAATTCCAATCCGCATTCGCCTTTATCTGTTCCAAGACGGCATCGTCCTGAAATGTAAGGACAATGCAGGAGGTTCCGTCCCCATGGAATCCACCGTGGGTGTCGGAAGCGGAAACCTCACTGCCGCCAGATGCATCCAGGCCCAATGCTTCAGAAACGATGTCCTGCGGCGTTTTAGCACCACAAGCTGTAAGACTGGTCAAGGACAGAACGATTACAACCATAAGAGCCACAAATTTTCTTTTCATTGACATCCCTCTTTTCGTTTTGTAATTGGCTGTTATCCGGCCTGAACCTCAGGCAAGAAGAAAATGCCCTCTGCCAAATTGATAAACATATTTACCTGTTTTATGTGCCTTTTTCAATACTCTCTGCAATTTTCACCATCTCACTCTCGGGCAGTGCCGCCGAAATACAGAACAGAATATCACCAGATTCGGACTGCCACACCAGGGCATTCGCATTTTGGGGATCAGCATCCCAGTAGAAATCGGCTTTCTGTGTTCCTACAGCCACTTCCTCTGCGGTCATCTGGTCTGAGATTACAAAGAGGCTTGTGGCGTCCGCACCGGCGGAGTACATGAAATGGATCACCCGACCATCGCTGTTGCTATAAGTCCGCATAGAAGTGCCTCCCGCAGACTGCACATTGGTTTCTTCAAATCCATCAGGCAACCATGTGGGAACAAAATCGGTGGTCATTTCTTCGTCCGGTGTCGGTCCCGCAAAGCGGTACTCCACAAAGGTTTCGTACTGCTGACGTACCCAGGCAAAGAAGGCACCTCTGGCCTCGGCATCTACCGTGAGCCATGTTGTACCGGTCAGAACAACTGCTACCAGGAAACAGGCTGCTGTCCGAAGAAATTTGTAGGCTCCAGGATACCGTCCTCGCCGGATAACACGCTTCATTTTGCGTTCAAATTGTGGGGAGAACTGATGGTCGCACTCCTGCGGAAGAGGCAAGGAATCAAGAATTGCCTGATCTGCCTCTGCCGCAGCAGCTCTCAGCATTTCATCTGTAATCATAGCTTGCCCTCCTTTTCGTACAGTTCCTTCAATCTGTTCTTGGCACGCTGGTCAAGTTTGGATGCAGCAGCATGGGATATTCCAAGCATAGCTGCCACTTCCTTTACGCTGTAACCCTGATGGTATCGGAGTAAAATTACCTCTCTATATCGTGCAGGTAGTTTCAGGATGCAGGCTGCCAAGGTGTTTTCTCCTTCATAAACAGCCGGAACACCTTGCATCTCATCGTCCAGCTCGACGATTTGGTGGCGGTTGCATTTCCTATAAAGGTCTATTGATTTGTTCTCTACTATTGTAACGATGTAGCCCAGCGTTTTTGGACACTTGGGTTGACCGATTTTTTCAATATTTTCAGCAATTTTCAAAAACGCCTCATGCACAGCATCTTCGGCATCCTGTTCGTTGGTCAGTATTCTATTTGCTATGTGAAACATCATGCTTCGATACTCCATGTAGATTTGCTCAAACTTTGAGCGATCTTCAGGAGCATCTATCATTTGAAGATAAATCATCATGCTACTTCACCC
>DWVZ01000156.1 GCA_019119975.1 Candidatus Blautia merdavium | reverse complement strand
GTTAATCCAAGTCAAGCAGAATCAAGGATTAAAAGCACTTTCGAATCAATTTCAGTCAATCTAAATATCATCTCTGTCAGCCTTAGTTAACCCTGGAATATTAGTAAAATGTTTGCAACTGCTAACAATAGGGTTGAAGGTCATTGTCAATGGCCCGGCATAAGATCGGCTATCATGCCCGACATACGGGAATGATAAACAATATTCGATTGATCAAATTTACTATATATAATATACCGTGAAAAGGTCAGTTTGTCTATCGTTTTTCGACTACTCATCCAGTACAAAATCCAACCTGATAATGCATCACCTATTTTAATGTTTCCATAACTTCTTCCAATGATATCTTTCCTAATGTGAATTTCTCCAGCGCAATATACTGCTTTTCAGAACTGGTATGTTCTCGGCTTAATAATTCATCCACTTGTTGATATTCATTGGATAAAGGAGCGGTAATATGTTTCTTTTTATCAAAAGCTTCATAATATCTTAGTCCAAATCTTCTTTGCGATTCAGCGTTGATGTGGATGCCGTCTGGATTAGAATACAGGTTACTTCCCGTAACAAAATAGCAGTCTTGCTTTTCTGTTGCAAATTTGTATAATTCGCGGTTAACAAGTCCATACTCTGTGCAATGAGCACCAAACGCAGTTTTCCCCAAATAATCTCCCAGACCACCAATAATAAAAGGTACCTGTCCCAGAGTATTTCTGAATTCCTCAACAATAATTTCCAGCTTTTTATAATACTCTTTATATTTTCCCGCAGAACTATCATTTTCGCCCTGATGCCACAAAATAGCAATCAACTCACTATTTTCCAAAGCAAATTTTGCTTCGCTTACCGCATGGCGAAATAATGTGCCATCGATCTTCCATTCATCTATGGAACTTCCTCCTTCTGCACAAGGAATCAATCCGATCTGTTCCTTTGGATTATCTATGCACCATTTCTCTGCAAAAGAAGCTGCCGGACCCACTCCTGAAACAGCACGGTCAAAATGAATCGGTTCTGCCATCATCTGCCATCTGCCGTTTCGAAGCATCCATATCCTCTCGTTAATAATTGGTTTTGTTTCACTAATGTATCCACGCCCAGCCATATTAGACTGACCTACCAATAATACTGATTTCATAATAACCTTCTTTCGCTTTTAGCCTCATCTTTTTACGTTTCAATTACTTTACTAGAGAATTATAACAAAAGAGTAATCTGTTCTCAATTAGTTTATTGTTTTTGCAAGAGAGGCCAACAATGCAGCCATCTCCGGATTAGAGAGTACCTTTGCCAGCAGCTCCGCATCCACACCATCTGGAACCTTTAAAGTATTTTCCGGCTTCTTTCTGTGCATCTGCGGATCTGTTTCTTTTTTACCATAAAATGCATCTTCAAACAATTCTGCATTCTTCTTACGGTCATCATCCAGAATATGTGAATAAACATCCGTTACCATATTGACCTGTGCATGTCCGGAATCTCCCTGGACCGCTTTAATATCTCCACCGTTCAGTTTCAGCTTATAGGTCACACTTGTATGTCGTAAACTGTGGAAGACCACAGGTGGAAGATCATATTCCTGGATCAGTTTTTTCAGATCATTACGGATAGCAGCACCATCTGTCGGATGACCAAAAGTAGTCGCCATAACAAGATGGAAATCCTGATATTCACTTACCCAATGTTATTTCAGGAGGGATCGATATGAAAATTAAGCTGATTGATTTTGGGGTACAAAAGGACCATTGTCCTTTCCGTCCACACGATAATGATGCCGGAGCGGATGTTTTCATGCCCTATGATTGTATTGTAAAGCCCGGAGAAATTCTAAAAATCCCCCTGGGATATGGCATAGAGATTCCAGATGGATATGCAGGATATGTCTTTCCAAGAAGCAGCATGGCAATCAAAGGACTAATCTGCGAACTGCCGCCTATTGACTCCGGCTATCGAGGTGAAATTCACGCTATCATCAGTAATGTTAGCAATCAGGAGCATATCTTAAAGAAAAACACTAGGATTGGACAGTTGGTTATTACTCCCGTGATTATTGCAGATTTTGTTTTTGAACATGGAAAACAGCGGGGGAAAAATTCTTTTGGAAGCACTGGAATATAAATTAAATAGTTTTACACTAAGAAATAGAGCAGCGTAAATTCGCTGCTCTATTGTTACTGTACCCTAATTTTCCATATGTTTTTTTCGTTTTTCATAAACAGCAATTCCAAGAATGCTCGCTGAAACAAACAGCATAACTATCCATAACATCATATTGGTATTGTCCCCAGTCTGTACAGACTCTGTAGCTTCTCCATTCGGATTTGCCGGATTACGATCATTAGCAGAAGCCGCTGCCTTGATGGTAAATTCTGTAGTAGCAGTACCGGTTTCAGAAACGATAGCCAGTGTGTGTTTGCCCACAGACAGAGTTTCCAGATAGGAAGTTTTCAAAGTGACAATGGTGCTGCCTTCCTTTACTGTGTAGTTGGAAGCATCCAGGTCTTTGCCGTCTACCTGTACCTTCTGGAAGTATTTATAAGCTGCATTGGAAGTAAAGGTAAGACCGTCCTTTGTGCCTTTCTGCCAGCTACCGTTTGCCCCGGCTGTGATGATGACCTTGAAATCGGAAGCAATCGCACCGCAGACAGTACATTTGCCATTGTCATAGCTGTGACCGGTGGCCGGGATGTCTGCCACATCCTTCGTATCTGTGTAGGTCTGGCCGTTAAATTCAACGGTTGCTGTATAAGTGGTTACACCTGTTTCCGTGCAGGTAGCAGGGGTCTTTACTGCTGATGTTACATCTACCTTCGGGCTTTCCTTATGGGTTTCATCCTTTTCACAGGTAAACGTCACCGTGCAGGTTTTTCCATCCTCCGACCAGTTCCAAACAGGTTTGCCATAGCTGTGGCCGGTGGCCGGGATGTCTGCCACATCCTTCGTATCCGTGTGGATCTGGCCGTTAAATTCAACGGTTGCCGTATAAGTGGTTACGCCTGTTTCCGTACAGGTGGCTGGCGTCTTTACTGCTGATGTAACCGTTACCACCGGAGTTTCCTTATGGGTTTCATCCTTTTCACAGGTAAATGTCACGGTGCAGGTTTTTCCATCCTCCGACCAGCTCCATTCCGGTTCGCCATAGCTGTGGCCGGTGGCCGGGATGTCAACAATCACTTTTGTCTGTGTCACCGCCCAATCAGCCTCAAAGGTAGCCGTATAGGTGGTTTCGCCTTTCTCTGTGCAGGTCGGCACTTTGGTCTGTGCATCTGTTACCGTTGCCTTGGATGTTTCCGTATGAGCGCTGTCATTTTTGCAGGTACGGGTAGCCGTACAGGTGCTTCCGTCATCGCTCCATGTGTAAACCGCATCGTTCCAATCATGATTAATTGCGCTAATAATCCAGGAATCCTTTGCAATTTCGGTATCACCGTTGGCGTCGCTGAAGTATTTATCGCAGGTGTCGCAAGTCCAGTATTCTTCGTTTCCATTCACTGTGCAGGTTGGTGCTTTATATTCGATCTTTACCAAATTATGTTTTACCTTGAGGAGAGCAACGTCACTTGTTACTTCATCTATACTGTTTTTCACAACACAACGGTATTGAGTGCCGCTCATGTCCATTGTGGTAGTCGCAATGGTATAGGTGGCGTTGGTTTCGCCTGTAATATCCGTCCAGCTTTGGCCGTTGTCGGTACTTTGCTGCCACTGATAGGACAACGGCTCGGTGCCGGTGACTTTCACGTTAAAGGTGGCAGTTTCATTTTCTTTTACTTCCACATCCTGTGGTTGGGTGGTAATAGTGGGGGCGATTTTGAGCGTGCCATTGCCGGTCGTTGTGCCTTCCAGCTTGCCACCGCTCTCTACATTGATGGTGCCGTTGTTGGTCAAAGTCTTTCCATCCGGGACGGTCAGGCTGGCGTCCTTTCCGATGGTCAGGGTTTCGTCATTACCGATCTCCAAGTCCTCCTGCAAGGTCACATCGCCGTAGACAGTGCCGCTCTTGCCGTTAAAGACGATACCTCCGTTGCCATCGCTGCCTGCACCAACCTGAACAACCGTTTCCTTATTCTGATCCATTATTTGACTGTTTCTTGTATCCACCACTGCGTTGCCGCTGACGGTCAGGCTGGAAGTGCCAGCATTGCTCGTGCCAGACCAATAATAGTAAATTCCGACATTACCATTGCCACCGGTGGTCAGGCTTCCATTATTTACCGTAATAGTAGAAGTGGATGATGCGTCGGTACTAGAGATTAGATAAACTCCATACTGGGCAGGAGATGAAGCTGTAACATCCGCACCGTCGATATCCAGGTTCGTATTCTTTGAACTACAAAGCGTAATTCCTGAATTACTCCCTTTCGGTTCGACATCTAAGCTGCCAGAACCCTTAATAGACAAGGAGGCATTTCCAGTCGTGGACTCTACACGAATCCCGCCGTTTCCCGTTATGGTACTCGTTCCTTGGGATACTACTATTTTGAGAGAAACATCGGCAGTTTGACTAAAGGCAATCACGCTACCGTCATAGGTGTAACCTTCTGCAACATTCACAGTTTGATTGTTAGTAATCTCTGCCTCATTCAGCGTAAGGGTGAAGGTGGCGGCGTCATAGGAAAACTGACCGTTGGCAGGTTCTGTACCGTCAACCTTTGTCCAAGTTCCATTTTTGTTTTCATAGCAGCCGCTTTCTGTGATTTGCTGACCGCCTATAAACAGCTTAATTTCGCCGGTTCGCAAAGTTGGTGCTGTCAACAGCAGAGCTGCACCGACGCAAACCTTGTCCAGATCGGCACCCTCCGCAGAGCAGACCGGACAATCCCCATTGATTTCTTCCTCGGTGCAGAGGGTTTCACAGGTACATTCTTCCGGTTGTGCGTCGGACGGAGCCTCTGGGTTCCCGCTGTCCTGTGCATTGCAAATCTCGCAAACATAGGTGCAAGGCGTTCCCTCTGTGGCGGGAACATAGCCGCAGGCTTCATCGTGGGTGTGATTGCAGGCTTCCGGGTCGGTCAGCCCGCCGCAACTCTCATCGTGTTCATGGGAACAGGGAATTTCCGCCGTTCCCTCGGTGTAGCCGCAGCTTTCGTCATGCTGGGTGTGGTGTTCACACAGCCCGCTTTCACTTGTGACAATACCGCTGTCCTGTACGCCTGCTTCGGCAAACGCCATTGTCGGCAGCAGAGACACGATCATGCACAGGCAGACAAACGCTGCAAATAATCGTTTTTTCATAATGTTTCCTCCTTGATTGAACTTGTGTTCCTTTGCTTTGCCGAAACACAGCGCATTTTTTCATTGTGGCAGACACCCAGAATTGATTCGGCTGCTGCCGGAAGTAGATACAGGAACCGCAGTCAATACTTGCGAGATCATCATCTACCATGACGGCGTGAGGACAGGCGTCTTCAATGGTCAGAAGAATGGGACGTCCCTCCGGAGTGTAGATCGGGGACTGTTCTATAAATAAACTGTAATCCTCGATTTCTTTCTTTGAGTGTTCATCCCATCGCAGGGGAATCTCTATTACCTTCCCCTCATATTCATAGCGATTGACTTTACTCATGGGCATCACCTGCTTTCCAATCTTCACTCCCGGTTTTTGTGGCAATAAATGCCCGCAGGGAAGTACGAATTGCATTTAACTGTAACTGTAAATAGTCCTCGTCCTCAAACAGAGCAAAATGAACACAGGCACGGACAAACAGATAGGTCATGCCCTGGATAAAATCTGCGGGCATCCCCAGTTTGCCGGAAAGCAGTTCGGCATAATTGTGATACCTGATATTAACGCCTTTGAAAAATTCCTTGCCGTATTCCCGGTACTTTGGGCTTGCATACACCTGATACATAAAGCGGTATTTTGCCCCGTGGAGCTTTGCGGTGAGATAAGGCATTTCCCGCAAGAAACGTTCGATGTCCGCAAAACTGGTGGGGGCCTGTGCCATAAAGTCGTCCTCCACCTTTGCCATACAGTGGGCGGTGGCTTCGATGACAAGATTATCCTTGCTGCCAAAATAGTACAGCAGCGCCCCGTTGGTCACACCACAGGATTCCGCCAACTTTTGTAGGCTGGTATTTTCCAGTCCACTCTTGCAAAAGGTATCGAAACAGGTTTCCAAAAATTCTGTACGTCTTTCCGGGATACCTTTTTCTTGCAATATCATTCACCCCTCCCCCAAAATATTTTGATTGACTAAGTAGTAAATTCTGTGAGAAAAAATTTTTGCGTCACCGCTCAAGCAACACAAAAAGGGATGGTTACACTTTAATTATCCGCATTTTCTACTTAATTACTGTTATAGTCAAGATATCTTTATACTTAAAATTATACATTTATAATATATCATAAAAAAGGGATTCGTTCAAGATTGTCCATATTTCGTTAATCTAGTTATTCGATATTTTATTTCCACAATCTACAGATGCTGTCATACTCAATAACAAAAAATTGATGCGCACACTTTCTATCTCTTTCGTTTAAATACACTGTAATTTCAATTTTGTCCGGAGAACCCAGCAAGTCATACGAAAACTTCATTTCACGAAAATCATTATCCATGCAACGTTCTATCATTTCTTCTGCAAATTTATCTTTATCCAGAATAAAAAGCTTATTAGCAACAATCGTCAGTTTCTGTTCATAATACTGATCTGAACTCATAAGCATACTGGAAATGACCCTGACATCACGACCAAACTGCAAATATGCCAAGAGGAGTACAATACCGACAAGTATCACCCATGTCCAATTTCGTTTTTTCAAAAAACCCCTCTCCGAATAGTGTTCGTATACGAATACTATTATTGAACATATTTTACGATAATAATAGTTATATGGCAATAAAAAGATTAAGGAAAGTGAACCACTGGGATATGATAAAGTACGATAATTTGTGGGAGACCATGAAGTCTAAAGGGATCACCCAGTATGATCTATATACCAAGTATCATATGAACCGTTCCCAGTTAAACAGACTTCGGCATAATCAAAATGTAGAAGTAAATACGATAGATAAGCTTTGCAATATTCTTGAATGCAAAGTAGAAGATATTATGACACATTATCCAGATGATAACGTGTTTTAACCGAAAAAGAGGAGCCAATAATCCATTAAGGATATTGACTCCTCTAATATTATAGAACCGGTATGGTTTATTCAGCAGGATGCTCCATTCTTTTTAACAAATTCTGGGTTACAATTTCTATACGTTCTTCACTATAAGGCGACTGAAAATGGATAGATAGTCTGGATTTATCGATCAGATACTCCACACCACCATATTTATTTTTTTCTTTCAGATGACACAACTGTGGGTATTGCCTGCTGAACTTTTTCAAACGGTTTTTTAAACCGGCGTTATATGTGTAGATACTCGCCTCATCTTCGGACTCATTAAATAAGATTATCGTTTCTTTCTCGAATTTTGTCAGTCGCATTTTTACCTCCCTTCTTTATTTTGTAACAAAAGATGTCTTGGATAGGGAAACTATCATCCAGATAAATTTCCATACAAAAAAGCCCATCGCGATAGAGCATTTTTCTCATAAATTGTACCGAAACGATACAAAATCCGGATTCCATTCCTCATAAACTTTATACTTTTTCCCTCACCATTTGCTGTTCCAGATATCGTGGGATGGGCTTTCCGGATCTCTTTGCGATAGCGATCTGTTTCTGATGAAGTTTCCGGATCACAGAAGTTTTCTTTCGTGGTCTGGCTGGCTGAACTTTTGGTTCTTTTAAAGCCTTTCCAGGATCATCTTT
>DWVZ01000155.1 GCA_019119975.1 Candidatus Blautia merdavium | reverse complement strand
CCGATGCTTTCACCTCCTATAAGCGCAACCGATCAAAGATATTTACAAAGCATCTCATCCTAAATTCTTAAGTCTCTCAACATCATCCAGATAAATGGAAACTTCTCCACATTCCGGGCAAATCGCCACTTTAGGTTTTCCCATCCTGCCACCAAACAGCTTTGATTCATCAGAAGACAGAATAATCCCATATCCGGCTCCTTCCACTTTAACTGCACAATTTTCTTTCATTATACTTCCACAACGAATACATTTTCTCACTTCTATGCACCTCCATACTTAGCTTTTTAAGAGAACTATTAATCAATTTTCTTAATGCATTCTTCCAAATATACCATTTCTTGTGTATATTGATCTATACCATATAATCATTTTGTAATGTTTCCGCCATATTGCATTTCAAGATTTTTTTGCCCCCTACATAATATGCCAGTGCAACAAATCCAAAAATTGCTGCGATAAAAATTACGATAGGAACAATCGGAGCCACTGACAAAAACTCTATTGGATTCAGGTAACTTGCCGTTATCATAAACCATACAAACAATACAGTGATCGGCAATGTAATCAGGACGGGACGTCCTGCAATAACAAGGGCCTCAATCCGAAACATTTTACGCATACCTTCCGGTGTCATACCGATAGACATATACCTCGCAAACTCTCTTTTCCGTTGTCGGATAAAACCCAACGTGTTGGAAAAGACATTGGCGATTCCAATCATAGCAAGCAATGCACACAACGCCCCGATAATCAGCTGATAGCCATTTAACATGGCGTCATTGTCTATTTTTTCCTGAACACGGTTTTCCACCTCAAGCGTAAATTCACGCCCTAGAATATTTGTCAGTTCCGTTTCTATCGTATTCAATTCCGTTAAGGTTCGCTCTTGCGTGGCTAGTACGCGGATATATGTGTCTTGTTCTGCATTTCCAATCACTTCTTCGATCTGTTCCCACGATGAAGCCGAAAGGAACTGAACCAAAGCATAGTTATCGTATTCTTCTCTTAAAACCGGCGGCTCCTGTGTATAGCCCAAAACAGGGATTGTAACAGTGGCTGCCGCGTCATCACGATTCTGCAGGAGGATAGTGTCCTGTCCCTCAGTTAAAAACGGAACATATTCTTTGTACCTGAAATTGCTGTTTACGCTGTCCCAAATACGGTTCAGAATCACACTTCCTGTTCCTGTCGGAGAAACGCCGATCTGCTCGCAGTATGCAGCGAAGCTGCTGTCATCCATAATGACAATAGGGGCCTGGATCGTATAGGTATCACCGGCAACGCTGACAGAGGTTCCAGCCAACGCCTCTAATCCTCCCAGGCTCTCCACTTCCTCGCTGATAGCCGCTATGGGAACAGAACTATAAGCCTCAGCCTTTTGATAGATTACACTGTCTGTATTATTCAGCGTATGGATTTCATCTTCGTGAGTCAAATCCTCTATCGGGGTGTCCTTTATGGTTGCCATGACATCCCAGGCGTCCTGGTAGCGTTCAAAATAAGTATGGTTTGTGCTGATTCCTGAAAGAGTAAAAAAGCACAACATGAACGTAAAACCCAGGAAGGAGAGCGTTAAGGACAGTGTAGATGTTCTTAAGGATTTCTTCTGCGCTTTCAGCGCATTGCCAGCCAATTCACCTTCTACTCCAAACAATCGTGCAAGAATACGAGATTTTTTCCTCCGTTTTAGCTGTAACTCGCCTGTATTTTTAATGGCTTCCAGCGGGGTCAGCTTGCTTAGTCTTCTGGCTGGCAGCCATGCAGAAATCAACACTGTCAGAACAGATACCAGAATTGTGGCGGCAAATACGAGAGGATGGTAAGTAAATACTGCATTATGCCTGCCTACAATGCCATCCGCAAGAACATTTACAATCTGTATGGTTCCGAAAGTCAAGGCAATCCCGATAAAACTTCCGAGCAAAATTGGGATGGCACAGAGAGCAGCCGCCTCTTGCAAAAGGCAGGTACGAATTTGTCCCGGTGTTGCCCCTATGCTGGAAAAAATACCAAACTGATGAATACGGGCATTCATGGATACAGCAAAGGAGTTATGAATAATCAAAATCAAAGACACCGATACAATCAGAAGCACAGCCAAATAAAAGGCTATCAATAGAGGCGGGGTGGTATCCTGCGGGTCATAGATAAAATACGTTGACAGCAAGGATTCATGATACGACACGGAACTGTCGGGTACTCCCAGTTGCTGAGCAATCAGGGGCATATCCTGATATACTGACCTCATGTTGTAAAAGCAAATATCAATTACAAGGGTTTGCCCGTTTGATAATTCTTCATTGACAGCAGCGGTCTCCACATTGGCAAAGTATTCAATGTCAGACACCGCATCTTCTTCAAATGTTCCTGTAATACGGGCTTGCCAGTTTCCTTCTTCCAGGACAATCGATTCTATTTCGTAATTCCAAAAATTGTAGAACAGGCCACACAGCAAAGACAGAAACAAGGCCGATATAAACGCGGCAACAAGGACGGATAAGCTGGAAGCGCGATTCCTTTTTATAAATCCGATTGAATAGTCTTTCCACATACCCTTACCTCCGTTTCTGATCACTGACGATTTTCCCATCCTCTATGGTTATAATGCGATCTGCTTTTAAAGCAATCTTTTCGTCATGGGTGATCAGCAGAATGGTCTGGTCCAGGTTGCGGTTTGACAATTTCAATAGGTCAATTATTTCTTCTCCGTTTTTTCGATCAAGATTTCCTGTTGGCTCATCAGCAAGTAAGATGGCCGGGCGATAGATCAAAGACCGAGCGATGGCCGCACGCTGTTGTTGCCCGCCTGATAATTGGTTGGGAAGAGAATCGAGCTTATCTTCAATGCCTAGTGAACGGACAATCTGGTCAAAATATTCCTGGTTGGGTTTCCGTTTATCTAACATGAGCGGCATAAGGATATTTTTTCGGACGGTAAG
>DWVZ01000154.1 GCA_019119975.1 Candidatus Blautia merdavium | reverse complement strand
GTGGAGGACGAAGGCTGGCACAGGGCAGCGCAGCGGTACCAGACCTTTGTGCGGCGGCATCAGGGAAATAAGATAGTATATCTGGAATTGGGGGTGGGGAGGAACACTCCTGGGATCATTAAGTATCCGTTCTGGCAGATGGTTTATCAGAATCCTAAGGCGGTGTATGCCTGTGTGAATCTGGGGGAGGCGTTTGTGCCGAAAGAGATTGAGGGGCGGGCGATTTGTATTGATGGGGATATTGGGGAAGTGTTGGAATGCTTATAAAATTTTCGGTCGAGCGCACTTTACTTTTATACTAATATTGCATATAATTTTAGCGTGAAAGGAAGTGAAACCATGAGACAATATGAACAGCTGGACAGGATGCTGGTGGCTCAGGATGGGATGCTGCAAACCACTCAGGTGGTATCTGCCGGGATTTCCAAACCGGTTTTTTATCATTATGTGCGGGATCGGGAACTGGAACGGGTGGCGCACGGCATTTATCTTTCCAGAGATTCTTGGGTAGATGCGATGTACCTGATTCATCTGCGGTTTAAACAGGCGGTATTTTCTCATGAGACAGCCCTGTTTTTTCACGATTTGACAGACCGTGAGCCAACTGAGTACACGATTACGGTAAAGACCGGCTACAACCCCACCAGACTAAAAGCGGAAGGGGTTCAAGTCTTTACCATCAAGGCAGAACTGCATGATGTGGGATTGACAACGGCGCAGACCCCCTTTGGACATACTGTACCGGCTTATGACATGGAGCGGACGATCTGCGACCTGCTGCGGAGTCGGAACAGTATGGAGATGCAGACCTTTCAGGGGGCACTTAAAATGTATGCCAGAAGAAAGGACAAGAATCTGCGGACGTTGATGCGCTACGCAAAGCTGTTCCGGGTAGAGAAACTTTTGCGGCAGTATTTGGAGGTGCTATTATGATAAAGACAGCAAAGCAGTTGAAAGACCTGATCCGCAACCTCTCAAAGAAGAAGTCTGCGGACGCACAGATTTTGATGCGGAACTACATGATGGAGCGATTTCTGGAGCGTATTTCACTCTCGAAGTACCGGGACAAGTTTATTTTGAAGGGCGGGATGCTGGTAGCAGCGATGGTCGGTCTGGATGCCCGTTCCACCATGGATCTGGATGCAACGGTCAAAGGAATCAATGTGAATGTAAATGATGTGGCGGATTTGATTGCGGGGATTGTGTCGGTCCCAATTGATGACGGCGTGACCTTTCGGGTCAATAAGGTTTCAGAAATTATGGATGAAGCGGAATATCCGGGGATTCGTGTAAGCATGACTACGGTTTTCGATGGAGTGGTAACGCCCCTGAAGATTGACATTTCTACCGGGGATGCTATTACACCAAGGGAAGTCCGGTACAGCTTCAAGCTGATGCTGGAGGACCGTTCCATCGACATTTGGGCGTATAATCTGGAAACTGTGTTGGCTGAGAAGCTGGAGACAATCATTACCAGAGCAACGACCAACACCCGCATGAGGGATTTCTACGACATTTATATTCTGGAACAGCTTCATGGGAATACACTGAATGCACAGATCCTCCATGATGCGCTGTTGGCAACCGCCTGAAAACGGGAAACGGAAGGCCATCTGGCTGAGGCAAAGGAGGTCTTTGCCGAGGTGGAGGGCAGTCCGGTAATGCAGCAGCTTTGGACAGCGTATCGGAAAAAGTTTTCTTATGCGGCTGATCTGGAATGGAATATCGTGATGAAAGCGGTTCGCATACTGCATTCTCTTGCAGAGGAAGGTTGATGGATGGAATGACCTGATATTGCCGTTCTAATTATAAATGTAGAGCACCGGAAAAATGGTGCGCAATAAACAAAATACCCCAGGGATTATTAAGTATCCGTTCTGGAAGATGACGTATGAGAACCCGAAGGCGGTGTATGTCTGTGTGAATCTGGGGGAGGCGTTCGCGCCGAAAGAGATTGAAGGGCGATCGATTTACATTGATGGGGATATTGGGGAAGTGCAGGAATGCTTATAAACGTATTTTCGTAGATTGTGCCCTTGTCTAGAGCAGGTACATTCAATGCAAACGGCGTACACTAAGTGGCAGTCGCAAAATTTGCGACTGCCACTTCCGATACAACATTTTACCACCTCCTATTTCGTTCTACTCATTCTAACCATTTTTATTGACAAGAATGGTTAGAATGAGTAGAATGTGGTTAGAATAAAGTCAGGAGGTGGTCGAATGATTTTTCGGGAAAGTGAAACAGTTGAATTGAAGGCAATCGTGGTGGAGGATATAAAAAAAGAAATCATTGCTTTTGCAAATTGCAAGGGCGGAAAGCTGTACATCGGCGTTCAGGATGATGGAACAGTATCAGGATTGGATAATCCTGACGAAGCCTCTCTGCAAATCAGCAATATGGTTCGGGATTCCATCAAGCCGGACTTGACGATGTTTCTCCACTATGAAACATTGACAGTAGACGGAAAGAAAATCGTTGCAGTTGATATTCAGCAAGGAACGGAAAGACCATATTATATTGCAAAAAAAGGTCTGCGTCCGGAAGGTGTTTACGTCCGTCAGGGATATTCTTCCGTTCCGGCTACCAATACAGCAATCCGGCGCATGATTAAAGAAACAGATGGAGACCGCTTTGAGGAAATGCGGTCTTTGGAGCAGAATTTAACATTTGAAATTGCGGAAAAGACATTTGAGAAACGGCATGTAACGTTTGGGCCTGCACAGATGAAAACACTGGGATTGGTAACGCAGGATGGTGTCTATACTAACTTAGGGCTGCTACTTTCAGACCAGTGTGTGCATACAATTAAGGTTGCTGTTTTTCAGGGCACAAATCAAAACGAATTTAAGGATCGTAAAGAATTTACCGGGTCTTTATTTCAGCAGATGGATGAAGTTTACGATTTTATTGATTTCCGCAATCAAACGCATTCCACCTTTGAGAAGCTGTATCGTATTGACAGGCGGGATTATCCCGAAACCGCAGTAAGGGAGGCACTTTTGAATCTTCTGGTTCACCGGGAATACTCGTTCCGGGCCAGCTCTTTCATCAGTCTTTACACAGACAGACTGGAATTTACCTCTATTGGCGGTTTAGTAAGCGGTGTAACTTTAAAGGATGTAACAATGGGTATATCTGTCTGCCGAAACATAAAACTTGCAAATGTATTTTACCGTTTGGAACTGATAGAAGCTTATGGAACGGGACTTATAAAAATCATGGATGCATATGAAGGAACAGGGATGATACCACAGATTGAAACATCTGACAATGCATTTAAGATTATCCTCCCGAACCTGAACGCAACGCCTGAACCTGCAAAACCAATACAGACCAAAACAGAGAAAGATACACCCGAAGAAAAGGTGATTGCTTTGACAAAAGAACAAGGGTTTGTTACAAGAAAAGAAGTTGAAATGCTGCTTGATATGGGACAGTCCTCATGCGGACGTTTTTTAAAGAAAATGACAGAAAACGGTTTACTGATTCAAGAAGGAAAAGGAAAGAACACCCGATACAGCCTTCCACGATAAAAGAAACAAAGAGCGCGGTCATCTGCTGCGGGAAAGGGAGTAGTATTCTATGGAAAACCAAAGAATCAGGCTGATCGACATTGCAGAGGAATTAGGTTTAAGCACAGCCACCGTATCCAATGTCATTCATGGAAAGACAAAGAAAGTATCAGAGGAAACGGTAAAGCGCGTACAGGAACTTTTGGAAAAGCGGCAGTATATCCCCAGCATGGCAGGGGTGCTGCTGGCACAAAACGATTCAAAGTGGAGGGCATGGTCCTCATTGGTTTTTGCCAGCAGGATTACTGCAGACTTCGTGAAAAGATGCATATACCATTTGTTATTTACGACGGCTGCATAGAAAGCGCAGGCAATTTCGTTAATATTGAAGCGGACCATTTCGGCGGCGGAGTACAGGCAGGACAGTATCTGCGAAACAAAGGGCATAAAAATGTGCTATGTATATCAGACAATGCAGTCTGTATGGATAAGGAAAGGTTTCTGGGATTAAAAAGCCAACTTCCAGATGCAGAACTTATGATGATTCCTATGGAGGAGAACCGGCGAATTTCTTTTTATAAAGAACATATAAAAGAAATTTTAAAATATACAGCAGTCTTCGCGGTATCGGATCATTATGCAATGGATTTTATCAGATTTGCCAGAAGCATGGACATCCCAGTGCCGGAGGAGATATCCGTGATGGGATTTGACGATGTGAAAGAAAGCGGGAGGTTTTTCCCTCCGCTTACCACGATCAGGCAGGACTCGGAGGAACGAGCGGCTCTGGCGCTTGACATATTGATGCGGCTGAGAGCTGGAGAAAGTTTTGATAAAAAAGTAAAACTTCCAGTATCTCTGATAGAGCGTGCCAGTGTGCGCAGTGTGTGACGTTTCTAAGCGGAGCAGAGGAAAGATTCTGAAAACATTCAGAAAAACTATAAACCGAAGGAAATTGTATCCCTACTGGCGCCTATAAGTGCATTCGGCAGCATTGTTAAAGATAGACAAAAAAGACAGAGAAATTTTGTATGAGGTTAAGCGTTTAACCGTTGTAATTTACGGCTTTCTATTTTACCATTATTGCTAGCAGATGTTGTTGTCAGGCGTACTGAAAGATAAAGTCAAAAACAACTGGGAGTGATAAAAAATGGAAAATAGAAAGTTAGTGATCCGGAAAGATATTATAAACGCATGCAAAGAGGCAGGTGTCTGTAAAGGACAGACCATTATGGTACATACATCACTGAGCAGTCTGGGGTATGTATGCGGCGGTGCACAGACCGTGATCGAAGCTTTGATCCACTGTGTTGGTAAGGAAGGCACGATCATGATGCCCACACAGTCCTGGAAAAATTTGGATCCTAAAACCGGCGTATACTGGCAGGAACCGGAGGAATGGTGGGATGTGATCCGTGAAAATATTCCTGCTTATGATAAAAGGATTACGCCTACAAACACCATGGGAGCAGTGGCAGAAATGTTCCGGCAGTGGCAGGGAACTTTAAGAAGCGACCACCCTGCCAGGTCCGTAGCGGCATGGGGACGTCACGCGGAATATCTCACAGAGAACCATGACCTGTCAAACATTTTCGGAGAGGGATCGCCCATCGGAAAGCTCTATGAGCTTGACGGGTATGTGCTTCTGATCGGTGTTGGCTATGATAAAAATACGTCGCTGCATCTGGCAGACGTGAGGGCAGAGTACCCCGGGAAACATATGGTAACAGAAAGCAGCGCAGTAATGGAAAACGGACAGCGCATATGGAAATCCTATGAAACATTAGCTGTGGACGGAGAAGACTTTGAAGAAATCGGCAAGGCATTTGAACAGACCGGACAGGTTAAACATGCCAAGCTTGGCTGCGCAGCGCTGTCTATGATGAGCCAGAGAGCGCTGGTAGACTTTGCCGTGAAATGGATAGAAGAGAACCGGAAATAACTTTTTGTCTCTTCCTTGCTGCCATCTGCATGAGAAGCTGCCGGGGGCATTGAATCATTATAGAATTACCATATAGACCCACTGCCGCCCGTCCCGGACAGCGTCTAGGTAGAAAGAAGCTTCCGGTATTTCTGCATGCTGCTTAGGATTTTCTGGCGGGCTTTCGCCGCCTCTTCTTTTGGAAGATCCGGCATTCCTTTTAAAGGATAAGTCATGCCCAGCTCTTCGTACTTCTTTTCCCCCATTCCGTGATAGGGCAGTACTTCCAGACCCCGGATATTGGAATGAGAGGCAAGGATCTTACCGATCTCATCCAGCTCCTGGTCGCCGTCTGTGAAGCTCTTTACGATTACATGGCGGATGATGACCGGAACTTTGCATTCCTGCGTATAGTCCAGAAATGCCAGGACGGAATCCTGTTCCTGTCCGGTCAGCTGTCTGTGCCCGGCAGGGTCGCTGTGCTTTAAATCCAGAAGGATGAGAGAGACAGAGGCGAACATCCGCTTATAATCCGCTGCCTTCTCCCTGCGAAAAAGGATCCCGGAAGTATCCAGGCAGGTATGGATCCCGCGCTTTTGAGCCTGCTCAAACAATTCTGTAAGAAAATCCAGCTGCAGCAGAGGTTCTCCTCCGGTGGCGGTAATGCCGCCGTTTTTGTAGAAGTTTTGATTCTTTTCATATTGGGCAAGGATCTCATGGACAGTCATGAGGGTTCCTTTCTTGGGCGCCCAGGTATCAGGATTATGGCAGTACAGGCACCGCATGGGACAGCCCTGGAAAAATACCACCAGGCGGATTCCCGGACCGTCCACAGTGCCGAAACTTTCGATGGAATGGATAAAACCGGAGGGATTACATTCCGTCGTGGAAGGTCCTGGAGATGACTTCATCCTGCTGTTCCTTTGTCAGTTTGTGGAAATTTACTGCGTATCCTGATACACGTACGGTCAGCTGCGGATATTTCTCCGGGTGTTTCTGAGCGTCCAATAGAGTTTCCTTTGTAAAGACGTTGACATTTAAATGGTGTCCGCCTTTTTCTGCATATCCGTCTAATAAACCTACCAGATTGTCGATCTGTGCGTCACTGATTTTCATATTAAGTTACCTCCTAGTTTTTTGTTATAGATTGCTGATTGTCAGAGTTTGTTTCTTGCTTTTCCTCTGGTTTCTTTTTGTTGCTTTCTGGTTTTCCTGTTTCAAAAAATTCCGTAATATCTATCGTTTTCCATATTACCAAAGTTCCTGCAATAGCTATCGTTTTCGTATCTCTAAAGCTATTGAAATTTCTGTAGTTTCCGCTTTTTATAGTTCCTACTATTTCTGCAGTTTCCCTGGATTTCCCGCTTTTTCAGCTTCTTACTGATTTCCAAGCTCTGCATTCGGCTCGCAGCAGGCGCAGTCCGGCTCCAATTCAAAGGTGATGTCATCGAAGAAAACAGCGTCATCTTTTCCCAGGGCTCCCGGAATGATAGAAAAAGTATTGGAGATCCCGTCCTGAGCGTCTTTAAACGGCAGTTTGGAAACAGACGCCAGGGAAGCTACTGCCCCGCGGCTGTCTCTGTGGTGCATGGGATTGGCGCCGGGAGCGAATGCCTGTCCCGCTTTTCTTCCGTCCGGTGTGGAGCCGGTTGCTTTTCCGTAAACCACATTGGAGGTGATGGTCAGGATCGAAGTGGTGGGGATACCGCCCCGGTAGGTATGATTTCCCTTCACATACTGCATGAACTCATGGACAATGTCGTAAGCAATGTCGTCTACACGGTCATCGTCATTTCCGTATTTGGGAAAATCTCCCTCCACCTGATAATCCACAGCAATGCCGTTTTCGTCACGGATCACTTTTACTTTCGCATATTTGATGGCGGACAGAGAATCTGCCACCACAGAAAGTCCGGCGATGCCGGTTGCGAACCACCGGGTCACCTTTTTGTCGTGGAGCGCCATCTGAAGTCTCTCATAGGAATATTTGTCGTGCATGTAGTGAATGATGTTCAGTGTATTGACATAGACCTGAGCCAGCCATTTCATCATATCACGGAAACGTTCCATGACTTCATCATAGTCCAGATATTCTGTAGTGATGGGGCGGAATTTCGGTCCCACCTGTTTTTTGGAGATTTCGTCCACACCGCCGTTGATGGCATAGAGCAGACATTTTGCCAGGTTTGCCCTGGCGCCGAAGAACTGCATTTCTTTGCCCAGGCGCATAGAGGATACACAGCAGGCAATGGCATAATCGTCTCCGTGGGTCACCCGCATCAGGTCGTCGTTCTCATACTGGATGGAAGAGGAGGCGATGGAGGTTTTGGCGCAAAACCGTTTGAAATTCTGCGGAAGCCTGGTGGACCACAGCACGGTCAGGTTCGGCTCCGGCGCAGTTCCCAGATTTTCCAGGGTGTGCAGGTAACGGTAAGACATACGGGTTACCATATGGCGCCCGTCGATGCCCATACCGCCGATGGACTCAGTTACCCAGGTGGGATCTCCGGAGAAGAGGGCGTTGTACTCCGGTGTCCTTGCGAATTTTACCAGACGCAGCTTCATGATGAAATGATCTACAAATTCCTGGATCTGTTCCTCTGTAAAGGTTCCGTTTTGCAGATCTCTTTCGGCATAAATATCCAGAAAGGTGGAGGTGCGTCCCAGGGACATGGCAGCGCCGTTCTGCTCTTTGATGGCTGCCAGATAGCCGAAGTACAGCCACTGAATAGCTTCCTGCACATTAGCGGCAGGGCGGGAAATGTCATAGCCGTAAATATTTCCCAGCTCTTTTAACTCTTTCAGGGCTTTGATCTGTTCGGAAAGCTCTTCCCGTTCTCTGGTCACATCCGAATACATGATGGTCCTTGTGGAGTCCTTCTGATTCTGTTTATCTGCAATGAGTCTGTCCACACCGTACAGAGCCACCCGGCGGTAATCGCCGATGATACGTCCTCTGCCGTAAGCGTCCGGCAGACCTGTGATGATGTGGCTGGAGCGGCAGGCGCGCATTTCCGGTGTGTAGGCGTCAAAGACACCGTCGTTGTGGGTCTTTCTGTGTTTGGTGAAGAATTCCACCACCGCAGGGTCCACATGATAGCCGTTGTCTTCACACGCCTTGATCGCCATGCGGATACCGCCGTAGGGCTGGAGGGAACGTTTGAAGGGCTTGTCTGTCTGGAAGCCTACAATGGTTTCTTTCTCTTTATCCAGGTAACCGGGACCGTGAGAGGTGATGGTGGATATGATCTTGGTATCCATATCCAGGACGCCGCCTTTTTCCCTTTCCTGAGCGGAGAGGTCCATGACCTGAGCCCATAAGTCCTTGGTTGCCTGTGTAGGTCCCTGAAGGAAGGATTCGTCGCCGTCATAAGGTGTATAATTTTTCTGGATAAAATCTCTTACATTGATTTCTTTTTCCCAGATACCCTCCCGGAAGGATTCCCATTCTTTGAAATTCATAATTGACCTCCTATATTTTGTAGTTAGCTTTGAATAACAAACTCTGTATGTGGAAATTCTATAATATTGGACTGGAAAAGTCAAGGTTCTGACGTGTATATTATTCAGTACAAAAACAGGAAAAAAATGTAAAGATATACATTCTTATCAGAGGCAGCTATTGACGGTATTTCTTCTGGGGTGATAAAATATTTTTGTATCACTTCGGTTTCTTCGGCTGAGAAGGAGAGAAGAAAACTTTCTGATCTTGCTGTGATCGGAACGGTTACGGTACCGGTCAGCGGAGAATAAAAGGCACAAGCTGGAAGCAGAAAACAGAGAAAATGTTTGCTTTCTTATGCGCAGGAGTTTCTGTGAACAGGAAATCCTGCGCATTTTCAGACTGCGAGAAGCCGGTTTACAGGAGGAACTGACCATGAAAAAAATCATAACCTTGCTTTTGTTTGCTGTTCTTGCCGTGACACTATATGGCTGCAGCCAGACAAAAGACACCAAAGACACACCGCGCCAGACAGAGGAAATAGAAATCATAGAGGTATACCGCTATGAAGGAGTTCCGGCAGCAGCAGAGAAGAAGATCCTAACAGAACAGACCGAAACAGCGGATCTTTACAGGCAGCTTCCTTTGACTGACAGCACAAAGGACAAAGAAAGCGCAGCGGGAGCAGCCGTCATCAGTTTCCGGGTAAATTTCAGGGACGGGACAAAAGAAGAAGTGGTCTGCCCCTTAGACACATCTGAAAACTCCGAAAAGTTAGACGCCATCTGGAACAGTATTTCCAGCGAAGCCAAAGACGCAGAACCAGACGAATTGCCAATATTGGAATAATACCAGACAGCTTTGGCTGTTTTTGCGCCTTTGTCTTGAAATTCACACGAATAGATATTATAATCAATTTAGATTAAATTTAAGGAGGAATCCCATTATGATTACCTGGAACAATTTAGATACCCTTGCTTCTTATCAGGAGCTTTCCAAAGCAGAGAAAGTCAATCTGGCAGAAGCAATGAACGGGGAAAACGGAGCAGAGCGTGTAAAGAACTACACCGTTCCCATGGCAGAAGGTCTTGCTTACAACTTCGCTGCAAAGCAGGTAGATGACAATATACTTGAAATCCTGAAAAAACTGGCAGAGGAAGCGCAGCTTACAGAAAAATTCGAGGCGCTTTACAATGGCGAAGTGATCAACACAGGAGAGAAGCGTCTGGTCCTTCATCAGCTGACCCGCGGACAGCTGGGCAATCCGGTTGTAGCAGACGGCGTGGACAAGCGTACTTTCTATGTAGAGCAGCAGGACCGCATCGCGGAGTTTGCCGGAAAAGTACATAGCGGTGAGATCGCTAACGGGGCAGGAGAGAAATTTACCACAGTTGTCCAGATCGGTATCGGCGGCAGCGACCTGGGTCCCCGTGCCATGTATCTGGCACTGGAAAACTGGGCAAAGAAACACGGCGCGTTCAAGATGGAAGCTAAATTCATCAGCAATGTAGATCCGGACGACGCGGCAGGCGTCCTGAATACCATTGACGTTGCTCATTCTCTGTTTATCCTGGTTTCCAAATCAGGTACCACTCTGGAGACACTGACCAACGAATCCTTTGTAAAAGATGCCCTGAAAAACGCAGGACTGGATCCCTCCAAACACATGATCGCTGTTACCAGCGAGACTTCTCCTCTGGCAAAGAGTGAGGATTATCTGGCAGCTTTCTTTATGGATGACTACATCGGCGGACGTTATTCTTCCACATCTGCAGTAGGCGGCGCGGTGCTGTCTCTGGCATTCGGACCGGAAGTATTCGCGCAGTTCCTGGAAGGCGCGGCAGCAGAAGACAAGCTTTCCACAGAAAAAGACGTATTAAAGAATGCGGCAATGCTGGACGCACTGATCGGCGTTTATGAGCGCAATGTACTGGGATATCCCAGCACAGCAGTGCTTCCTTATTCCCAGGCACTGAACCGTTTCCCGGCACATCTGCAGCAGCTGGATATGGAATCCAACGGAAAATCCGTAAACCGCTTCGGTGAGCCGGTGGACTATGTGACAGGACCTTTGATCTTCGGTGAACCGGGTACCAACGGCCAGCACTCCTTCTACCAGCTTCTCCATCAGGGAACCGACATTGTGCCTCTTCAGTTTGTAGGATTTAAAAATAATCAGATGGATACCGACGTGGTGATCCAGGGCAGCACAAGCCAGCAGAAGCTGTGTGCCAACGTGGCAGCGCAGATCATGGCATTTGCCTGCGGCAAGGCAGATGAGAACCGCAATAAGAACTTTGAAGGCGGACGTCCATCCAGCATCATCATCGGCGATCAGGTAAATCCAAAGACACTGGGCGCCCTTCTTGCTCACTTTGAAAACAAAGTGATGTTCCAGGGATTCCTGTGGAATGTAAACAGCTTCGACCAGGAAGGCGTACAGCTTGGAAAGGTTCTGGCAAAACGAGTATTAGCGCATGAGACAGACGGCGCTCTGAAAGTTTTCAGTGACCTGCTGAATATCTAATAATAAAAGAAAAAGCTGACGAAAAGAAAATCAAGAACAAAGAAAACCCTTTCGTCTGGGAATGAAAATTCCCGGACGGAAGGGTTTTTAACTCTATTGGAGCAAAGTCCAAAACGTTTTTTCTAATTTTCTTTTTTGTTTTCGGAAGCTGTTTCCGGCACTTCTTCCGGTACTATGTAATCATCCGGATTTTCAGGAGCCGCAGCCTCCGGCTCGTATTTGGCAAAGACTTTGCGGAACATTCTGGACTGCACATATGCCACACAGGCAAATCCCAGAAGGATCCACAACAGACTTCCGTATACCAAAGTGGCAGTGCTCAGGAAAGTAATGATCACCAGCGCTGCAGGTACCAGCAGGATCAGCAGAGTATAAGGAAGATTTAAAATGCTGATGAGCAGAGCATTTTTAAAGGTGTTCTTTAAGTTGTTTTCAAACCTGGCGATGTAGGGGAAAATGTAAGTCAGTATCATCACATAAAATACAGTCACTGCCCCGATCAATACTTTAAAAAAGCTTGCCATATTCCCGGGCAGGACCTCGGCTGCCTGGAAATCAATATAGAAGAAAATTCCGATCGCCAGCATAATGAGCCAGGTGATCGTGGAAATTTTGAAGTTTTCCTTAAATGCTTTCAGGAAGCCTTTGAAAATATAAGCTTCCTCACCGCGCACCATTTTCAGCGTGATGGTATAAAGAGCTGTCAGGGAAGCGCCGGCAGTAACAATCGGGATACAACAGACAATCGCCATCAGGTTTAGGATCATCAGGTCGCATACACGGGAAAGAAACCGCATGGCTGGACTGTCCATACTAAAAAAACTGCTCATAAAATCAGGTCCTTTCTATCTTCATTAGTCAGTATCTTTTTCCGGAGAGGAAAAGGATTCCGGCAGATAAATGTGAACGGTCTCGATTCGGTTCCGGTCTGTCTTATCTACCACAAGACGCACGCCGGAATCGGTAGTAACCGATTCTCCCGCTGTGGGGAAACGGTCCAGCTGTTCGATGATATATCCGCCGATGGAATCATAGTCATCGGATACAATATTCAGATGGATCTGGTCGTTCAGGTCATCCAGTCTCGCAGATCCCAGAGCCACATACTCTTTGCCGGGAACGATCTCGGTCAGATCTTCCTCTTCACTGTCATCGTATTCATCGTGGATATCTCCGACGATTTCTTCCAACAGATCCTCCAGGGTGATGATGCCGGAGGTTGCGCCGTACTCATCCAATACAACAGCAAAGTTGACGGAATTCTTCTTCATTTCCATAAGAAGCTCAGAGGTCTTCTTATATTCATAAGTAAAGTATGCTTCCCGAAGGATCTTCCTCAGTGAGAAATCCTCTTTACCGGTAAGGAGCAGGTCCTTTACATTTACGATCCCGATGATGTGATCCGTGGTTTCTTCATACACTGGGAAACGGGTATGCTTTTCTTCACGGAACATGGCGACCAGATCCTCATAGCTGCTGTTCACATCCACAAAGGAAACATCAATGCGGGGAACCATGATATCCTGCGCCTGGGAGTCACTGAAATCAAATACATTGTAGATCATTTCCCGCTCCCCGGTTTCGATGACACCTTCTTCATGTCCTACATTGACCAGAGTACGGAGCTCATGCTCGGTAATGGTCTGGGTCTTGGCGTTGGCGTCGACCCGCAGGAGTACGACCACGCCCTGTGCCAGCTTATTTACGACAAAGATCACAGGGGTCAGGATGATCATCAGGGTATGGATGGTCTTTGCATAGCTGAGAGCCATTTTCTCTGCATGGGCGGCGGCAAGGGTCTTCGGTGTGATCTCACCGAAGAGAAGGACCAGAAGGGTAATGATACCGGTGCTGATACCTACCGCAGCGCTGCCGAAAAGCCGCATGGTGATGGTAGTCGCCAGAGAAGAGGCGCTGATATTTACGATGTTGTTTCCGATTAAGATGGTACTGAGAAGCTTGCCGGGGTTTTCTATTACCTTTAATAGTGTTTTTGCCCTTGAGTCACCCTGGTCGGCAAGGGTCTGGATGCGAATTTTGTTTGCTGTTGTCATAGAAGTTTCTGCCGATGAAAAAAATGCCGATAAGCATAAGAGAATGATCAGGGCAAGAAACTGTATGGCGTCACTTGAATCCAAGTTCTTCAACTCCTTTGTATTATAATTTAACAGACGCGGCATTCGTGCAGAGGATGCAGGCATGCCGCTGTTAGGAAATAATATACATGATTTTAGTAAGGAATGCAAGTAAAATCCCGGGAAAGAGGGGTGGCGCCCCCGGAAAAAAATGATCGGAAAAAGTCATTTTTGGGGTGTCGAAAAATGAAAAAGTGTGTTATACTTACCCCGAATGGGGAAGTGCGCCCCAGACCAATACCGTAGAGCATGTTTGTTTTAGAAGGGAATGTCTGAGTAGAAATGAATAGGAATAAGAAATTATTACATAAAGTAACTGCAAATGTTCTGGGAATCACCCTGGCATCTGCCATGGCGGCAGGAGGCGTCCAGCTGGCAGCTCCTGTCTCTGTCTATGCGGCTCAGGAGACTGCTTCTCTGACCAGTGTTTACCTGGATGGAACGGCAGCCAAGGGAGACGGCAGCAAGGAGAGCCCGGTGAATTCTTTTGGAAGCGCGGTAAGCCTTGCAGGCGCCAACAGCACGATCTACGTGTGCGGCACTGTGACCATCAGTTCAGAGCAGAGCCTGAGCCTGCCCTCCGGAGTCCAGTTAAAGAAAGCCGACGGATTTACCGGAGCCATCTTCAAAGTAACGGGAGACGGCAAGCTGACTATCAGCGGAAATTGGCTCAGCGCTTCGGATGTAGATACTTCCTCTGCAAAGCTTGGCAGCGGTGCATTTGTATCCGGTGCTCAGGAGAAAGAGGATAAGAAGACCGGAGAAAAAGAGCAGAGCGGCACAGAAGAGAAAAAACAAGAAGGTACACAGAAGAAAGATACAGAGGATAAAAAACAGGAAGATACACAGAACACAAATGCAGAAGACAAGAAACAGGAGGAGTCCACAGGAGGCACACAGGAGAATCCTGTAGCCGGAACAGACAATACCGATACAAACAAAGATAGCCAGGACACCGGAAGCACACAGACTCCGGGACAGCCGGAACAGGGAAATCTGCAGCAGGAATCTTCCCAGGACCAGAGCAGTCTGAATGTACAGACTCCGGCAGATCCCTCCAAGGACAGTACCCAAACCGATCAGGAATCCGATTCGCAGTCTTCTGAAACGGCAGAAGACAGCACAAAAAATCCAGACCAGGACAAAACACCTCAGAATACAGAAGGTCAGGAAACAGATAAGACAGAGGGAAACAGCCAGGGAAGCGAGGCGGCTGACAGTACAGAACCCACAGAAAGTGATAAGTCCGAAAATAATGGGACAGAAGCAGGACAAGAGAAAGAACCGGCGGATAAAGAAGATGCAGACACTGATGCAGATAAAAACGACGGCAAAAATAATGTCCAAGAAGAAAATAAAGACAGCATGACAGCTGACACGGACAAGGAAGAGAACAAAGAAGACAGCGCTGCTTCCGCAGAAAAGGACAAGAACGAGACGGAGTCCGGTGAAGACAGCAAAGAAAATGCTGAATCCCAGACAGGCACGCAGAGCGGTCAGGATAAAACGGAAACCGACACAGAGACAGATCAGGAGAAAGTCGAAACCGATACGGAGGCAGATCAGGAGAAAGCCGAAGCCGGTACGGAGACGGATCAGGAGAAAGCCGAAAACGATACAGACAAGACAGGCACAGAAAGCACTCCGGAGAAAGAAGATCCTGTGACAGAACCGGATCAGGAGAAAGAGGAGACCGGAACAGAGACAGACAAAGACAAGGATAACGCTGAATCGGAAGCAGGAACCAGCGAAGATAAAGCCGAAACGGATCCGGAAGCAGAAAACACCCAGGGCAAGCCAGACGCGGAACCGGATCAGGAGAAAAACGAATCAGAAGAGTCCGGAACCCAGACAGATGAGGAGCAGAAACCTCAGACCGGTGAAACAGCAGCAGACTTAGAGAAAGAAGACACAAAGCCGGAAACGGACCAGGAGAAAGCAGAGTCTGAGCAGACTGAGCAGAAAGAAGACAATGCCGCAGCCGATCAGGAGAAAGAGCAGATAACGGCAGAGGAAGAGGCAGACAGGAAAGACGATGCAGAAGCTGCCGAAGAACAGGAAGAAGACCTTCCGGAGGCAATACCCGGCAAGACCGGAGAAGTGGCAGAGGAGATTCCGGAAGCCATTCCGGTGGGAAGTCTGTATGATGAAGCAAGCCAGGTACAGGTGTACGGAGATTTCCTTCCCTTCTATGTAGACCTGCAGGTGACATGGAATGAGGCGGTCAACGATCTTCCTGACGCAGGGATCGGAGAAATCCTTTCAGCCTATGAACTGAAATTGTGGGATTTAAAAGAAGATAAAGAATACGAGATTCCGGAAGGAAAGAAAGTCACGGTGATGATCCCGCTTCCGGACAATGCAGGAGAATTCTCCGAGCTGGCAATCGCCCACTACCTGGGCAATAACAGCTATGAATACTTCTCCTTCTCTCACGATGGAAAAACCGGAAATATGACTATAGAGGAACGGGACGGCAGAGAATACCTGGTATTTGAGACAGCATCCTTCAGCCCGTTTAATGTAGGCGGTCTTCAGCTGGTAGGTCCCGGGGCTTCCCTTGATCAGGGAAGCGGAGCGGACAATACCCAGACCGGCACCGCACAGACTGGAAATACTCAGCAAAATAATACAGCGGGAACCGGAACCAGCAGTACTGCCGGAAGCAGCAGCGCAGGAACCTCCAATTCTGCGATTCCGCCGAAAACCACAGTCAGCACCGGAACCAGCAGTACCGGCACTGCAAGTGCAGGAACCACAGGCAGCAGTTCCTCTGTTTCCACTGTAGGAGGCGTTTCCGGACCAAGCAGAGTAAGGGTGACGCGTGCCGTAAGGACAGGAGATGAGATGCCGGTTCTTCCCTATCTGGCAGCCGCTGCCGCAGCAGCTGCGGCAGGAGTTGGCGCAGTATTTGCAGGAAAGAAGAGAAGATCATCCGCAGATGCATCCGAACAGGAATAAGAAACAAGACTCTCTCATAGGATAATTATGGGAGGGTCTTTTTTATGGAACAGACAATGGTCAAAGGAACAAAACCTTTACAAATGATTAAGGCGCTTTTTCTCGCCTATGCAGTGACAGCAGTGCTGCTGCTGCTCCTGGCTTTTCTGCTGTATAAGCTGCAGCTGGGGGAAAGCCAGGTAAACCTGGGCATCATGATCATCTACATAGTATCCTGCCTTGCAGGCGGCTTTTACATGGGCAGAAAAGGAAAAATGCGCCGCTTTCTCTGGGGAATGGGGCTTGGCGCCGGATATGCCGTATTTTTACAGGCAGTTACAGTGCTGACCGAGAGACAGGGAGCCATGGACCTGAAAGAAGCGGCGATGACCTTCTTTCTCTGCATTTTGGGCGGCGCCCTGGGCGGAATGCTGTCCTGAAGGGAACCCAGAAAGAACACAGAAGGAAAACAAAAGAAATGCTTGCCTGGTGGTTGCAGCTATGCTATAATACCGCTAGATGTCAAAGAATCATATACAGGAGGATTAATGTAATGGAACATATCAAAACATTAAATACAAAGAGCTTACAGAACACAGTAAAGAAAGGCGGCTGCGGCGAATGTCAGACATCCTGCCAGTCCGCATGCAAGACTTCCTGCACAGTAGGAAACCAGAGCTGTGAGCACAAATAATTTTTATAAGGAAACGTTTTGAATCATGACAGGGGGAGTCAGTGAGAGCTGTTTTCCCCAAGATTAAGGTGAAACGTTGGTGAAAGCAGCGGTATCAAAGCCGCTGCTTCTTTTCGCGAGAGCATAAACAAAGGAAAACGAAGAAAGGGGAAATACGGTGATTCATCGTTATAAAAATAATGGATACAACATTGTGCTGGACGTAAACAGCGGTTCGGTGCATGTGGTAGATGAATTGGTATACGATGCCGTCGGGCTTCTGGACGAGGGAAAAGATGAGCCCCAGGTGACAGAAGCGCTGAAGGATACCTATCAGGAAGACGATATCCGGACAGCACTGCAGGAAATCCGGGAGTTAAAGGATGCAGATATGCTGTTTACAGAGGATATCTACCGCAATGCCATTGAGCATTTCAAGGAAAGACAGACAGTGGTGAAAGCGCTCTGTCTGCACATTGCCCATGACTGCAATCTTGCCTGCCGCTACTGCTTTGCGGAAGAGGGAGAATATCACGGGCGCAGAGCTCTGATGACCTACGAAGTGGGAAAGCAGGCGCTGGATTTTCTCATTGCCAATTCCGGGAACCGGAGAAATCTGGAGGTAGACTTCTTCGGAGGAGAGCCGCTGATGAACTGGCAGGTAGTCAAGGACTTGGTGGCTTACGGAAGAGAGCAGGAAAAGCTTTATAATAAGAAATTCCGCTTTACACTGACCACCAACGGTGTGCTCCTGGACGATGAGGTCATGGAATTTGCCAACCGGGAGATGGATAATGTAGTCCTGAGTATAGACGGAAGAAAGGAAGTCCATGACTTTATGCGTCCTTTCCGCAAGGGCGCGGGAAGTTATGACCTGGTGGTTCCCAAGTTCCTGAAATTTGCGGAAAGCAGAGGAGAAAAGAGCTACTATGCCAGAGGAACTTTCACACGCCACAATCTGGACTTCTCCAAGGATGTGCTGCACCTTGCAGACCTTGGTTTTGACCAGATTTCCGTGGAGCCGGTGGTGGCAGATGAAAAAGAGGAGTACGCGCTGCGCTGGGAAGACATTCCCAGAATCTGCGAAGAATACGATACTCTGGCAAAGGAAATGATCAAGAGAAGAAAAGAGGGAAAAGGCTTTAACTTCTTCCATTTTATGATCGACCTGACTGGAGGTCCCTGTGTATACAAACGTCTCTCCGGCTGCGGTTCCGGCACAGAATACCTGGCAGTGACTCCCTGGGGCGACCTGTATCCCTGCCATCAGTTTGTAGGGGAAGAGAAATTCCTCATGGGAAATGTCTGGGACGGCGTAAAACGCAGCGATCTCTGCGATGAGTTTAAAAACTGCAATGTCTATGCAAAAGAGAAATGCCAGGATTGCTTTGCGAAATTTTACTGCAGCGGCGGCTGCGCGGCAAATTCCTATAACTTCCACGGCTCCATCAATGATGTTTATGATCTGGGCTGTGAGCTTCAGAGAAAGCGTGTGGAATGCGCCATCATGCTGAAGGCAGCGGAAGCGGCAGAAGAGTCAGATACTCCTCAGTAAGCCAGGCGCGGAAAACCTGCAGGGACTGACGGCAGCAGGAAAGCTGTACGCTCCGACAGAGACAAACAGACTGCAGGCAGATCTGCCAGGTTTACCAGGAATGAAAATAAAAGTAAGGAAGGGAAAGAACAATGAAGAAAAACAGAGGTATTCTTGTATTGGTACTGACCGTACTGATCACAGGATTTCTGATTTTCACCTCTGCAGTGGGGATCGGGCCTACCGGCACCGGTGCTGCCCGGCATATCAATACAGGTCTTGACCTGTCCGGCGGTGTCAGCATTACCTATGAGGCTTCCAAAGAGTCCCCCACCAGCGATGAAATGTCAGATACGATTTACAAACTGCAGAAGCGTGTGGAGCAGTACAGCACAGAAGCACAGGTTTATCAGGAAGGCGAGAACCGCATCAACGTGGAGATCCCAGGTGTGACCGATGCCAACGCCATCCTGGAGGAGCTGGGAAAACCAGGTTCCCTGTATTTTATTGCCCACAAGGATGCAGACGGAAATGAAAACTATTCACTGAATACACAGACCGGCGAATATGAGCTGACAAAAAGCATCGAAGAGATCCAGGAAAGCGGCGGTATCGTCCTGACCGGTACAGAAGTGAAGGACGCGCAGGCAGCCGTTGGACAGGATAGTCTGGGAAACAATGAAAATGTAGTCAGCCTGTCTCTTACCGATGAAGGAACAGAGAAATTCGCAGAAGCCACAAAGGCTGCTGTAGAAGCAGGAAACGACAGCATTGGTATCTATTATGACGAAACTTTTGTCAGCGTGCCCAGCGTGCAGTCTGAGATCAAGGACGGAAGCGCCCAGATCACAGGTATGGCAGACGCCCAGGAGGCAGAAACCCTGGCTTCCACCATCCGCATCGGCGGTCTGAAGCTGGAACTGAATGAGATCCGCTCCAATGTAGTGGCAGCCCAGCTGGGAGAAGAAGCCATTGCTACCAGTCTGAGGGCAGCAGCCATCGGTCTGGTTCTGATCATCCTGTTTATGATCTTTGTGTACCGGATCCCGGGTCTGGTATCCGGTATTGCGCTGATCATTTATGTGTGTCTGGATCTGATCGCTCTGAATGCCTTTGACCTGACGCTGACCCTGCCCGGTATTGCAGGTATCATTCTTTCCATTGGTATGGCAGTGGACGCGAATGTTATCATCTACGCCCGTATCCAGGAAGAGATCGCGGCAGGCAAAAGTGTAAGGAACGCCCTTCAGAACGGCTTTAAGAAAGCGTTCTCAGCCATCTTTGACGGAAATGTCACCACTCTGATCGCAGCCTTTGTGCTGAATTGGATGGGTTCCGGTACCATCAAGGGCTTTGCTCAGACACTGGCGCTTGGTATTGTATTATCCATGTTTACCGCCTTGGTGATTTCCAGATTTCTTATCCAGGCAGTTTATGCCGTTGGCGTGCGGGATGAGAAATTCTATGGACAGAGGAAAGAAAGGGAGCCGATCCGTTTCCTTCAGAAGAAGAGAATCTTCTTTGCGCTTTCCCTGATCCTGGTAATCGCCGGACCGGTGGTCATGGCTGTTCACAGCCAGACTTCAGGACAGGCGCTTGCCTATAGCCTGGAATTCATCGGCGGTACTTCTACCAGCGTAAACTTTAAAGAAGATCTGTCCATTGCCCAGATCGACGAACAGGTTACTCCTATCGTGGAAGAAGTCACTGGAGACAAAAATGTGCAGGCGACCAAAGTAGTGGGCAGCAATCAGGTCATCATCAAGACCGTTACATTGGATTCTTCTGTCAGAGAAGAACTGGATCAGGCGCTGATGGATGAGTTTGGTCTGGAACAGTCCGATATTACGGCAGAGAGTATTTCCTCTACTGTCAGCAATGAAATGCGGGCGGACGCTGTGAAGGCGGTGCTGATTTCCACAGTCCTGATGCTTTTATACATCTGGTTCCGGTTTAAGGATCTTCGCTTTGCCAGCAGCGCGGTTATCGCCCTGCTTCACGATGTACTTGTAGTCCTGGCATTCTATGCGGTTTCGAGGACTTCTGTGGGCAACAATTTCATTGCCTGTATGCTGACCATTGTAGGTTACTCCATCAATGCCACCATCGTTATCTTTGACCGTATCCGTGAGAATATGGCGATGAAGAGCAAAGACGATCTGGAGACACTGGTAAACCGAAGCATCACACAGACTCTCACAAGAAGTATCTATACATCACTGACAACATTTATCATGGTGTTCCTGCTGTTTGTTATGGGAGTGTCTTCCATACGGGAATTCGCTCTGCCTCTGATGGTGGGTATCGTCTGCGGCGCTTACTCATCCGTATGTATTACAGGAGCCCTGTGGTATGTGATGAAGACAAAAATAAAGAAAGCAAAATAGGAACAGAGGGCTGCTGCCGTGTGCGGCAGCCCTTTTTCCCGTTACATAGAGAATGGAGGATAAAATGGAAAAATGGGTAGTGGCTGCCAAAAGCGCAGACTTTCAGGGGATCGGCAGGAAATTCGGCATTGATCCGGTGATCGCCAGGCTGATCCGCAACCGGGATATGGTCACAGAAGAGGAGATTGACCAGTATCTTCACGGAAAACTTTCTTCTATGCACAGCTGGAAGCTTTTGGGAGGGATTGAGCGAGTTCTGGAAATCCTGGAGGAAAAGATAAAAGAAAAGAAAAAAATCAGGATCATCGGAGATTATGACATTGACGGAGTCTGCTCCACCTATATTCTCCTGCAGGGGCTGAAACGGGCAGGCGCAGTGGTGGATGTGGATATCCCGGACCGTATGAAGGATGGATACGGAATCAGCATGGACCTTATTGATCTGGCGAGGGAGGCACAGGTGGATACCATTCTCACCTGCGACAATGGGATCAGCGCCATAGACCAGATCGCATATGCCAAGTCTCTGGGGATGACCGTGCTGGTCACAGATCATCACGAGATCCCTTATGAGGAGCAGGAGGACGGCAGTATACGGACCTTTCTGCCGGCAGCAGACGGAATTGTCAATCCAAAACAGGAAGACTGTCCCTATCCCTTTAAGGGGATCTGCGGAGCTATGGTGGCTTTTAAAGTGATCTGCGGGCTGTATGAGCAGATGGGCATCCCCGCAAAAGAAACAGAAGAATTCATTGAATTTGCTGCCATCGCCACGGTAGGAGACGTGATGGATCTCAAGGATGAGAACCGGATCCTGGTAAGAGAAGGGCTGATCCGTATCCAGAATACAGAAAATGAAGGTTTAAAAGCCCTGCTTCGTGTCAATAATCTGGAAGACAGACCGATCAGTGCTTATCACATCGGATTTATCATCGGTCCCTGCATGAATGCCAGCGGAAGGCTGAGCACAGCGAAACGGGCGCTGAACCTGCTGCTTACCAGGGACCCGAAAGAGGCATCCATACTTGCAGAGGATTTAAAAGCATTAAACGACAGTCGGAAGGACATGACGACAAAAGGTGTGGAGCAGGCAGTGCAGCTGGTGGAAAACACAGATCTGAAAAACGACCGGGTGCTGGTAATTTATCTGCCGGACTGCCATGAAAGCCTGGCAGGGATCATAGCAGGCAGGATCCGGGAGCATTATACCCGCCCGGTCTTTGTTCTGACAAAGGCAGAGGAAGGGGTCAAGGGTTCCGGGCGTTCCATTGAGAGCTACCATATGTTCCAGGAACTGGTAAAGTGCAGGGAGCTTTTGACGAAGTTCGGAGGACATCCCATGGCAGCCGGACTTTCCCTGACGGAGGAGAATATCGGGGCATTCCGGCAGCGGCTCAATGAGAACTGTACGCTGACGGCGGAGGATATGGTGGAAAAGATCGTCATTGATGTGCCCATGCCAATGTCCTATGTGACCATTCCCCTGATCCGGCAGATTTCCCAGCTGGAACCTTTCGGAAAAGGCAATACAAAACCCGTCTTTGCCCAGAAAAATCTCAGGATCAGCAATGCACGGGTGTTCGGCAAGAACCGGAACGTGGTGAAAATGCTCCTTACGGATGAATACGGCTTTGCCGCAGAGGGGATCTGGTTCGGAGACGGAGACGAATTCGTTCAGAAAATCCGGGAAAAAGAGCGTTGGGATATGATCTATTATCCCACGATCAATGCTTTCCGGGGAAGAGAGAGCATAGAAATGACGGTACAGAGCATAAGATAGATGTCTGCCGGACAGCAGATACACCGGTCAGAGGCAGGTGCAGCGGACAGAAACCGCTGCCGGGCAAAATATAATTGCGTCATTTCGGAAAAGATGATATACTAAAAATCACACGAAAATTAGATTTACGACAAAATTCGATGGAGGATAGAAGAGGGTATGGGAAGTTATGAAAAGAAAAAGCTGGAAGAATATGTAAGAAGTATCTATGATTTCCCGGAAGAGGGGATTATTTTCCGCGATGTGACAAGCGTTTTGGAGGATGCAGACGGCTTTGCCCTGGCAGTGGATTCCATGCAGGAGCTTTTAGAGGATACAGAGGCGGATGTGATCGTAGGAGCAGAGTCCAGAGGTTTTGTTTTCGGAGCGCCCATTGCATATAATTTACATAAGCCTTTTGTCCTGGTGCGCAAGAAAGGGAAGCTTCCCTGTGAAACCATTGAAGAGAGTTATGACCTGGAATATGGAAGTGCCACAGTAGAGATGCACAAAGATTCCATAAAGCCGGGGCAGAAAGTAGTTATTGTAGACGACCTGATTGCTACAGGCGGGACCATTGAAGCCATTGCCAAAATGGTGGAGAGGCTGGGAGGAACCGTGGTAAAGATCGTGTTCCTGATGGAGCTCGCCGGACTAAAAGGAAGAGAACGACTGAGAAAATATGATGTGGCGTCGGTGATTCGATATGAGGGAAAATAGAAATCAGGTGAGAGAATGGAAGTAAAAAAAGAATCAACCCTGCGGGCAGAAGAAGTGGAAAAGATCCGGAAGGCAGATGCCAGCGTCAAGACCATGGAGGACTTTACCAGCCCGTCGGTATTATATAAGGAACTGATCTCCAGTGTGAAAAGATATCATCCTTCCACAGACATTTCTCTGATAGAAAAGGCATTTCATATTGCCGACACTGCCCACAACGGGCAGGTGAGAAAATCCGGGGAGCCCTATATCATCCATCCCCTGTGTGTGGCGATCATCCTGGCAGATCTGGAATTGGATAAGGAGACCATTGTAGCCGGGCTCCTCCATGATGTGGTGGAGGATACGGTCATGACCACGGAGGAAATCGCCCAGGAATTCAGCGGTGAGGTCGCTCTTCTGGTGGATGGGGTCACCAAGCTGGGACAGCTGAACTATTCGGCTGACAAGGTGGAAGTGCAGGCGGAGAATTTAAGAAAGATGTTCTTAGCCATGGCAAAGGACATCCGGGTAATCCTGATCAAGCTGGCGGACCGGCTGCACAATATGCGGACCCTGAAATATATGCCGCCTCACAAACAGAAGGAAAAGGCAAGGGAGACCATGGACATCTACGCCCCCATTGCCCAGAGGCTGGGTATTTCCAAGGTCAAGATTGAACTGGATGATCTTTCCCTGAAATATCTCCAGCCGGATGTATATTATGATCTGGTAGAAAAGATCAATCTGAAGAAAAGTGAGAGAGAGGCATTTATCGCAGCCATCGTAGAGGATGTGCGCAGACACATAGACAACGCCGGGATCCATGCCCAGATCGACGGAAGGATCAAGCATTTTTTCAGTATTTACAAGAAGATGGTAAACCAGGATAAAACCCTGGACCAGATCTACGACCTGTTCGCCGTGCGGATCATTGTAGATACGGTAAAAGACTGCTACGCCTGCCTGGGAATCATTCATGAGATGTATAAGCCCATCCCCGGACGGTTCAAAGATTACATTGCCATGCCGAAACCCAACATGTACCAGTCCCTGCATACTACGCTGATCGGTCCCAACGGTCAGCCCTTTGAGATCCAGATCCGGACCTTTGAAATGCACCGGACAGCCGAGTACGGTATTGCGGCACACTGGAAATACAAAGAAGTCTCCAACAACGGAGGCAAGACCAATGTCACTCAGTCCGAAGAGGAGAAGATGAGCTGGCTGCGCCAGATCCTGGAGTGGCAGAGAGACATGTCGGACAACAAAGAATTTTTAAGTCTTTTAAAAAGCGATCTGGATCTGTTTTCAGAAAGCGTTTACTGTTTCACTCCTGCGGGAGATGTAAAAACACTGCCCAACGGCTCCACACCTATCGACTTTGCTTACAGCGTGCACAGCGCGGTGGGAAACAAGATGGTAGGCGCCAGAGTCAACGGCAAACTGGTTCCCATTGAATATGTGATCAAAAACGGGGACCAGGTGGAAGTCATCACTTCCCAGAACTCCAGAGGTCCCAGCCGGGACTGGCTGAAGGTAGTAAAAAGCACCCAGGCAAAGAATAAGATCAACCAGTGGTTCAAGCAGGAGTTAAAGGAAGACAATATTTTAAAGGGCAGGGAAATGCTTGCCCAGTATGCAAAGATGAAATCCATCACACTGAGCAATCTTTTAAAGCCGAAGTACCAGGAAGGGCTTATGAAGAAATACGGATTCCGGGACTGGGATTCGGTTATGGCAGCCCTGGGTCACGGCGGTTTAAAAGAAGGCCAGATCATCAATAAGCTTCTGGAGCTTTATAATAAAGACCATAAAGCAGAGCTGACCGATGAAAAGGTTCTGGAAGCCACCGGAGACCACAAGGAAAAGCTTCATGTGGCAAAGTCCAAGGGAGGCATTGTGGTAAAGGGCATCCACGATGTTGCAGTCCGGTTCTCCAAATGCTGCAACCCCATTCCGGGAGATGAGATCGTGGGTTATGTGACCAGAGGAAGAGGCGTGACCATCCACAGGACGGACTGCATCAATGTGATCAATATGTCCCTGGAAGATAGAAGCCGGCTCATTGACGCGGAATGGCAGGCGCCGGAGAACGAATCCGGAGAGCGCTATATTGCAGAGCTGAACGTATACGCTTATAACCGGACCGGTCTGATCGTGGATATTTCCAAAATTTTCACAGAGCGCAAGATAGACATTTCTTCGCTGAACACCAGGACCAGCAAGCAGGGAATCGCAACCATCAGCATTGCTTTTGAAGTGGGAAGCAAGGAGGAACTCAACAGTCTGATCGAGAAGATCCGTCAGATCGAGAGTGTCAAAGATATTGAGCGGACTGTGGGCTAAGGAGAGAATATGAAAAATCTGATGCTGAGAGGAGTAGTGGTTGGTCCCGTGCAGACCAACTGCTATTTCCTGAAGAATAAAGAAACGCAGGAGATCCTTATCGTGGATCCGGGAGCCGAGCCGGATAGAATCATCCAGGCTCTTTTTTCGCTGGAGGGAAAACCGGCAGGGATCCTTTTGACCCATGGACATTTTGACCATATCGAAGCGGCAAAGGAGCTGCAGCAGCATTATCAGATCCCTGTCTATGCCGCTGCAAAAGAGGAAAAGATCCTGCAGGATACGGCTTTGAACCTGTCTGTGGGCTGGAGCGGGAAACCCTGCAGCGTAAAGGCGGACACTTACCTGGAAGACGGGGAAGTCTTTACCTTAGGCGGATTTGAGATCCGGATGATCTTAAGCCCCGGGCATACGGAGGGTTCCTGCTGCTACTGGCTTCCTGAGGAACAGGTGTGCCTTACCGGAGACACCATCTTCTGCGGCAGCTGCGGGCGGACGGACCTGCCCACCGGAAGCATGAGACAGATGAAAGAGAGCCTTCACAAGGTGCTGGAACTTCTGCCGGAGGAGACCGAGCTTTTCCCGGGACATGGGGAGCAGACGGACGCGGCGTTTGAAAAAATGCACAATCCTTATTTATAATCACAAACAGAATTAAAATCAGAAACGAACAGAAAGAGATAAAGTCTCATGATTGGAATCTCATTTAACAAACGTGAATTTGAATACGATGCCTATACGCTTCTGAAAGCGTTCTATCCCAAAGCAGACATTGAGATGTTCTGCACAGAAGAGGAACAGGAGCAGAAGGACTATGAGCTGCTGGTATCCATTTCCTATGGAGAACAGGTGGCCATCTGCCTGGAAACTGAGGAGCACAGGCTGGAGGGCAGCGCTCCTTACCGGGAAGAGGAGGACCGTAAGCTCAGGAAAAATAAATTAAAACAGGTGCTGTATCAGCTGCTGGTACAGGAGACCGGACGGACCCTTCCCTGGGGCAATCTGACCGGGATCCGCCCTACCAAGATCGCTATGGGGCTGATCGAATCCGGCATGACCAATGCGCAGGCAGCGGAGTATATGAGGAAAACTTATTTTACCAGCAATGAAAAGACGGCGCTTTCCATTACCATTGCCAACCGGGAGAGGGAGCTGTTAAAGGATATTGATTACCAGAAAGGGTACAGTCTGTATGTGGGGATTCCTTTCTGCCCCAGCATCTGCCTGTACTGCTCCTTCAGCTCTTCGCCGCTGGAGCGGTGGAAGGAAAAGGTGGACGATTATCTGGACGCCCTTCTTAAAGAGCTGGATTTCATCGCAGAGGCAATGAAGGACAGACCCTTGGATACCATTTACATCGGAGGCGGTACGCCTACTACTTTGGAGCCGGCGCAGCTTCGCAGGCTGCTGGGGCATATCCAGGAAAAGTTCCCTGTGGAGCAGACCAAGGAATACACCATTGAGGCAGGACGCCCGGACAGCATTACCAGAGAAAAACTCCTGGCGATCCGGGAATTTCCTGTGACCAGGATCTCTGTGAATCCCCAGACTATGAACCAGGGAACACTGGATCTGATCGGCAGGAAACATACGGTGGAGGATACCCGACACGCCTTCGCTTTGGCGAGGGAATGTGGATTTGATAATATTAATATGGATCTGATCGTAGGGCTTCCCGGAGAGCATATCGAAGATGTGCGCCATACCCTTTCAGAGGTAAAGAGGCTGGATCCTGACAGCCTGACTGTGCACTCCCTGGCAGTGAAGCGGGCTGCCAGGCTGAATATCTTCCGGGACCAGTATCAGGAAATGGAGTTTGAGAACAACCAGGAAATCATGGATCTGGCAATGAAATACGCTTACGAATGCCAGATGGGTCCTTATTATCTGTACCGGCAGAAAAATATGTGCGGAAATCTGGAAAATATCGGCTATGCAAAAGTTGACAAAGCCGGAATTTACAATATACTTATTATGGAGGAGAAACAATCCATTATCGCCGCGGGAGCCGGCGCCTCCACAAAGTATGTGTTCCAGAACGGAGAGCGCATAGAGCGAACAGAGAACGTAAAGGACGTGGCAAATTATATTGCCCGCATTGATGAAATGATTGAAAGAAAAAGAGTTGGGATCGAAACATGGCTGAAAGAAAAACAAAGGTAATCAGTTATGACCTGGAAACAGAGATCGCGCACGGCATTCAGGTAAGCAGCCTGGCTTATGCGGTGGCGAAAGAGCTGCAGCTGCCCAAGGAGCAGTGCTATGAGCTGGCTGTGGCAGGCGTGCTGCACGACATCGGAAAGCTGAGGCTCTCCGGTTATGTTTCCGGTAAGGAAGATCCTCTGATGGTAGAGGAGATCAAATACGTCCGCAGGCATCCGCAGCTTGGCTGTGAGGTACTGAAAGAGAGGGGATATTCCCCCTTTGTACTGCAGAGCATTTATTATCACCATGAGAATTATGACGGAAGCGGCTATCCGGAGAATCTCAGGGGAGAGGAGATCCCCCTGGGAAGCAGGATCCTGCGGGTGTGCGACACCTACGCTGCCCTGACCGAAAAGCGTCCTTACCGGGATGCCTTTGACCGGGAGACGGCAGTGGCGATGATGATCGACGAAGTGAAAAATTTTGATATGAAGGTGTTTCTTGCCTTTTTAAGTGCAGTCCATGAAGAAAGTGATGAGAGGAGAAAGAGAGAATGCAGTTAAAGAAAAAACCAGTAACCGGTATGAAGGATATTTTACCCCAGGAGATGGAGATCCGTGACTATGTCATCGGTCTTATCAAGGAAACTTATAAACAGTTTGGTTTTACCTCCATGGAGGCTCCCTGTGTAGAACACATCGAGAACCTGACCAGCAAACAGGGCGGAGACAATGAAAAACTGATCTTCCGTATCTTAAAAAGAGGAGAAAAGCTGAAAATCAGCGAGGCAAAAGAGGAGAACGACCTGGTAGACAGCGGTCTGCGCTATGACCTGACGGTGCCCTTATGCCGTTTCTATTCCAACAATGCCAATGAACTTCCCCAGCCTTTTAAGGCGCTGCACATCGGAAATGTTTTCCGCGCAGACCGTCCCCAGAGAGGCCGTTTCCGCCAGTTTATGCAGTGTGATATTGATATCCTGGGAGATCCTACCTTCCTGGCAGAGATCGATGTGATCCTGGCGACCTCCTCACTGGTGGGAAGACTGGATTTCGACAGTTTTACCATCCGTATCAATGACCGGAGGATCTTAAAAGCTATGGCAGCCTACAGCGGATTCCCGGAAGAATCTTATAACCAGGTTTTCATTATTCTGGATAAGATGGATAAGATCGGTACAGACGGCGTGGCAGCAGAGCTGATCGAGTCCGGCTTTGACAAAGACGGCGTGGAGAAATATATGGAGCTGTTTAAAGCTATGGGCTCCGGTGTAGACGGCGTGCGCTACTGCAAAGAGAAGCTGGAAGGCTATCTGGATCCGAAAGTGGCAGACGATCTGACCACTATCATCGAGAGCGTTATGCAGGCAAAGACAGCCAACTTTACACTGGAATTTGATCCTACTTTAGTAAGAGGAATGTCTTATTATACAGGACCGATCTTCGAGATTTCCATCGACGGATTCGCAGGAAGTGTAGGCGGCGGCGGACGCTATGACGAAATGATCGGCAAATTTACAGGAACCCCTACTCCGGCGACAGGATTCTCCATTGGATTTGAGCGTATCGTTATGCTGCTGATGGAAAAAGGATTCAAAGTACCGGAAGCAAAGGAGAAGAAGGCATATCTGCTGGATAAGAAGCTGTCATCAGAAAAGATCCTGGAAGTCATGAAAAAAGCAGGAGAGGAAAGAAGCCAGGGACAGACCGTAAATATCGTATATGCCAAGAAGAATAAAAAATTCCAGAAAGAACAGCTGGCAAATGAAGGCTACAGCCTGATCGAAGAAGTGTACAATGACACACAGCTGTAAAACGGACTGGAAAGAATAGATTGAAGGAGATTGCAGACAATGGCAGAATCAATGAAGGGGCTGAAGAGAAGCCACAGATGTACAGAAGTGACAAAGGCAGACATTGGCAGCACCGTGACCTTAATGGGGTGGGTGCAGAAAAGCCGCAATAAGGGCGGGATCGTTTTCGTGGATTTACGGGACCGTTCCGGCATCATGCAGGTGATTTTTGAAAACGGGGATATTGACGAACAGGGCTTTGAGAAAGCAGGAAAGCTGAGAAGCGAATTTGTCATTGCAGTGACAGGACGGGTGGAAGCCCGCTCCGGCGCTGTCAATCCAAATCTTCCTACAGGAGAGATCGAGCTGCGGGCACAGTCTCTCAGGGTTTTGGCAGAAGCGGAGACTCCGCCGTTTCCCATTGAGGAGAACAGCAAGACAAGGGAGGAAGTGCGCCTGAAATACCGTTATCTGGATTTGAGAAGACCGGACCTGCAAAGAAATATGATGCTGCGCTCCCAGGTGTCTACCCTGGTGCGCCAGTTTCTTGCCAATGAGGGATTTCTGGAGATCGAGACCCCTACCTTGATCAAGAGTACGCCGGAAGGCGCCAGAGACTACCTGGTTCCCAGCCGTGTGCATCCGGGCAGCTTCTATGCGCTTCCTCAGTCTCCTCAGATCTTTAAGCAGCTGTTGATGTGCTCCGGATACGACCGTTATTTCCAGCTGGCAAGGTGCTACCGGGACGAAGATTTAAGGGCAGACCGCCAGCCGGAGTTTACCCAGATCGACATGGAGCTTTCCTTTGTGGATGTGGATGACGTGATCGATGTCAATGAGAGAATGCTGGCTTTCCTGTTTGAGAAGGTGCTGGGCGTAAAGGTAGAGCTTCCCATCCAGAGAATGACCTGGATCGAGGCAATGAACCGCTACGGCTCGGACAAGCCGGACCTGCGCTTTGGCATGGAACTGACCGATGTGTCTCAGGTGGTAAAGGACTGTGAGTTCGCAGTCTTTAAAGGCGCTCTGGAAAACGGCGGAAGCGTGCGGGGTATCAATGCCAAGGGACAGGGATCCATGCCCAGAAAGAAGATCGACAAGCTGGTAGAATTTGCTAAAGGCTATGGAGCCAAAGGGCTTGCGTACATTGCCATCGGGGAGGACGGCACAGTGAAATCTTCTTTTGCCAAATTTATGAAGGAAGAGGAAATGACTGCCCTGATCCAGGCAATGCAGGGAGAAAACGGAGACCTGCTGTTATTTGCCGCAGACAAGACCAAACTGGTCTGGGATGTACTGGGCGCTCTTCGTCTGGAGCTGGCAAAGCAGATGGAACTGCTGGACAAGAACGAATACCGTTTCGTATGGATCACAGAATTCCCGCTGCTGGAGTGGTCTGAGGAAGAGAACCGCTTTATGGCAATGCACCATCCGTTTACCATGCCTATGGAAGAAGACCTTGCCTACATTGATTCTGACCCGGGACGTGTCCGGGCGAAAGCTTACGACATTGTATTAAACGGAAATGAGATCGGAGGCGGTTCTGTCCGTATCCATCAGAATGATATCCAGGAAAAGATGTTTGAAGTGTTAGGCTTTACCCAGGAGCAGGCGTACAAGCAGTTTGGCTTCCTGCTGGATGCCTTTAAGTACGGCGTTCCCCCTCACGCAGGGCTTGCCTATGGTCTGGACCGTCTGGTGATGCTGATGGCAAAGGAAGACTCCATCCGTGACGTGATCGCCTTCCCGAAGGTGAAAGACGCTTCCTGCCTGATGTCAGAGGCTCCGGATCTGGTAGATGAGAAACAGCTGGAAGAGCTGGGAATCCAGATCAGGGAAGATGTGAAAAAAGAAATTCAGGAATAAAAGAATAAATAAGAGAAAAAACGGGTGTCAGCCGCTGTTGCGGGGCTGGCGCCCGTTATCTTATTCCACATCCTCCGAGACATCCTCCATCGCGGTTTGGATATCGCCGAACACTGCCTGGGCAATCTCCGAATCCATCTGGATCTTCCAGTTGACACCGTCATTTTCCAGATGAATCTTGATTTTTCGGGTGGTGGTGTCCGTACTGTTTTCAATAGCGGCAAGCAGCAGCTCCCGCTCCTTTTCCCTCCGTCCGTCTTCGCCCACTGCCAGAGATTCTGAAGTTTTTAACCAGGCAGAAAGACT
>DWVZ01000018.1 GCA_019119975.1 Candidatus Blautia merdavium | reverse complement strand
GGATGGTTAAAACACAGCGATTTTATCCTGCTGGATCTGATCTGCCTGCAGGCGGCATTTATTCTTGCCTACCTGCTCCGGCACAGAACAGGCAGCCCTTATGAATCGCAGTTATATCTGAATATGGCAATCTTTCTGGAACTGGCAGATGTTGTCGTGCTGTTTTTCTTTGAAACATTTAAAAATGTACTGAAACGGGGATATTATCTGGAGTTTGCCGTCACCCTGAAACATGTAGTACTGGTACTTCTGTTTGCTACGCTGTATCTGTTTACGATTCAGGAAGCAGCGAATTATTCCAGAATCGTTTTGTATATGACAGGTGTGATTTATCTCTTCCTCACCTATGCGGTGCGTCTTCTATGGAAGCGGATGCTCCGGAAGAAGATGCGGACAGGCGGAGACCGCTCCCTCCTGATCGTGACTACCGACCGGGCGGCTCTGGATGTGGTTTTAAGCATCAAGCATCATAATTATGAAATGTACAATCTGGCCGGTCTGGTGATTGCCGACCGGAATATCGTTGGAGAAGATATCGGAGGACTGCAGGTGGTGGCAAATGTCGATACCGCACCGGAATATGTCTGCCGGGAATGGATTGATGAGGTGCTTTTGATTCCAGGAGATGACGAAACACTTCCTCAAAGCCTGATAGACAAGCTGGTGGAAACTGGAGTTACTGTACACTTTAATATTTCTCAGGCTACCAACAAGGTGGGAAAGAAACCGCTGGTGGAGAAGATCGGAAACTATCTGGTACTGACTACCAGTATCAATTATACAACAGATAAGCAGGCATTCCTGAAACGATGCCTGGATATCGCAGGGGGACTGGTAGGATGTATTCTGACAGGAATCTTATTTGTCTTTATTGCACCGGCTATTTATATCCAGTCACCGGGTCCGATCTTTTTTTCACAGGTAAGGGTAGGAAAAAACGGAAAGAAATTTAAAATGTATAAGTTTCGAAGCATGTATCTGGATGCGGAGGAACGTAAAAAAGAATTGATGAAAGAAAACCGGGTGAAAGACGGCATGATGTTCAAGCTGGATTTTGATACCCGTGTGATTGGAAATAAGATTCTGCCGGACGGCAGGAAGAAGACCGGGATCGGACATCTGATCCGGGTGACCTCAATCGATGAATTCCCGCAGTTTTTCAACGTATTGAAAGGGGATATGTCCCTGGTGGGGACCAGGCCGCCGACGCTGGATGAGTGGGAAAAATACGAACTGCACCACCGGGCAAGACTTGCTATTAAGCCGGGGATTACCGGAATGTGGCAAGTAAGCGGAAGAAGCGAGATCACAGACTTTGAGGAAGTGGTCAAGCTGGATACGGATTACATTACCGAATGGAGTGTGGGGATGGATTTCCGCATTTTGTTTAAGACGGTGCTTGCAGTGGTGAAAAAAGAAGGATCGATGTGATGGGAAAGAAGAAACAAAGTCGACTGCGCATTGCTTTCCTTGGCATGAAATGTATGCCGGCTCTGGGACAGGGCGGCGTGGAAGTAGTAGTGGAAGAACTGAGCACCCGAATGGCAAAGCTGGGGCATCAGGTGACCTGCTATAACCGAAGCGGAAAGCAGGGCGGAAAAAAAGGATTAACAACATACAAAGGGGTGCGGATCGTGAATGTTCCTACGATTGATAAGCGAGGACTGGCAGCGATGAGTGCCTCCACCGTGGCAGCAATTCGTGCAGCCTTCGGGCCGTATGACGTGGTACATTTTCATGCGGAAGGTCCGTGCGCCATGCTGTGGCTGCCAAAATTAATGGGAAAACGATGCATTGCGACAATCCACGGTCTGGATCATCAAAGAGCCAAATGGGGCAAGCTTGCCAGCACCTATATCATGCTGGGAGAAAAATGCGCTGTCCGTTTTGCAGATGAAGTGATTGTGCTGAGCAAAGGAGTACAGGACTACTTCATGAAAACATACGGGCGGAAGACGAGATTTATCCCAAATGGAGTGAATCATCCAAAAGCTCATGAAGCGGATCTGATCCGAAAAAAGTTCGGGCTGGAAAAGGATGGATACATCTTGTTTTTGGCAAGGCTGGTACCGGAAAAAGGGCTTAACTATCTGATCCGGGCATACCGCCAGGTGAAGACAGACAAAAAGCTTGTGATCGCGGGCGGGACATCCGATACAGACCAGTTTGTCAAAGAACTGAAGGTAATGGCAGCCGGAGATGACCGGATTTTGTTTACTGGGTTTGTCCGCGGACAGATGCTAGAAGAATTGTACAGCAATGCTTACTTATATACCCTCCCTTCGGATCTGGAGGGCATGCCTCTGAGTCTGCTGGAAGCCATGAGTTACGGAAACTGCTGTCTGGTGTCAGACATCGCAGAATGTACCGAAGTCGTGGAAGACAAGGCGATGGTATTCCGCCGAGGTGATGTGGAAGATCTGAGAGAGAAACTACAGACTGCCTGCGACCAGGAGGAACTGGTGCAGGGGTATAAAAAGGACGCTGCAGAGTTCATCTGCGGGAAATATGACTGGGATGAAGTCGTAGCGGAGACGGTGAGACTGTATGAGCGATAACTGTAAGGGGATAACGATGAAGATACTGATGATCAATAAGTTCCTCTATCCAAACGGAGGATCTGAGACGTATATTTTTAAACTTGGCGAATATCTGGAAAAGCAGGGGCATGAGGTTCAGTTTTTTGGCATGGAGCATGAGGGCCGTTGTGTGGGAAACCGTGTGAATGCTTATACATCGGACATGGATTTTCATGGCGGTTCTAAGATTTCGAAACTGACCTATCCGATCAAGACTATCTACAGTGTGGAAGCAAGAAGAAAGCTTAGACTTGTACTGGAAGATTTTCAGCCGGATGTGTGCCACATCAACAACTTTAATTATCAGCTGACACCGTCTATTATTCTGGAGATTGTGAAGTGGAGAAAAGAGAAAAAACGGCCATGCAGGATTATTTATACGGCGCATGATTATCAGCTGATTTGTCCAAATCATATGCTGCATCATCCTGACCGGCATGAAAACTGCGAAAAATGCCTGGGAGGGCATTTCCTGAATTGTGTGAAAGGAAAATGTATCCACGGGTCGGCTGCGAAATCGGCTGTCGGCATGATGGAAGCGACGTTCTGGAATGGAATTCAGGTGTACCGGTATATCGACCGGATCATCTGCTGCAGCCGGTTCCTGAAAGAAAAAATGGATACCAACCCGGTGTTTGCAGGAAAAACAGTGGCGCTTCATAACTTTGTAGATCAGGTGGAATGGAAAGATACCAAGAA
>DWVZ01000153.1 GCA_019119975.1 Candidatus Blautia merdavium | reverse complement strand
AGGTGACTTGCCCATCGTTCATCACGCCCATAGCAAGTAGGCGAGCACTCATTAAGTAGCGATAATGAAATTGTGTCAACAACGTCTGTTGGAATTCCATTATCGTAATAGTCCTCCAACGCCATCTTTTCGATTTTGATGATCCCTTCAAGTGGATTTGACATTCTATTCTTTGGACGAATCCTTAAATACCATACGCCAAACCTTCTACCACGATCATTCTCTTTCAGGAACACAGGGGTGCGTTCCCCGTATTCAAGTTTCAAAAGTTCTGCACCAATTTGCGTTCCTCCGCGTTTGGATTTGCTGGATGTCGGGAGCATAGGATTGATACTTTTTGAAACGCCGATCACATTGTAAAACAAGTCGGCAAATTCCGGTTTGCCAGTGTCTTGGCGGAGAAATTGAAGCGGACCATCAACCACCAGCATCCGATCCGTATCCAAGGCTCCGGATTTAACCATATCTGAAAGAATACCAATTTCCATATTGTGCATCATGGTATTAGCTTTTGCGATTGCCGCATTAACAGGAATGTTGTGTTTTTCCGGCTCAAAGCGATAATCAACCACTTCCAGAAACATTTCTTGCGCAACTTTTGTCCGAGTGATCCGCTGCTGGATTTCTTTGAAATCTACCGTATTCACCTTATCGCTCAACAGCAAAAGATTCTTTCTCTGTATCGTTTGATGTGACTGGTAGGTATGAAGTTTTTTCTGACTATCTCGTTCTGTGCAACCAGCACGGATTTGAGCAACGACAACCGGATAAATCTTCTTGCCATCAATCACAATATCGCCAATTTTGTAGGTTCTACGCGAGCCATCCATGAAGAATGAAAAATTTGAGAAACTGCGATCTTCTGCAAAGAGGTCATACTTCCTGATTTTCTTGGATTTATCCGTTTCGAACGGCTCTCCAATCACCTTGATTTCATCACCCTCATCCTGATACGGCTCTTGGTAATAATGATCGAGATCGAGGCTCTCATTCTGGTAAAGTGCAACGCCGCACTTGTCAAATATTTTGTTTAGTGTAGGCATAATACACCTCCATGTTGCTTTTATGGCGAATGACCTTTCCCGTCTGAGGAGGTCTACATTCTGCATAGCAGAAGCGGATGCAAAACTGCGGCGAATGACCCTCGGTTCAAATTGGAGGCAAATCGTTTCGGGTTTGTTCTTAGTCCAGAAACATCGCCGCTCCTACCGGGAAATTGTGAATCACGCTGAGTGTAAGCACTCTGATCCGCCCATCATCCCATACCATCCTCTCTGAAAATCAGGAAGTTGTGCCGCGCCAGTGTCCAAGGCTTTCATCAAATCAGTAAGCGGTCTGTCATTTGTTTTCATATGCTTCCTTTGACCCTTTATCTTTGTGGCTCTTGATGTACTTCCCGCTCTTAATTCTCGCATCGGAGGGCTTTGGCTCATCGTCTGGAATGACCCAGAATTTCCCGACCCGGATTGCGCCAGGGACTCGCCCTTGACCACATAAAATCTGGATGCGTCGGGTGGAGATGCCCCACCGCTGGGCGGTCTGTGTGACAGATAGATATTTCATGCCGCGCTCCTTTGCATCGTTCAATAGATACAACAATTCCGTATAAGTATAATCGGAAAAACGAATAAAATCAAGTCCTCTTTTCCATCATTCCAAAAGCGGTTTCCATCCGCCGCTATCAGGGTTTGAGATTATCCCAACAAACCAAAAAGGGCAGACTGACCGCAAGGCTGATCTGCCTATTTTCGCCGTGTGTACGTACACCGGCTGTGCTTGCTATTCTTCTAAGATCTCATACCCGCCGCCCGGAACACCGCCGTTCCGGGGCTTTCCAATTTTTCAAAACTAAAAATATTATTTGACCGGTACTCATCAAACGCAGAAAAAATGTCCGTTGTAAGGTGTAAGGAGGTTATTTGCCATGGCAGACCGTACCAGCCTCACCCGCATTGAGGCGTGCGTCACCGAACAGGAACCGCAATTTGATTCGCCACAAAATGGCACAGCTTGGCACCCGGAATATGAGCGCCTATTTCCGCAAAATGGTCATTGACGGTTACATCATCAAGGTGGATTACATCGAGCAAAAGAAACTCGCCGCCGCTGTCAGTCGTGCCGCCACAAATATTAATCACATCAGTTTATCCACATATGGGTTTTCCGCCGCCAGGTTTTCAGACGGTGGATAGACTGACTGCCCAGATCGTTCCGTTATTGGATTGTAAGACGGCTGATTTCCGAACGGTCACAAAGGATGAAATTCACACCCAAATCAACAAGAAATAAACCAACTCTCAATATAGTCATCCATCAATCTATCAATACAATCTTTTGATGGATATGATGGGACAGGAGGTCGCAATGACAGAGAACTTTTTACGCTTTACCATCGATAGCCTCTCGGCATCTTACATACCGTTTCCACGGTTTCTCATGGAGGACAGCCTCGCAGATCTTTCAAACGACGCAACGTACTATATGCGCTCATGCTGGATAGAGCCAGCATTTCAAAGGTCAATGGCTTTATAGAGACAGACGGCACGATCCGTCTTTATTTCACTGTTGAACAGGCACAGAAGAAACTGCACCGCAATCGGCAATGCGCGACGCGGATATTCAGGGAACTGGAATCTTGGGGCTTGATCTGCAAAAAGAAGCAGGGGTTTGGTAAGCCCGCACTGATCACACTCAATTACCCGTCCAGCGCAAAGCTGATCCAGCCAAAGAAGACGGGCGAAATACTGTCGGGATAAAAGTCGAAAATCAAATGTTTTTTGTCCTGTAAGCGATGCAAACGCGGTGGGCATATCTTTTTACTTATCCGCATTGCAAAACGCGCCTGTACACCGTGAAGGAAGGAAACAAATGGATAAAAGAAACACCATTGAGGCAAACAAAATCGACACTGCCGAAGTTCCGGAGTTTGTATATAATTCTTTAGCAAGAAGTCTTCTTTCGATCATTCAGAAGTATTATGAAAGTGACAAGGGCAAATGAGCTTTTTCAGAGTGGAAACAGAAAAGGGACGCTGAGCGAAGCAAAACTACATAAAGACAGTGGGAGGATTGCCATACGCGGCAGTCCTCCTTTTTTTGCATTTACCAATCTTCAATTTCTTCAATATAAACAATAAATCCGAACCCGTCTCCAATTGGATAAAGGTTCGAATTATATTGATTTAGTGGAGCATATGGGATTCGAACCCACGGCCTCAACAATGCGAATGTTGCGCGCTCCCAACTGCGCTAATGCCCCATAGGGAAACCGTCCTGTACAGATTTCTCTGCAAGACGGCTTCCTGTATAAAAGAAAGTGATTGCCGAAATGAAAATCAGTCGTCTTCTGCGTTGGCTCTGGCAGCGATCTCCTTTTCCTGAATATCAGAAGGAGCCTGCTCATAGCGTGCAAATTCATAAGAGAAGTTTCCGCTTCCGCCTGTCATCGAACGAAGATCGGTGGAATAGCCATAGATGGACAGCATCGGAACGTCTGCTTCGATCACGGTATTTCCTTTGTGCTCCGTATCCGGATTCATTCCCAGAACACGTCCTCTTCTTTTATTCAGATCTCCCATAACATCTCCGGTATATTTATCCGGAACGCTGACCTTCATGGAAACGATGGGCTCCAGAAGAATCGGGGAAGCTTCCATAAAGCCTTTCTTAAATGCCTGGATAGCAGCTGTTTTAAATGCCATTTCAGAAGAATCTACAGGATGATAGGAACCATCGTATAAGTTTGCCTTCACACCTACAACCGGGTAAGAAGCCAGAGGTCCTTTGACCACAGATTCCTGAATGCCCTTTTCTACTGCCGGGAAATAGTTCTTCGGCACAGCTCCTCCTACAACGGTCTGCTCAAAGACGTATGGGGTCTCCAGATCGCCGGAAGGTTCAAAGGTCATCTTTACATGGCCGTACTGACCATGGCCGCCGGACTGTTTTTTGTATTTGTATTCCACATCGGCTTTCTTGCGGATGGTTTCTTTAAACGGAACCTTGGGCTCAGAAAGCACAATGTCGACTTTGTAGCGTTCTTTTAATTTGCTCACAACAATGTCCAGATGCTGTTCGCCGATACCGTACAGCAGTGTCTGGCGGTTCTGAGAATCATTGACTACTTTAAGAGTCTGGTCTTCCTGCATCATCTTTGCCAGTGCCTGGGAAACCTTATCCTCATCCCCTTTGTTTACCGTCTTATAACGCTTGTAAGTATAGGGCACAGAAATATCGGTCTTTCCGTAAAGGATCGGTGTTGCTTTTGTAGCAAGGGTATCGCCTGTGAGAACCGTATTCAGTTTGGCGATGGCACCGATATCGCCTGCATGAAGTTCGGAAACTTCAATGGGCTTCGCGCCTTCTAATACATACAATTTATTCAGTTTTTCTTCGCTCTCTTTTGCGGTATTATAAAGAGTATCGTCGCTCTTGATAACACCGGAGCAAACCTTGATCAGAGAATATTTGCCCAGGAAAGGATCTACAATGGTCTTAAACACATAAGCAGATTTTGCCTTTGTGAAATCGTAATTTGCCTGGTAAATTTCATTGGTCTTGGCATTCATGCCTGCGCAGGTCTTCTGATCCGGGCTTGGGAAGTATCCGCAGATATCGTCCAGAAGGTTTGCCACGCCCTGAATGTTCACTGCAGAACCCATACATACCGGAATGATGCTTCCGTCAGAAATATTGGTCTTTAACGCAGCAGAAACCTCTGCTACAGAAAAAGCTTCTCCCGCAAAATAACGGTCCATAAACTCTTCGCTGATCTCTGCAACAGATTCCATCAGGATCTCATGATATTTTTCCAGATATTCATTCAGATATTCCGGAACCGGGCATTCTTTTTTCTGACCTTTTTCGATGTAACGGCGTCCTGCCTGTTTTACGATATTGACATAGCCTACAAACTTGCCTTCTTCACGGATGGGCATGTGCAGAGGCGCGATTTTCTTTCCGTACAGTTCTGTCAGATCTTCTACTACCTGGCGGTAGCTGACTTCGTCAATGTCCATCTCGGTAACGAAGAACATACGGGGCAGGTTGTATTTTTCACAGAGCTCCCATGCCTTCTGGGTTCCTACCTGGATGCCGTCCTTGCCGGAAACAACGATGATCGCGGCGTCCGCTGCTGCCACTGCCTCTTCTACTTCCCCCACAAAGTCGAAATAGCCCGGTGTATCCAATACATTGATCTTTACTTTTCCCCATTCAACCGGAATCACAGATGTAGAAATTGAGAATTTCCTTTTGATCTCCTCTTTATCATAATCACTGACTGTGTTGCCATCTGCCACTTTTCCTAATCGGCTTGTCATGCCTGATAAATAAGCCATTGCCTCAGCCAGAGTTGTTTTTCCGGCTCCTCCATGGCCAAGCAGGACCACATTACGTATTCTGTCGGTTCTAAAAACGTCCATATGTAATACCTCCCATTTCTAGTATGTGTATATTCTACTAAAAATCTTTCAATAATTCAAGTATTATATTCAAATTACACAAGTTTTTTTGTCCGAATTCTGAGAAGATTTCGTCTTTTTGTCCTGAACCTGCTTTTTGTTGACCTAATCTGTATATTTTTTCACTTTAATGTGTGAAATTGTTGACTTTTTTCCCCGCCTGCCTTAAAATATTACTGTTTAAGTACTGTTATTTAGAAGACATAAGAGAAAATAAGAAGGAGCATTGAAATACATGGAAACCACCACCATTGGTTTTATCGGATTGGGGCTGATCGGAGGCTCCATAGCAAAAGCGGTCCGGAAATTTCATCCGGACTGGCAGATTCTTGCCTACAACAGGACAAAGGAAGTACTGGATGATGCAGTATTCGACGGAATCGTGGACATCGCCTGTACCGAACGGGACAGCCGCTTTGCCCTGTGCGATTATATTTTTCTGTGCGCCACCGTTGATTACAATCTGGAGTGCCTTCCCTGGCTGAAGGAAACCATCCGTCCCAACTGCATCCTGACAGATGTGGGAAGCGTCAAAGGGGAGATCCATAAGAGAGTAACCGAACTGGGGCTTGCGGAAAGCTTTATCGGCGGTCATCCCATGGCAGGAAGCGAAAAAACCGGCTATGAGAATTCCACGGATCATATGATCGAAAACGCTTATTATATCCTGACCCCTTCCGAAGAGGCGGGACTTGATAAAATCGGAAATTACACAGAGCTGGTGACCTCCATCGGCGCCCTGCCTATGATCCTTACCTGGGAAGAACACGATTATATCACGGCATCTATCAGCCACCTTCCCCACATTGTCGCCGCTTCTCTGGTCAATGTGGTGAAAAAGCTGGATTCTCCCCAGGAATACATGAAGTCTATTGCTGCAGGAGGTTTTAAAGATATCACCCGGATCGCCTCCTCTTCACCCCATATGTGGCAGCAGATCTGCCTGGAAAACCCGGAGAATATTTCCAAAGTACTGGATGAATACATCCGTCTCATTGTACAGGCAAAATACCTGGTCGACCAAAGAGACGCCAACGGGCTGTACGAGATGTTCGACCAGTCCAGAGAATACAGGAATTCCTTCAGCGATTCCCCCAGCGGTCCTCTGAAAAAGGAATTTTCCCTTTACTGCGATATTGTGGATGAAACCGGCGCCATCGCCACCATCGCTACAATTTTATCCATGAACGGAATCAGCATTAAGAACATCGGGATCCTGCATAACCGGGAGTTTGAAGACGGAGTCCTCAAGATCAATTTTTACGACGAGGCAGCGCAGAAAACCGCTGCCGAACAGCTTGCAAAACGAAATTACATTATTTATGAACGGTAGGAGGCTTTTCGATTATGAAATTTACAAAATCCCTTCCACTGAAAGGGGAACTGACCATACCGGGAGATAAATCCATCTCCCACCGGGCTGTCATGTTAGGCGCCATTTCCCAGGGAACAACTTCTGTCACAAACTTTTTAAGAGGAGCAGACTGCCTTTCCACCATCAGCTGCTTTCGGAAAATGGGGATTGCCATTGAAGAAAACCCCACAGAGATCCTGATCCACGGAAAAGGGCTCCACGGTCTGTCCGCACCGGAGACTGTCCTGGATGTGGGCAACAGCGGAACGACCATGCGTCTGCTCTCCGGCATCCTAGCAGGACAGGATTTTTCCAGCAGTCTTACCGGAGACGCTTCCATCCGCAAGCGCCCTATGAAAAGAGTCATCACTCCGCTGTCCCTGATGGGAGCATCGATTGAAAGCATCCCCGGAAACGGCTGCGCCCCCCTTGCCATCCAGGGAATGCCTCTGACCGGGATCCATTATCAGTCGCCGGTCAGCTCTGCCCAGGTAAAATCCTGCGTGCTCCTGGCAGGTCTCTATGCAGACAGCACCACTAAAGTGACGGAACCCTTTGTATCCAGGAACCATTCTGAGCTGATGCTGCGCTCCTTCGGCGCAGAGATCCAGACCGAGGGAACCACGGTTTCTGTACAGCCGGATCCGCTTTTGACCGGACAAAAGGTGGAAGTGCCGGGGGATATTTCCTCTGCCGCTTATTTCATTGCCGCGGGTCTTTTGATCCCCGGTTCAGAGATCCTTATAAAAAACGTAGGCATCAATCCTACCCGGGACGGTATCTTAAGAGTCTGCCGCGCTATGGGTGCAGATATTGAGATTCTGAATGAACAGGAACACTGCGGAGAATTAACCGCGGATCTGCTGGTGAGACACAGCGCCTTAAAAGGCACCGTCATCGAAGGCGGCATCATTCCCACCCTGATCGATGAGCTTCCGGTCATTGCCGTAATGGCAGCTTTTGCAGAGGGAACCACCATCATCCGGGATGCCCAGGAATTAAAAGTAAAAGAGTCCAACCGCCTGGATATTATTGTCCATCATTTAAAAGAAATGGGAGCCGACGTAACGCCTGCTCCGGACGGTATGGTGATCCGGGGAGGAAAACCGCTGACAGGAGCAGTCCTGGACAGCCATATGGACCACCGCATTGCCATGTCCTTTGCCATTGCGGCAATGGCAGGAAACGGAGAAACGGAGATTCTGAACAGCGATTGTGTCAGCATCTCTTACCCTGATTTTTATGCCGATTTAAGACGCCTGCAGTCCTGAGACTACAGGCGTCCTCTTCTTTTTAACTCTTCTACCACGCTGGGGTATCTGGCGTAATCCGTATGAGGGATCGCCTCTGCCGCTGCCATCAGATGGACAAAATTGTCCACAGCCCCGAACTGGATATAGACCATCTTCTCAAGCAGCCTTTCTACCTGCTCTTTTTCCTCCCTGCAAAGGAGCATTCTCCTTGCGCCCAGCAGAGAAGTATTGCCCGAAAGCAGGATCCTGTCTCTGGAAATATCGGGATAGAGCCCCACTGTTACCCCGGATTCTTTGTCTATGTGGGTGCCAAACGCCCCTGCCACATAGAACCGGTCAATATCTCCCATGGTCAGCCCCACTTCCTGCATCATATACTCCACCATGGTGCCTGCGGCTGCCTTTGTCTTTAAGAATTCCTCAATGTCGCTTTGATAAAAATACAGCCCCGGGGCATAGCAGACTGCCAGTTCTCCCTCTTTTTCTGTAATGTGATCCGAAGCCTCTTTTACCAGTCTTCCTCTCATATCCAGCCAGCCGTTTAAAAACATCTGGGCAAGCAAGTCCACAATTCCGGAGCCGCAGATTCCTCTCGCTTCTCCCTCTCCCAGGACATGGAGACAGATCTGCCCGTCCTCGATGCTTACCCGGTCCACCGCGCCTGTCTCCGCCCGCATACCGGTCTTTACCACGCCGCCTTCCAGCGCCGGTCCTGCTGCCCCGGCGCCTGCCACCAGGAAATCCCGGTTCCCTATGACCAGCTCTCCGTTTGTACCGATATCCAGAAAGACAGACAGCCCTTCCCGTTTATAAAGCTCCGTTGCTACCATACCGCTGAGAATATCTCCGCCCAGATAATTGGCTTGTCCCGGATAACAGTAAACATAGCCTTTTAACGGAAATCCCAGCTCCTTTGCCCGGTAGCAGTCCGGCTTCAGCGTCCTTACCGCATAGGGGCTGGAGAACACACAGAAGGCATCCAGCCCCAGAAGGAAATGAATCATGGTGGTATTGCCGGCAATGACCAATGCGCCGCACTCCTTTGGTGAAATCCCTGTGTCCTGCTCTATTTTTCCAAAAAGCTCCAGAAAGCTGTCCACAGCAGCTTGCCTGATCTCTTCGGTCTTCTCCTTACTGTCCTTTCCGTAAAAAATCCTGGTAAGGATATCTTCCCCGAACCGGATCTGCCGGTTAAACCCGGATTTCTGACAGAGCACTTCCCCCGTGTTCATATCCACCAGCTCTGCTGTAAGAGTGGTGCTTCCCAGGTCTGCACAGATTCCATAATGATCTTTCACAGTATCTCCGGGTTCGATATCCGCCAGTTCCCAGCTTCTGCCGTCCCAGACTAGGAAAGCTGTGACCTTCCAGTCAGCGTCCCTGCAGACAGGATAAAAATTCCTGACTGCCTGCAGGCTGCACCTGACTTCTCCCAGCTCTTTCGGCAGGGCTCTCAGGATCCGCTCCTGATCTGAGACATGATCTGTTTCGTTCGGTATGGGCAGCTCCAGATAAATTTTTCTGCTCCAGCCGTTTTTCCCTTGTTCTGTCATTTTTTAATCTCCTTTGCTGCTTTATCAAACGGAAAACCTGTTCCGTTGTATCTGTAAGGTTTTCCGCTTTTGGCTTGTGCTCGTTAAGTGTTCAACATTATACCATGGTCACTAACCTCATGCTGCGCCTCTGGCTTGCATTCGCTAAGTGTCCAGGCATATGTTCTCACTAAATTCCCGCGGCGCCTTTGGCTTGCGCTCATTAAGTGTTCACATTATACCATGGTCACAAAGCAGGGGCAAGGAATCCTTTTCTTCTGCACCTTTGCCTTTCCTCTAGTTTTGCCATAACCATATCCCAGTTGATGATCCGGAACCAGTTGTCAATATAATCGCCTCTCAGATTATGATATTTCAGATAGTAGGCATGTTCCCACACATCCAGCGGCAGAAGGGGATACAGCCCTATGGAAAGAGGATTATCCTGATTGGGAAGGGCTACGACACTGAGTTTTCCGCTGCAGTCTGATACCAGCCAGGCAAATCCTGAGCCGAACTGTCCCAGAGCCGCGTTCTTCATTTCCGTTTTCCACGGTTCTTCCCCGCCGAAAGCCAGGGCAATCTCCTGGGGCATTGGCTTTCCTCCGGGTATCATCGTGTCAAAGTACAGATCATGATTGTATACACCTCCGCCCTGCTCTCTCACAGCGGTCCGCAGGCTGGGCGGCAGATGGTCTAAATTCGCCAGAAGCTTTTCCAGTGTCCAGGTGTGGTACACAGGATAAGGTTCCAGAGCTTTGTTCAGATTATCGATGTAGGTCTGAAAATGTCTGTCGTGATGCAGGTGCATGGTTTCTTCGTCAATGTATGGTTCCAAAGCATCGTAAGCATAGGGAAGGGGCGGAAGCTGAAAAGGATATGAGGTTTTTGCTATCATTGAAGTTCTCCTTGCTTTTACAGATTTTTGAAAGCTCTGCATTTTTTCTGCTTTCCATATGGTATTATATGATGCGCCTGAAGCAGATTGCGTAATTTTCTTTTGAAAGGCAGGAGCTTTGCAAAATCAGATAACATTACAATATCTGGTATACTTGAATTCTTGCATTTGGAGTGATACACTTTGCTTAAATAAAACTATGAAAACTATGGTGGTGAAGTATTATGTGCGTAAATAAGAAAAAGAAAAACAAAGCAGAGCTCCATGCAAAGCCAGTATAAGCGACAGCTGCATGGAGTATCTTCGTCGCTGAGAATTGCTGGCTTTGCCTCTTGACTTTACCGATCAAGGAGGAAGCCCGCATGAAATATATCAACGCATCTGAAATTCTTCCGGAGACGCTGGTGGAGGAACTGCAGCAATACATTCAGGCAGGATATCTTTATGTACCTGCCAAAGCCAAGCAGCATAAATCCTGGGGTGAAGTATCCGGCTGCCGGAAAGAATTTGCAGAACGCAATAAAGCGATCATTTCCCAATACCGCAGCGGTATCTCTGTGGAAGAGCTGGCAGAGAGCTATTGTCTTTCTGTATATGCCATAAGAAAAATAATTTATCAGAAATAAAAAAGGGCGGCTGTTTCCGTTTTGAAATAGCCGTCCTGTGGGTCATGTATTCAGCTGCAGGGAGTGGTGCTTACACGATAAACGGAAAGTTGTCTATGGTTTCAAGTGTGCTGCAGATAGTTAATACTCGCCAACATCCATGATCGGTTTTACAATCCCAACATAATCATGTGCCTTGCCATTATATTTTTCTGGATTTATAGGATGATGAATATTATATATTATCCCCTTTTCTTCAATGCGGTTATCAAGATGCTGTTCATCGATATGCACATTCACAATTTCCAGACAAATCATTGCATGGTCATCATTGGGAACAATTTCTTTTTCCCACAAAAATTCACACTCAAGATTCAGAAAACATTCCTCGATCATAGGTGCATTCACCTTATCCGCCGGTACGCTTGTCAGTCCTGCTTCCACTATTTCATCAACTTCAAACTGATTATTTTTAATCGTTTTCATAGAAGTATCATACAGATCTGCTGACATGAAGTTTATGACAGCACATTTCTCTTCCATTATTGTCTTATACAAATGTCCATTCTTATTCACACTTGAAAGAATTGCAAAAAAACGAGTACCTTTATCCCCTGTTGTAAAACTTGCCCATGATTGCATACAAGCATTTGCCTTGCCGTTTGATTTATATGATGTAACAAGGAACATAGGCACAGGAATCGAAGTAACAAATTCAAGCCAGTTAAATCCCCACGCTTCAAGATGTTTCATATTTTCAGGGGTTGCATAATAATTATATTTCATACTCAAAGAAACTCCTTTCCTATTATCCATTATCGTTCTGTCTGCGTTGGAAGAATTATAGCACGAAGATATGGTGCATTTCTACTATTTTCGCACCGGAACGATCAATCTCCCGCCCCCTCGTATGCCGTTTCGCTTGGCATAGCCGCCTGCCGCCCTCCGTGGACAGCTCTCTTTTTTACTGTTTCCTTCTGTATTGTTTGGTATATTGAGAACTGTCCATCCTCCCGTTACAATGAATATAGAAACAGACAGGAGGAAAAGTACATTGACTGAACCAAAACTTATCTACCCCAGGACAGGGGACACCCACACCATCTATCTTAAACATGTGATCACACGTCCGAATATCGAAGTCGGCGATTACACCATGTATCATGATCCCGAAGGCACCCCGGAAGATTTCCAGTACAAAAATGTACTGTACCAGTATCCTATCAATCACGACAGACTCATAATCGGAAAATTCTGTTCCATCGCCAGCGGGGCGAAATTCCTTTTTAACAGTGCCAACCACCGGCTGGATGCTCTGTCCACCTATCCGTTTCCTTTATTTTATGAAGAATGGGAACTGGAGAAAAAGGATGTTGCGCAAAGCTGGGAAAACAAAGGAGATATCGTCATTGGCAATGATGTATGGATTGGTTACGACGCCGTAATTCTGGCAGGAGTTACAGTTGGCGACGGAGCAGTGATCGGCGCCCGGGCAGTGGTCACCAAAAACGTTCCGCCTTATACCATTGTAGGCGGTGTTCCTGCAAGACCTATCCGGAAGCGTTTTTCGGATGATACGATAGGCAGGCTTCTTCGCTTAAAATGGTGGGACTGGTCAGCTGATAAAATAAAGGAACATCTTCCGGCAATCAAATCCGGCTGCATCGATGCATTGGAGTCGGGTCCTGGGGAGTCCGAATTATGAAGATTCAGAAATAAAAACTAAGAATCCATACCATTCCTGCCCTTCTATGGGGTGCGCCATCCGAAAAGCTATATTTGTATATCCACGGACAAGGCGGCAATAAAGAAGAAGCCTTTCTCATCGCCAAGGCAGTCTGTCCCTGCGGTTATCAGGTATTAAGCATAGATCTGCCAGAACATGGGGAACGGACCCGGGAAACCGGGACTTTCCTCCCATGGCTCATTGTCCCGGAACTGACTTGTGTCATGACATTTGCCAGGAAACTCTGGAAACATATTTCTCTCTATGCAGTCAGCATAGGAGCATGGTTTAGTATGCTGAGCTTTAACAGGGAACCTTTGCAGCGCTGCCTTTTGGTTTCTCCGGTCCTTGACATGCGGCAGCTTCTTCTGAAAATGATGGAGCAAGCCCATATTTCCCTGGCACAGTTGGAGCAAGAGCAGGTGATGACAATTTCCTCTGGTCAGACACTGTCCTGGATCTATTGGCAGTATGTCCAGACACATCCCGTAAAGCAGTGGAACATTCCCACAAAGATTTTATATGGAGAGTACGACGCCCTCATAGAGTTTTCTTCTGTAACACACTTTGCGGAGAAGTTTCACTGTGATCTGACGGTCCTGGCAAAGGGAGAGCACTGGTTCCACTCCCAGGAACAGCTGAAGTTTCTGAGCTGCTGGCTGAAGCAGAAGTTTCAGGAATAACTTTTTCCTTGGATTCTGTATATTCCTGTCAAAATAACACACAATTGCAGTTTGCCAAAGGTACCATCTCTCCTTCCTACTTCTTTCCCGAAAATGCCACGCAAAAAACCTGCCAGCCAAGTCTCCTATTCTATAGGATCCACTCCTTGACTGCCAGGTTTTCCCTGTTCTCTATCTTTTTGTTCCCTGCTGCTGTCTCCTACTCAACCATCATCGCATCCCCAAAACTGAAGAATCGGTACCTCTCCTTCACTGCTTCTTCATACGCCTTCAATATATGCTCTTTCCCAGCCAGCGCAGACACCAGCATCAGCAACGTGGATTCCGGCAGATGGAAATTGGTGATCAGGGCGTCGATGATCTTGAACTCATAGCCCGGATAAATAAAGATCTCCGTCCATCCGCTCTTTGCCTGCAGCATACCGTTTTCATCTGCTGCCGACTCCAGAGTCCTGCAGCTGGTAGTGCCCACGGCGATCACCCGGTGTCCGCTCCTCTTTGCTTCATTAATCATAGCTGCCTGGTCTTCCTCCACCACATAGAATTCTGAGTGCATGTGATGCTTCTCTACATCATCCACCTTAACCGGACGGAAAGTCCCAAGCCCTACATGGAGGGTTACATGGGCAATCTTTACCCCTTTTTCTTCGATCTGTTCCAGCAGTTCTTTGGTAAAATGCAGTCCCGCGGTGGGAGCTGCCGCGCTGCCCTCATGCTTTGCATACACGGTCTGATAACGCTCCTTGTCCTGCAGTTTATGGGTAATATAAGGAGGAAGGGGCATCTCCCCCAACTGATCCAGGATTTCTTCAAATAT
>DWVZ01000152.1 GCA_019119975.1 Candidatus Blautia merdavium | reverse complement strand
ACATGGGCTGCCCCGGCAATTCCCGCATTTAAGGCAAAGGAGCCCGTATGGGTAAAGCAGTCTAATACCTCTGCCCCTCGGCACAGCTTCTGGATGGCAAGACGGTTATATTTCTGATCCAGGAAAAATCCTGTCTTCTGTCCGTCCTGGACATCTACCTGGTATCTGACGCCGTTTTCCACGATCTCCACCAATGTATCAAAGGGTTCTCCCAGAAAACCTTTGGTCCGTTCCATGCCTTCCTGAAGTCTGACCTTCGCATCGCTGCGCTCATAGATACCCCGGATCACTACTCCGTCCTCTTCCAGAACCTCCTTCAACAGGCGAAGGATCGTTTCCTTCCTCTTATCGATTCCCAAAGCCAGGGACTGCACCACCAGGACATCCGCGAACTTATCCACCACCAGCCCGGGAAGAAAGTCCGCTTCTCCAAAGATTACCCGGCAGCTGCTGGTATCTACCGTCTTCTTCCTGTACTCCCAGGCATCCCTGACTCTCTTTTTGAAAAACGCGTCATCAATCTCTGTATCCTCTTTTCTTGTCAGCATCCGCACCCGGATCTTGGAATTCCGGTTGATGAATCCTTTTCCCATGGGATAACCGTCAAAGTCATGGACCAGCACAAGGTCTCCATCCGCAAAGCTTCCCATGACCGAGGCGATCTCATTGTCATAAATCCAGAGTCCGCCGGATTTTAAAGCTCTCCCCTCTCCTTTTTTCAGTGTTACAACTGCATATCCCATCTCTTACTCTCCTTGTCTAAGCATTTTTCTGACCTGCCTCCACCGGGGGAAATAACGGTCCATATAGCCCCAGAAAACCTGGTTATGTCCCCGCTCCAGCAGATGCACCAATTCGTGTGTCACCACATATTCCAGGCATTCCCTGGGGTATGCGGCAAGCTGTATGTTCAGCCAGATCCTCTTTTTTTCCACATTGCAGGAGCCCCATCTGGTTTTCATATCACGGAGCTTCCACTCATTTGCATGAAGTCCTGTCACAGCTTCACAGGTTTCGATCACCTGGGGAAGGATCGCAAGAAGCTGCTGCCGGCAGGCTTCTGTCTGCTCTCTCTTTTCCTCCGGCGTCAGTACCTTTTCTTCTGACTGCCGAACCCGCTGCCGTGCCTGCCGGATCCAGTCTCTTTTCTCCTTTACAAACCTGCTGATCTGCTGTTCTGACATACCCGCCGGTGCCGAAATCCGGATCGTCCCGTCCGGCTTTGCCACTCTCAGATACATATGTTTTATCTTCTTTTTCTCCACATATACCGGTTCCCCGTCTACCGTCAGCCAACAGGTCTTTACTATTTTTGCCATCCAGGTTCTTCCTTTCCCGTCTTTCTTCCCGTCTCTTTCTCTGTCCTTTCCTCCGGGTAATCTTCCCTGCACCAGGCAGGAAAGACAGCCGGAACCGGAGCAGATACCAAAATCCTTTCCCCGGTAAAGGGCTGGCAGAACACGGCTTTTCCGCTGTGCAGGGCAAGTCCCTGCTCTTCCCGGTTTTCTCCGTCTCCATACAGGACATCCCCCACAATGGGATGTCCTGTCCAGGATAAATGAACCCGTATCTGGTGGGTCCTTCCGGTAAAAATCCTGCACCGCAGCAGAGAATACCCTTCCCTTTCCCGCAGTACCCGGTATTTGGTAAGCGCCGGTTTGCCGTGCCCGGATACCTGCATTTTCAATTTTTCTCCCGGCATCTTTCCTATGGGCGCGGCAAGGATTCCCTGGCTTTCTGGCATCTTTCCTTCCGCCAGCGCCAGATATTCTTTTTCAAAGATTCCCTGCTCCTTCTGGGAGAACAGCCTCGCTGCCGCAGCCGTACTTTTGGCGTATACCATGACCCCGGAGGTATCCTTATCCAGTCTTCCAACCGAGCGCAGCAAGGTGCTCTCTCCCTTTTCCTGCAGATATGCTGCCAGACGGTTGGCAAGAGAATCCCGGTAATGCCCTCTGCCCGGATGACAGGGAATACCGCCCGGTTTATTCACCGCGATCACATCCCCATCCTCATACAGGATCTCCAGAGCTCCTGTCACCGGAAGGACTTTCCCTGTATCCCTGCGGTCTTCTTCCAGGCAGACCGAAAGGCAGTCACCGGCTCTGCCCCGGGCGGTTGCCCGCTGGCGGATACCGTTGATACAGATGCCCTGTTCCCGGAACTTGGCGCTTCGGATCTGCTTTTTGGTAAGTCCCAGTTCTTCTTTCATAAGCTTCTCCAGGGTTTTTCCTTCCATTTCATGGTCCAGAATCAATTCGATTGTTTTCATTTCCGCTCCTGCTACCAGGCGAGCACTTCCGCTCCTGTCTCTGTCACCAGCACCATGATCTCCCACTGGGCAGACGGAAGCCCGTCCTCTGTATATATAGTCCAGCCATCGCTGTCATCTACAAAGATTTCATGGCTTCCCATATTGATCATGGGCTCAATGGTAAAGATCATGCCTGGTACCAGGAGCATGCCGGTACCTGCTTTTCCGATATAGCCTACCCAGGGATCTTCGTGGAATTCCAGACCGACTCCATGCCCTCCGATCTCACGGACTACAGAATAGCCGTTGGCATGGGCGTGGTCATAAACTGCCTGGCTCATATCTCCCAGAAATCCCCAGGGTCTGACCTTCTCCAATCCCTTTTCCACGCATTCCTTTGTCACCTGCACCAGGCGCTGCTTTTCGGGGCTGACCTCTCCAATGCAGAACATCCTGGAAGAATCTGAAAAATAGCCGTCCAGAATCGTAGATACATCCACATTGACAATATCGCCCTCTTTGAGCACCACGTCATCAGACGGGACCCCATGGCATACCTGCTCATTGACGGAGGTACATACGCTTTTTGGATACCCTTCATAATGCAAAGGGGCAGGCACAGCTCCTGCTTCCTCGGTGATCCGGGCTACCCACTGATCGATCTGCTGGGTCGTCACTCCCGGTCCGATATGCTCTGCCACATAGTCCAGAATAGCTATGTTGATCTTCGCGCTTTCCTTGATCTTCCGGATCTGTTCCTGGTTTTTGATGATCTGATGGCTGGGTATGAGAACCCCTTTGCTCTCGTACAGCTTCAGCTTCTCGTCAAACGCCGCATGGCATTTTTTATATTTCTTATTGCTCCCGCACCAGCAGGGCTGATTCCTTTCCGGTATTTCCATGGTCTTCCTCCTGTCTGCAAACCCGTCGTCTGTCTTTCTATTTATATTACTGGTTCTTTCTATAATAAAACCAACTCTTTTCTAATGACAGGCAGCCGCTTTTTCCGCGGTCTTCCTTTTTGCTGTTTTTTATTGTATCACGTTTTTCTGTCCTTTACCATGTTTCTACTGCCATTAATTTTCAGATTTTTTAAAATTTTTATACAGTTTATACAGTTTATTTGTTACTTTTTTTATTTTTTTCTATTTTTATGCTTGACAAATCTTAATTTCACCGCTATAATAAAATCATAAAATAAATCAGACGAAAACAAGAAAAAACAGAAAGGACTGATACCACCGAAAACTTAATCCAACACTTATAATTTTAAAGAAAGGAAGGTACGGACCACCAGAAATATTTAACGAACACCCAAAACAAAAATTTATCAGAAAGAGGTAACCTCCAATGGATAACGTAATACAGTAAAAGGACTCATTCAAACCAGTCAATTTGAATGAGTCCTTTTCTATGCGCTCTGCTTTATCTATTTCTTACTGCCTCTATGCGCCGGACATTTCTCTGCTTTTTAAAAAACTGCCCGCAGCGCTCCGAAAGCACCTGCACTGACCGCTCCCATGATGATCCCGGCAAGAAGCACTCCAAGCATAACTGCGATCACGCTGGATTTAAAATCCATATCCAAGATACTTGCCGCCAGCGTACCTGTCCACGCACCGGTTCCGGGAAGCGGGATCCCAACGAACAGAAGCAGGGCGACAAACAGACCCTTTCCAGCCTTCTCCTGAAGCTTCCTTCCTCCTCTTTCCCCTTTTTCCAGACACCAGGAAAAGAATTTTCCGATCACAGGCTTGTCTGCACCCCAGACAAGGACTTTTCTTGCAAAGAAGTAAATAATGGGTACGGGTACCATATTTCCCACAATCGCTACAATGTAAGACTGCAGAAGAGGCAGCTCAAACATCTGGGAATAAGGAATCGCCCCTCTTAATTCAATCAAAGGTACCATAGAAACTAAAAATACGATCAGATACTTTCCAAACATTGACTTCTCCTTTAATAAAATCTTTTCGTTTGTTTTCTGCGTTATCGCTACTCAATATATCATTGTTCCCAGCCCTGCGCAAGTCCTTTTCGCATTCTAATTGTAAAATTTTTTTAACATTTATGCGGCTGCAGAAACTGCATTTCCCCGGTATCTGTCTGCGCTCATTTTAAGAAACAACCCGAAAAGAAAGGGTACGGATTTTTCCTTCCATACCCTAATCTCTCTTTTCTATTCTGTTCTCTCATCTCCCCAGAAAAACAGGGCGACCGTTCCCGGTCCTGTATGGGTGCCGATGACTGTTCCTATACTGTTGATCATGACCTTTCCGTTTAATTTCGGAAATGCTTCTTCTACCAGACGGGCAACCTTCTGCGCGTCTTCCATACAGGCAGAATTAGAAATAAAGCACTTGCCGCTGTAGTCAAGCCCGTTCTGCGCGTGCTCCTCCATGCGTTTCACCATTTCCCGGATCACCTGCTTTTTGCCTCTGTACTTGTTTCTGGGAATCAGCTTCCCTTCGTTATTGACATTCATCAGCGGGCAGATATTCAAAGCCTGACCGAAGAAGCCTGAAACCTTGGAGATTCTTCCGCCCCGGATGAAACTGGTCAGATCTGTAGAAAAAAACCAGTGATGAAGCTTGTTCTTATTGTCTTCTATCCACTTGGCATTTTCTTCCAGACTCATGCCGTTTTTCTGGTTTTCCAAAGCCTTGTCCACCAGCAGTCCATAGCCGGAGGAAGCTGCCAGAGAATCAATGACAAAAATTTTTCGGTCCGGATACTTCTCTTCCATCTGCATCCTGGCAAGATTGGCAGAATTATAAGTTCCGGAAATACCGCTGGAAAGTGTCAGATGAAGGACATCCTTTCCCTGCTTTAAGACAGACTCAAACAACTGGGCATACTGCTCTGTATTGACCTGGGCAGTGGTCGGCTGCGCACCGTCCGTGATCATCTGATAAAACTTGTCAAAAGGCACCGTCTTTCCCAGATCATCCGGATATTCCTTCCCATCCAGCATAAAGTGAAAACAGGTGTAAGGAATCTGGTTTTCCTCAAAATAAGAAGCCGGCATATCTGCGGTAGAACAACAAGTAATACAATATTCACTCATAAGGTTCTCCTCCTTTTCTTCCGCATCTCCTGACAGGTTCCTGCGGACATTCTTATTTTAACACCTATTTTTCCGATTGCATAGTTTTTCTTGACAAACTCATATAATTCTGACAATTAAGTGTTCTTTTCCGCCGCTTCCCTGTCTTTTCTGATTAAAATGCGGATGGCTTCCACAGCAGCCACAATCGGTTTCTCTGTGTCATGGACAATCTGATTTTCCATTCCCTTTGCCTGCCTCTCCTGATTTCCCATCACCAGAAAATCCGAACCGCAGCGCACGCCCAAATGGCTTGCCACCACAAACAGGGCGGCAGATTCCATTTCAGACGCCTTACAGCCCAGGCGCTTCCATGCTTCCCATTTGTTCAAAAGCTCATAGCTGACCGGCATTTTCTCCGGTTCATGCTGTCCGTAAAAGGCATCCTTGCACTGAACGATTCCTGTGTGGTAGGAAAAGCCCAGCTTCTTTGCAGCCTCCACTAGGGCATTGGTCACCTGCAGATCTGCAACTGCCGGGAATTCAATAGGCGCATACTCTCTGCTGGTCCCTTCCATGCGCACAGCTCCTGTGGCGATCACCAGGTCACCGCCTTTGACCTCCAGGGCAATCCCTCCGCAGGTCCCGGTCCGCAGAAACGTATCTGCCCCGCAGCGCACCAGCTCTTCCATGGCAATGGAAGCAGAGGGTCCGCCGATCCCTGTAGAGGTAACGCTGACTTTCTCCCCCTCCAACTCTCCTGTATAGGTGACAAATTCTCTGCTGTCTGCCACCAGCCTTGGGCGGTCAAAATATTCCGCGATCTTTGCGCAGCGCTTAGGATCTCCGGGAAGGATCACATACCTTCCCACATCCCCTTTCCTGATCTGCAGATGATACTGCAGCCCTTCCTCGCCTGAATAATTCTGCATACACTCTGCCTCCTTCCTGTCTTATATTCCTCCGCTTTAGTCCAGTTTCAGGATCATTTCCAGGATCCTTTTGGCACACACATACATCTCCTCTCTGGAGATCAGACCTTTTTCCAGTGCTTCCAGCAGACGTCCGGGATAGCCGCAGCCCATCTTGATGTCATTGCCTGCTTTTGTCTCTTTGTAATGCTCTCCCCGGGTCCACCAGTCTGTGGTCACCATTCCCTGGTATCCCCACTCTTCTCTCAGAATCCCTGTCAGCATCTCTTTATTTTCGGAAGCTCTGTGTCCGTTGATCTTATTGTAAGAGGACATGATGGTCCAGGGATCTGCTTCTTTTACTACAATCTCAAATCCCCGCAGATAAATTTCTCTTAAAGCTCTCTCGGAAACTCTGGAATCGCTGTCTTTTCTGTTGGTTTCCTTATTATTGACAGCAAAATGTTTCACTGATGCCGCAATGTGCTGGGACTGGATGCCTCTTACCATTGCCGCGCCCATTTTCCCTGCTACCAGCGGATCCTCAGAATAATATTCAAAATTCCTACCGCACAGAGGACTTCTGTGAATATTCATGGCAGGCGTCAGCCAGATCCCGATGTTATTCTCCTTTACTTCCTCTGCGCCCATGGCTCCCAGTTCTTCCACCAAAGCTGTGTTCCAGGTACATGCCAGCATGGATGCACAGGGAAGCGCCGTAGTGTAAACCTGACATTTGGGTTCAATGCGCAGTCCTGCAGGTCCGTCTGCTGTCATCACATTAGGCACGCCCAGCCGGGGGATATTGCCCATACCATAGGTGTTCGCCACTCCGGTATTGGGCTGTCCGCCCAAAAGCTCTGCCAGCTCCCGGTCTGTCAGCTGCTCCATGAATTCGTCCAGGGTGATTTTTCCCTGAGCCACTTCTTTCAGGAAATGATTTCCTGCTCTCTCCAGCTCTCCTCTGTACTGCTGGGGATAGCTCCTGTACTCCGGTTCCAGCCCTTCTAAAGATGCTGGTTCCATAGGTTCAAGCACCTGTTCCTGTTCTGGTTCCTCTCCCAGGGGAAGTTCCTCCCAGGTGCCGTCGTTCCGCATTCTTTTCTTCAGGCTGCAGGGCTTCATACGGCTTTGTGCCTGCCGGACTACACGGTCCTCCTGCACCTCGTAAACAGCTTCAAACATTTTCAGATTTCTCACAGAATTACCGGCATAGAACACATAAATGCCTTCCTCCAGGACAAAAGCAGATGCCGCGATCCTTCCCAGGTCATCAAAGGAAGCCATATCCGATACGGCAAAATCCAGACTCACCACCTGGCTCTCTCCCGGCAGCAAAAGCCTTGTTTTCTCAAAGGCTGCCAGCTCCAGCTCCGGCTTTCCAAGCTTTCCTTTAGGCGCTTTATAATAAAGCTGCACCACTTCTTTTCCCGCATATTTTCCGGTATTGGTTACCTGCACTCTCGCCTTTACCCGGTCTTCTTTGACCCACAGCTTCAGGGGCACAAGAGAAAATTCCGTATAGGATAGCCCGAATCCAAAGGGATAATTTACCTTTTCCTTTGCCCCGGGAATGGTTTCAAAATACCGGTATCCCACATAAATATCTTCTGTGTAATCCACATAATCTTCGGATTCATGAAAACCTTCTGTAGAGGGATAATCCTCCAGAGAAGAAGCAAAAGTATCCGCCAGTTTTCCGGAAGGATTTACATCTCCGCAGAGAAGATCTGCCGCGGCAAGCCCGCCTTCCATGCCTCCCTGCCATGCCAGAAGCACAGAAGATATCCTCTGCTCTTCTTTAAACCACTCTGTGTCTACCATACCGCCTACATTAAGCACCACGGCTGTCTTCGGAAATGTCTGTAAAACCGTCTGCACCATCCTGCGTTCTGCATTGCTCAGATAAAAGTCACCACGCTCAAAAATCTGTGAAGACCGCTTTACCAGCGCTTCCTCATAGTCACCCTCTCCTCCGGCAGTATCAAAGCTGCTCTTTCTGTCCCAGCCTTCTCCGGAATAACGGCAGATGGAAATAACTGCCGTATCCGTGTAGGCTCTCGCACCTGCCAGCAGTTCCTGAGGGATCTCCGGTTCTACTGTCATACCGGGAGCGATGCCTTCCTGATACTGCTTCTCTACTTCTTTTTTATAGAAATCCGCGGCAGGCTCATAGATCTGTACTTTGCCTTCCGCCTCCTTGATCTTGAATCCCTCATAGAGATTCCTGGTATAAGCAACTGTCACATCTCCGCTTCCGCCGCCGCCTTTTACATAGTCTATGGTCCCTTTTCCGAAAAGAGCCAGTTTCTGTCCTCTGCCGAAAGGAAGCATTTTGTTTTCATTTTTCAGAAGGACCATGCCTTCTGCAGCTGCCTGACGGGACAGCTGGATATGCTCCTTGCATCCGGTAACTCTTGTCCCGTTTTTCCCCAGGACCAAACAAGGCTGATAAAAAAAGCGATTCCACTTCTCCATGATCAATACCTCCCAAACATGTACCTTTCTTTGCCCGGGACACCAAATTTCCCCAGGCACAGCCTGCTTTTATTTTATCAAATGCAGGGGGATGCCACAAGTTTTTTCAGTGATAATCTATTATATTCTGTAAATTTTCATATAGTTTTAACAAATGATATTTTCTTGTCTGCCTTCCATCCATGCAGCCAGGTTTTGAAATACAATATCCGCCCGCAGTTCCATGGATTCTTCGGAAGCAAATGCCACATGAGGGGTCACCAGGGTGTTTCTGCACTGAAGGAGGCAATGGTCTTTGGGAAGCGGCGGCTCCACATCGAATACGTCAATCCCTGCGCCTCCCAGTTTCCCCTCGTTCAGCGCCTGAGCCAGGGCTTCTTCCTCTACTACCGGACCTCTGGCTGCATTGATGAGGATTGCCCCGTTTTTCATAAGTCCGATCTTTTCCTGATTGATCAGACCTCTGGTCTCCTCCGTAAGCGGACAGTGCAAAGTGACAATGTCTGACTTTTCTAAGAGCTCGTCCAGCGGGACATAGGTAATGAAATCTTCCTTTTCTTTGTCCTGATTTCTTCTGGTGCCCAGGATTTCACAGCCAAATGCCCTGCACAGCTGGGCGGTCCTGGTGCCGATCTTTCCGGTTCCTACAATCCCCACTGTCTTTCCCTTCAGTTCCCTGCCGATCAGCCCGTCTTTGGTGCTGCCTTCTCTGCATCTTTCTTCTACTGCTTTTAAATTTCTAAGAAGCGCCAGCATCATAGAGATGGTCAGCTCTGCCACTGCTTCGTTGGAATAACCGGAGGCATTGCTGACTGCGATGCCTCTTTCTTTTGCAACGGCAAGGTCTACATGGTCCACTCCGGTGAAGGCAACGTCTATGAATTTCAGTTTCTCACAGTTTCTGATCACATTGCCGGACAGAGGCATGTTGGCAATGATGACTGCGTCCGCGTCTTTGGCATTCTGGATCAGGATTTCTTCCGAGGTTTCCCGCTCAAAGGATACGATCTCATGACCTTGTTTTAGGAAAGGGGATACGCATTGGTCCCATTTTGTTTTGTTGATTCCTAATGATTCTAATACTGCGATTTTCATTTGTATTCTCCTATCTACTACTAAGTTATAAGTTCACACTTATTTTATCAGAAATCTCCGGAAAAGACAGCTGAAATTGCAGTAAAATACCGGATAAGCATTCTACACCTATCCGGTATCATCTCAGTTATGCCGGTCTTGTCATCATCTGTCGGAACTCCCGTTCAATCTTCTCCATTTTATCTGCGACAACACTTACTTTGACCTCAAGGGCTCTGCTGCTGTCAGCAAACCGTAGTGATTCATTCATCCTGCCAATGAGATACAAATGATTCTCTGCCAGAACAGAAATGTTTCGATCCGTAAAATTCTCAAGGTGGAGTTTCACTTCTCTTACGCTGCCATCCATGGTGCCGACTCGTCTGCCCAATTCTTCCACTCTCACCTCCAGAGAATTTACCTGTCCGGTCAGTTCTTCTACATTGCGCTGCATAAGTCTTGTCTGAATCTCCAGACTGCCTACCCTCTTGTTCAGATCTGCCATCTCAGTCTCCAATTTTGTCAGTCTCTCTTCAACGACTTCGATCCGGCTCTCTACCTTTGCCATCCTCTCTTCAAGTGCTTCGATCCGGCTCTCTATCTTTGTCATTCTCTCTTCAAGCGCTTCGATCCGGCTCTCTATCTTTGTCATTCTCTCTTCAACGACTTCGATCCGGCTCTCTACCGTTGCCATTCTCTCTTCAAACGCTTCGATCCGGTTCTCTACCTTCACCACCTTTTCCGTTAATGTTTCGACGCTTTGCTTTACTCCTGCCACTTCTGTCAGCAGCAGATCCAACTTTTGACTATCTGTCATAAAAAGGAACCCCCTTTTTGATTTTCTCTTTTCCCTCAGGGATTTCTCTTTTGTATGTTTTAAGTAAGTCAATCTTAGCATACTCTGTTTTTTTCTTCCATTCGCAATACTACTAAAATCCCTTGTCGAAAAACTGCGGATTTTTATATATTTTGTAATGTAAAAAAGAGCAGACCTTACAAAATCCTGTAAAGTCCGCTCCTGTTTTTTAGCTAAATTGCGCCTGATTTTTATAATTTACTGCAATATAGCTCTTACCTCTGTTGATTTTCAGTTCCTTGCCGCTTTCATCATAGAATTTCAGATACGAATTTTCATTATTGGGTTCCTTGGACCAATGGATCTTCTGGACACCGCCATTGGAAACATAGTATCCGATATAACTGTCTCCGCCTTCCCAGTTGACATCTTTGTGCCCGATATCGTCTCGCACACTGATATCTGTTTCCAGGATAAACACATTGGTAAATGCAAGCTGTGTCCCGGTCTTTCCGTCAATCTGGGGATTTTTATTCATTTTCTTTAAGTACACCTTGTTTTCTGCGTCATATACAAACTGGGCTGTCTGTGAGCCAAAATCAATATTTACATCTGTACAGTCAGAACCTGCAGGTTTCACCTGCTCCTCAGCGCCATTAAAAGAAAATGCCGCGCCTTTTTTATCCTCTGCCAGGTCTGTGCGGATCCCCTCTGATTCCAGATAAGATACCAGCCTTGTCCCATCAAAATATCCGGTATGTTCCAGAGCATAACCGCTGTTCAGTCGGTCCTGATCTCTGCCGAACAGTCCGCCTGTATTGGTAATGCCTTCAATCTGATCCATATTCAGCGCGTCCAGATAATCCTCCATGGAATCATCAATTCCCCAGTTTACATAGAACGCATCAAAGCCCTGAGAAAATGCAGGGAAATAAGCGCGGCAGCTGCGCACGGAGCATACCTGCGGTACTTGTGTATAATCACCGTACATTGCCATAAACCGGGTCTTGTCTCCCTCCACAGGGATCTCAAAAATAATATCTGCCTCTGCCACACCATACTGAGGCATTGCAGCCTCTACGTTATTGACCATAACTGCAACCGGACGTTTTCCTATCGCTGCGTCTGTGAGATCCGCCACACCGGTAAGAAGGTTCTCATTCCCAAAAGCCTCTTTATCCGCTTCCACTGGCTTCCCCTCCAATGCTGCCGGCTCTTCCTCTTTTTCTGTTTTCTTAGTCTGTTTTGTTTCGTCTTTTTCCTTTTGCACCGCTGCTTTGCTGTCTGCTGCTTCCTCTGTTTTCTTTCCTCCGCATCCAGCCATGCTTCCGATCAGCATAAGCGCAGCTGCAGTAAGCATTACTCTTTTCAATTTCATAGGAATTCCCTCCAATACTTTTTAATCTGACTCATGAACTTATTATATTCGTTTTCAGAGATAAAATCAACCATAGGAAGGATTCCGGCATAGAAAAAACAGCCGGCTGTCTGGTATCTTTTCCAGGCAGGCTCAGCTGTTATTTTTCCTAAGGCCTTTCTTCAAACTTTTTACTGTATCCAGGATAATTTCCTTTTCCCGGGGAGAACAGTCATCCAGCAGGGTCTTCAGTTCCTGATCTAAGACTACCGAGGCAGAATTCACATACCCGCAGACAAGTTCGTCCAGAGAAACATTCAGCGCATTGGCAATATCAAACAGACATTCCACGCTTAATTTTGTCTTGCCGGTCTCAACATGGCTGATATGCTGCACGGAATAATCCGTTTCCTCTCCCAGCATCTGCTGTGTCATTTTTCTTCTGATACGAATCGCCCGGATTCTTTTTCCAAGTCCTGAATAGTCCATCCCGCATAGGCTCCTGTGATTTTTTGTCATTATATACATAAATCCTGCATATAATGAATGGAGCATATACAGATAATCTGTTTACAATTTAATATAAACAAAAATTTTTCATTGCGGTAATCTTGCTTTTATAAAACCTATGATTTTCCTATCCATAGAAAAACCAGAAGCAGAATCCTCTGCTCCTGGTCATCCTATACTTCTGAAATTTCATCTGCCGTCATGGCACCCGCAAATGCCGAATTTCTTAGAACTTCTCTCCTGACAGCAGTTCATAAGCCTCGATATATTTATCCACGGTTTTCTGGACTACTTCCTCCGGAAGAAGCAGGTCATTATCCGGATTTGCTTTTAACCAGTCACGTACGTACTGTTTGTCAAAAGACGGCTGTCCCTGTCCCGGCTGATAGCCTTCCAGCGGCCAGAATCTGGAGCTGTCCGGTGTCAGCATCTCATCGCCCAGAACAACCTCTCCGTTTTCATCCAGACCAAATTCCACCTTTGTGTCAGCGATGATAATATTCTTTGTAAGTGCGTATTCTGCACATTTTTTATAAAGAGCGATCGTATATTCACGAATCTTTTCTGCGTATTCTCTTCCTCTGCCCGGATGAAGTTTTTCCAGAGTTTCCACAGTATCCTCGAAAGATACGTGCTCGTCATGGTCACCCAGTTCTGCTTTTGTAGTCGGTGTGTAGATCGGTTCCGGAAGCTTGTCAGATTCCTGTAATCCTTCCGGCAACTTGATGCCGCATACAGTACCATTTTTCTTATAGCTTTCCCAGCCGCTTCCTGTGATGTAGCCTCTTACGATACATTCGATCGGAAGCATCTCCAGCTTCTTGCAAAGCATGACATGTCCTTCATACTCCGGTTTCTGGAAAAATTCCGGCATATCTTTTACATCTGTGGAAATCATATGATTGGGAACAATGTCCTTTGTAAAATTAAACCAAAACTCAGACATTTTTGTAAGAACAACGCCTTTGTTTGTGATGGTGTTTTTCAGAATGTTGTCAAATGCGGAAATTCTATCGGTTGCATAAATCACCAGATTTTCTCCGATATCAAACACCTGACGCACTTTTCCTTCTTTAAATGGTTTGTACTCCTGCATGATTTCACCTTTCCTCTTTTCGTTTTAAAATATATAGAACCACTCCTATTTTACCAAATTTCCGGGAAAAGGGAATAGGGTTACAGAAAAAAATACAATTTTTTATATTGAAGACTCCCACTCTGACCGGTTACTCTTCCTTTTCCGCCCTGGAGATCCACGAAAACAGTGTACACATCTTCTGCCAGGAATCTCCGTCACTTTCTCGTCCGGTAGATCGCCGTTGCAAACTTAGAAAGCATTCCATCCTCCGCCTCTCCAAACCAGAGCTGCGCATTGTCCGGCACAGAAATCCTTACAGGCATAGCATTGTAATTCTGGACAAACGTATAAATCCACTCTTCCGATTCACGGGTGCTTACCTCTACCCCTTCAGGAACCGTATCCAGCGGTGTTTCCAATTCTTCCTGCTTCACAATTCCGTCTACCACATCCGTATAAAATTCCTGTTCCATATCAGCACATACATAATAAGCCTTGCCTTTTCCGTATGCATTGCAGGTCAGAACAGGCAGCCCCTCATAAAAATCTTTTTCATACTGCATGATGACTTCCGCGCCGGAGGTCTTCACCAATTCGCACAGGTTCCTGCAGGAATACTTTTTGTCCAGAGAAAGTGAATTTCCAGGTACCGGCACCGCTCCATTTTCTTCCTCTTCATAGAGTCCGTCAATTTCCATACTGCGAAGTCCGAATACATCCATCAGTCCTCATGGCGTTCCACCCAGGAAACATGCATCTGTATCATCTGCCACACCGGACCAGAAGGTCATAACTGCGACCCCGCCGTTTTCCACAAAGCTTCTGACCTTTTTCTCAAAATCACTTCTGAACATATATGCCATTGGTATAAGAACGATCCTGTATCCATCCAGTGAATCTTCCATATCTATGACATCGGTGTTCATACCCTGTCTTCTCAGAGCCCCATACATTTTTTTCGCAGTATCCTGGTAAGGCATACCGATATTCCTGGGTCCCTGTGCATCCAGAAGCGCCCAGCGGTTTTCTGTATCGTAAACAACCGCTGCCTGAGCGCGTACCTGTGTGCCCGAAACCTCTGAAATCCTATCCAGCGCCTCCCCGATTTCACATACTTCCTGATAGACTCTGGTATCTTCTCCTCCATAATGGTCAATGACTGCTCCATGGAATTTCTCAGATGCCCCTCTGCTCTGGCGCATCTGGAAATAAAGCGCGCTGTCCGAACCATGAGCGATTGCCTGCAGCGCTGCGGCGCAGATGACGCCCGGCTTTCTCAGCTTACTTACATCCTGCCAGTTGGTAGAAGACGGCGAAGACTCCATTAATAAATAAGGTTTCTTCAGCAACGACCGCATAAAATCATGCTGCATTGCTGTTTCTGCCGCCGTGATCCTTTCCGGCTTTCTATGCCATTCAGGATAGCTGTCCCAGGAAGCCACATCTATGACTTCTTTAAATTTTCTATAATTCAGCCCCTCAAAATCGTCCATAAAATTCAATGTCACTGGTTTCTCACACCCTCCGGCACGCAGCGCAGCTTTTTCATGCATTGCGAAATCGGCAGTCTGATGTGTTACGAAACGCTTCCAGTCCAGATTTAATGCATGGAGCATCATTTCTCCTCTGGGGGACGGACTTTCAATCTGGTCAAAAGACTGATAGGTATGGCTCCAGAAATCTGTGTTCCATCTTCTGTTCAATTCTTCTATGGTCCCATATTTCTCCTTCAGCCAGTTTCTGAACGCTTCCTGGCAAAGAGGACAATGGCAGTCCCCTCCATATTCATTAGAAATATGCAGAAGCACTACTCCTGGATGCTTCCCGATCTGCTCCCCTAACCTTTTGTTTATCTCCCAGACCTTTTTTCTGTAATCCGGAGAAGTGTAGCAATGATTGTGCCTTCCTCCAAAAAGGGCTCTTCGGCGCTCAGCGTCTACACGCAGCACCTCCGGATACTGTTCTGCCAGCCATTTCGGTCTGGCTCCTGAGGGAGTGCCCAAAATTGTAGAAATACCATTCTGATACAGCCGCTCTACCATATCCAGCAGCCACTGAAAATCATATTTTCCTTCTTCCGGCTCCAGCTTGCTCCAGGAAAACATACCCATAGTAACGGTATTAATACCTGCTTTTTTAAAAAGTTCGATATCCTTTTCCAGAATCTCCGGATACTCCAGCCATTGCTCGGGATTGTAATCTCCCCCATGCAGTAATTTCTCTGTTTGAAATATTTTATTTCCTTCCATCTGTTCCTCCTGTCCTGCTTTTGCATTTTCTTGCTACTTTGTAGAATCTTTGATCACGATGTTATACCCTAAGATCAATTTCGTATCATCTGCTGTTCCCTCCACAGCATCCAGCAGTTTTTTAGAAGCCAGCCTCCCCATCTCCTTAAGGTCAAATTCCAGGCATGTGACAGCAGGATAGCAAAGTCCCAGAAGACGGCTCCCATAGCAGGACGCCACCTTTACGTTCTCCGGTACTTTGATCTTTTTTTTATAAAGGACACTGAGGACAGAAATACAGATATTATCATCCAGACATAAGATACATTCTGTGTCCTTTTTTAATAGATCCTCCACATATTTCTCTGCAATAGAGGAATAGATCGCTCCGGTATAAAGAAGGTCTGAGGGAAACGGAATCTTCGCCTCCTCGAAAGCAGTCTGTATTCCTTTTAACCGGCTCTGTGTGACCTTATGACCGGCATCGCCACAGACGCAGGCAAGCCTGCGGATATGCATTTTCAGCAGTACCTCGGTTAAATCCCGGCAGCCTCTTTCCTGGTCAAAATCCACCTGCAGCACATCCTCCTGCTCCAGACTCCCAATGACTACAAAGGGAATCTTCTGACTTTTCAGATAGGAGACTGCCAGATCCTTTTCTATGGATCTTGTCAGCACTGCTCCTCTGATTTTATGCTGTTCTGCCAGACTTTTCAGCTGATGGATATCGTTGGACACCGTTTTCACAACCAGCACCCCATATCCGTATGCAGAAAAATTGTCATAAAGATTCAACAAAATGTCCTGAAAATACGGAAGCGATGCCTGCTCCTCCTCTCCCGGCAGCAGGACGCAGATATTCTTTTCCTGATCCTGCGTACGCTCTGAAACATTGGGGATATAGTGATTTTCTTCAAGGAACTGGTGAATTCGATCCTTCGTCTCCTGCCCGATTCTGCCCTTTCCGGACAATGCCCTGGACACGGTAGTAGGAGATAGTTCCAGCCTTTTCGCTATTTCCTGAACAGCAATGCGTTCACCGCCGCTCCTGCTGTCATATCGTTTTCTCATAAATACCTCCCTGCCGAAATTATTTTTCATTGGTTTGCTGAAATTATTATAGCTGTTATTTTGTCAGCAGAAAAGCGTTTTCTTTTGAGCTCTTTTTGGCTCAAATCCTACCTGTCATCCCCTGCCAATGCTCTTATAGATGTTGATCTTTGTAAAACTGCTTTGCTCGTGCTTTTAATTTGCGCAATATTGCACTTTTTATTCTTTCTTTTTGCGCTAAACATATAATAAAACAGATTCTACTTCTTGTAAATCCCCAAATAAAGTACAAAATATATCTTTATTTTTTGTAAATATCGTACAGAAACAGCAGAGGTGTATGCGCAATAATTATTTTATTGCGCATACACCTCTGCATCTAACGGAACAATCCCTTCCTACATATACGATCTCCAATACCCAACTTTCCGCTCATTGATCTCGCGGATCTTCTCCGGATCCACCTTAAAGTTTCTCCGCATGTCCATCAGCCCGTTGATCTCCTGCTGCACATCCGTAACCTGCGTATAGCAGTATCCGCAGGCATAGGGCACCTCCTTGACCGCTGTGGTAATCTCATCAAAACGCCGGAGAAAGGCATCTTCATCCTCTACCTTGTTTCCATAGCCCCAGCCTTCCCCAGTCCCGTCGAAGGCAATGCCGCCGAATTCGCTGATGATCACCGGCTGTCCCTGATACCCGTATCCGTTGGCAAAAGCAGACTTAGTGCTGCTGTGATAAACCTCTGTATCCAGGATTTCCTCTTTTAGTTTCGTGTATCTTTCCAGAAATGTTTTTCCTTCCTCTTCATAATCATGAAGGGTAATAATATCTGAGACCGTATGCTCCCAGCCGTCGTTTACAATGACCGGGCGATAAGGATCCACCGCCTTTGTCAGATGGTAAATTTCCTCTGTAAAATGCTGCTGCCTCCGGTCTGTCTCCACATAACGGATTCCCCAGGATTCATTAAACGGCGTCCAGGTGATGATACTGGGATGACTGTAATTCTGCCTTACGATCTCCATCCATTCTCTGGTGAATTCCTCCACCGCATAGTCGTCAAATTCATAGGCGGATGCCATTTCGCTCCATACCAGAACCCCTTTTACATCACACCAGTACAGAAATCTCTCATCCTCTGTCTTCTGATGCTTGCGCACGCCATTGTATCCCAGTGCAAGGATTTTATCAATGTCCTCCGTCAGAGCCTCTTCTGAGGGAGGCGTCAGATGGGAATCCTCCCAGTATCCCTGGTCCAGGATCAGTCTCTGGTATAAAGGTCTGCCGTTTAAGAGCACATTGCACTGGTCAATGCGGATCTCCCTCATGCCAAAGTAAGAGCCAACACAGTCCTGCGCCTCTTTTGCGCAAAGCTGCACATCCAGATCATACAGATTCGGTTCTCCCGGTGCCCAAAGCAGCACACCGTATTCCCCCAGATCCTCATCGTCACAGAACACAGAAAACACCGTGGTTCCATACGGTCTGCTGACCTTCTGGGAAGACTGATGGATCTGTTTTCCCTGGAAAGAAACTGAAAACTCCAGGGATGCGTCTGCCCCTCTTACATCGCCTTCCAGCTCCCAGTCGATCTGCACGCTCTGCTGGGATAACAGAGGTGTGATCTTGAGACTTTTCACATACAGCTGCGGGACTTCTTCCATCCAGACGGTCTTCCAGATTCCCGTTGTCTGCACATACCAGCAGGCGAAATTCTCTTTTCTCCATCTCTGTTTTCCCCTGGGCTGACGGGTATCAAAGGAATCCTGGGCGCTGACGCAGATCTCATTTTCCCCGTCATGTAAAAGCTCTGTCACATCAAAAGAAAAGCGGGAATATCCGCCCTTATGGGAACCGGAGAACTGCCCGTTGACCCAGACTCTGGTCTCAAAATCGCAGCCCTCAAAATGCAGCAGGTATCGTTTGGCTTGCTGTTTGCTGATACAGATTTTCTTTCTGTACCATACCCGGTCGCAGCGTTCCTGCCTGCCGATGCCGCTGGCAGGTGTTTCATAGGTAAACGGCACCTGGATCTTGTGCTGGTCAGGAAATTGTTCCTGCCATTTCTCCTTTTCTCCCAGATTTTTTTCATCAAAAGCAAAATCCCATTCTCCATTTAAATTCATCCAGTTCTTTCTCACAAGCTGAGGTCTTGGATAATCCTTCTGATAGCATTTCATTGTAAAATTCCTCCCAATTTTGTTGTTTTTATATTTGTTTTTGTATGTTCTTGTGTTTGCTTTCTGTCTTCTGCAGGTCCATCTGTTTTTCCTCTTTTATAGATCAAACAAGGACATCTGATTAGACTGGGGAAGCTTCCCGAACAGCCCCAGATCATTCATCAGGTCAATCGTAGAAGCCGTCACCTTGGTCCTGTTCCTGAAGTCATCCAGAGAAAGGAATTCCCCTTCTTCCGCCGCTGCTACCACAGCGTCCGCCGCCCGGTCCCCCAGACCTTCAATGGTATCCAGCGCCGGCATCAGTTTGCCGTCGATGATCTGGAAGGTATGGGCATTTGCCTTATAGATATCAATGGGAATGAAATGATATCCCCGGGCGTACATTTCCTGAACGATCTTCATATCTTTGTAGGTGTCCTGTTCTTTCTTGCTTAACGTATCCTTTCTCTTCTCATAATCATCCATAAAATACTCCAGCTTTTCCTTTCCCTGGCACATCAGTTCATAGGAAAAAGCCGTGGCGCGGATACTGAAATAAGCGGCGTAATAAGCAAGCGGATAAAAGATCTTGCAGTAGGCGATCCTCCATCCCATCATAACATAAGCGGCTGCGTGGGCTTTTGGGAACATGTATTTGATCTTTTTGCAGGATTCGATATACCAGTCCGGCACATCGTGCTTTTTCATCTCCTCTTCCCAATCGGGCTTTAGTCCTTTTCCTTTACGGACACTCTCCATAATGGTAAACGCCTGCCCGTGCTCCAGCCCTTTGTTGATCAGATAGATCATAATGTCATCACGGGTACAGATACAAGTGGTAATGGTAGCTGTACCGGATTTGATCAGGTCCTGGGCATTTCCCAGCCACACGTCTGTACCATGGGACAGACCGGAAATACGAACCAAGTCTGAAAAGGAAGTCGGGTTGGCGTCGATCAGCATCTGCATAGCAAAATCCGTGCCGAATTCCGGGATTCCCAGGCAGCCCAGCGGACAGCCCCGGATATCCTCTGGCGTCAGTCCCAATGCATCCGTATTCTTAAATAAAGACATAACCTCTTTGGAATCCAGGGGAATCTCCCTGGCGTTGATCCCGGTCAGGTCTTCCAGCATACGGATCATTGTGGGATCATCGTGTCCCAGAATATCCAGCTTCAGCAGGTTGGAATCAATGGAATGGTAGTCAAAATGTGTGGTGATAATATCACTGTTCATATCATTCGCCGGGTGCTGTACCGGCGTAAATTCCTCAATATCCCAGCCAATGGGAAGGACGATGATGCCGCCCGGATGCTGTCCTGTCGTCCTGCGCACCCCGGTGCATCCCTGGACGATCCGGTTGATCTCACAGTACCTCTTTCTCTGTCCTCTTTCCTCATAATAGTTCTTCACATAGCCAAAGGCAGTCTTTTCTGCCAGGGTGCCGATGGTCCCCGCTTTAAAGGTCTGTCCGGCGCCGAAAATAACCTCTACATACCGGTGGGCTTTTCCCTGGTAATCTCCGGAAAAGTTCAAGTCGATATCCGGCTCTTTGTCCCCCTTAAATCCCAGGAAGGTTTCAAAAGGAATATCAAATCCTTCCTTTTTCAGCGGTTCCCCGCACACCGGACACTTCTTATCCGGCATATCGCAGCCAGCCCGTCCCGAATAGGCACGGACCTCCTCCGATTCAAAATCTGCATAATGGCACTTCGCGCAATAGTAGTGAGGGCTCAGCGGATTCACCTCTGTAATACCTGACATGGTGGCTGCAAAGGAAGATCCCACAGACCCTCTGGAACCTACCAGATAACCGTCGCTGTTGCTCTTCCACACCAGCTTCTGGGCGATCATATACATAACCGCATAGCCATTGGAAATAATGGAATTCAGCTCCCTTTCAAGCCTTGCCTCCACCACCTGAGGCAGCTGTTCCCCATAGATTTCATGGGCTTTGCTGTAGCAGATTTCCCGCAGCATGTTATCAGAATTCTCGATAACCGGAGGGCATTTTCCCTTGTGGATAGGGGAAATCTTCTCCACCATATCCGCGATCTTATTGGGATTGGCAATGACGATCTCCTCTGCCTTTTCTCTCCCCAGATAGGAAAACTCCGCCAGCATCTCCTCTGTGGTCCGAAGGTAGAGAGGCGCCTGGTTATCTGCATCGTCAAAGCCTTTTCCTGCCATGATGATCCTGCGGTAAACCTCGTCTTCCGGATCCAGGAAATGCACGTCACAGGTGGCTACTACCGGCTTATTAAATGCCTCACCCAGTTTTACAATTTTTTTGTTGATCTCCTGGAGATCTTCCTCTGTATTGATATCCGCCCGGTCTGGGTCCCGGAGCATAAAAGCATTGTTTCCTATGGGCTGGATCTCCAGATAATCATAGAAATTCACCAGCCGGGCGATTTCCGTCTCCGGTCTGCCGTTTAACACTGCCTGGTACAGCTCTCCCGCCTCGCAGGCAGAGCCGATGATCAAGCCTTCCTGATATTTCAGAAACAGGCTCTTGGGCACCCGGGGACGTCTGTGATAATAGATCAGATGAGAATCCGATACCAGATGGTAAAGATTGACCCTCCCGATATCATTCTTTGCCAGGATAATGGCATGATAAGAGGGCATTTTCTGCACCATATTTACAGATACCGCACCTTTCTCATTTAACTGATCCAGGGTCTCAATATCCCGTTCCCGGCACATCTGGATGAACTTCACAAAGATCTCTGCCGTACAGGCAGCATCGTCCACTGCCCTGTGATGATGCTCCAGGGATACCCCTACTGCTTTGGCTACGGTATCCAGCTTAAAACGGTTTAACTGGGGCAGGAGAAAGCGCGCCATTCCCACCGTATCTACAATGGTGTCTTCTCTCTCCATCCTCAGATCTTCATAATTTTTCTTAATAAAACTCATATCAAATTCCGCATTATGAGCAACCATTACAGCCTCCCGGCAGAATTCTTCAAAGCGGGGCAGAACCTCCTCAATGGGCGGCGCATCTGCCACCATATTGTCATTGATACTGGTAAGCTGTTCGATCCGGAAAGGAATAGGGATCCTGGGATTTACAAACTCCGAAAAGCGTGCGGTAATGGTCCCGTTTTCCACCCGCACAGCCCCAATTTCAATGATCTTGTCCTTCAGCGCAGAAAAACCGGTGGTCTCAATGTCAAACACCACATAGGCATCGTTCAGGCTCTGTCCCTGACTGTTCTGAACGATTCCCTTCAGGTCGTCCACCAGATAAGCTTCCATGCCGTAGATCACTTTAAAATCCGAATCCTGGGGCACCACGCCTCCCCAGGCATCGAAGCAGTGATTCGCCTCAGGGAACGCCTGGACGACTCCATGATCGGTGATGGCAATCGCTTTATGTCCCCATTCATACGCTCTTTTAATGATGGCTTTTGCATCGGATACACCGTCCATGTCACTCATCTTTGTATGGCAGTGTAGCTCCACCCGCTTCTCCGGACTGTTGTCAAATCGGGAAGAACCAAAAGCCGGGATCTTCTTAATTCCCACCACAGAGCCAATGGTCAGTTCGCTGTCATAGCGGTCGATAGTGGTCACACCCTTCAGCTTAATAAAAGCCTTTTCTTTGATTCCTTCTGTGATCTCCTCTACCTGATCGTTTCTGGCGAACATCTTGACGGTAATAGAATCTGTAAAATCTGTGAGAGAAAAAATGATAATGGTCTTTTCATTTCGGATCTCCCGCTTTTCCAGGGTCATGATCTGCCCTCGGATGCACACCTCTCCCATTTCGGTCTGTACGCTTTCCAGCGGGATGGCTTCGTCCTCAAAATCCCTTCCGTACAGCACATCCGGATTGTCCGAACGTTTGACGCTCCTCTTAAAGTCTGAAAAGTTCCGGTCTCCTTTTCCTCTTCCTTTGTCGCCTTTGTATCCTTTTTCCGGTTTCCCGTTTTCTTTCTGGGGCGCTGCTTTTTTCTTTTCTTTGACTGCAACCGCCGCCTTTTTCTCTTCTTCGGCAGTCTCCTCCTGAGGCATCCCCGCATCCTCTCTTCCTTTTCCCAGAGAGGACATTTCAATGATATGGGCTGCTTCCTGCTGGATCCTGATTTCGCTGTTTTTCCTGTTTTTGCTTTCCCGGGCTTCCACGTATTCTGTCTCTACCTTCAGGGAAAATCCGCAGCGTTCGCAGAAGATCTTTTCTATGTAGGAAACCAGCTCTTCTTCCTTGCTTTTTGCCAGTACGCTGGACTGCAGGAGCAGATGCATGGTGTTTTCTTCCGGAAATGTAATTACAGCATTCCGGAACATATTAAAGACCAGAATGCTGTAGTTTTTCAATTCCAGCGCCATGGAGGACCGGTACGCATCCAGAAACAGCTGGGGTGTGTACTGGCTGGAGAGTGTAAACTTCTCCTGCACTTTGATCTCCATGGGCACTCCTTTAAAACACTGGCTGGCAATGGCTTTTTCCAGTTCATAGATATGCTTTTTATGAATCCACTGTCTGCTGCGGATATAAATTCTGATGTGGTCTTTTCTCTGGTTTACCGCTACCTTCGTCACTGCCACTTCCGACATAAGCGCCTGAAGTTCTGCCGGCAGCTCCAGGTTCCTGAACACATCGAGAAACTCCTTTTCCATGCCGCAATGCCTCCATCGTTATTTCCAATTTTCAAGTTCTTCCCGAAGCACAGCCAGCAGCTGTTCTTCCGGAACCTTTTTTATGATTTCACCTTTCTTGATCAGCAGCCCTACGCCTTTTCCTCCGGCAATTCCCAGGTCTGCTTCCTTGGCTTCTCCAGGACCGTTTACCACGCATCCCATCACTGCCACTTTTATATCCAGGGGGAATTCCTGTACCATGGTTTCCACCTGATTGGCAAGCCCGATCAGGTCGATCTGGGTCCTTCCGCAGGTGGGACAGGATACCACTTCAATGCCCCCTTTGCGCAGATTCAGAGTCTTAAGGATCCTTTTTGCCGATTTGATCTCTTCCACCGGATCTCCGGTCAGGGATACCCGGATGGTATCTCCGATTCCCTGGTATAAAATGATCCCCAGACCAACCGCGGATTTCAGATTGCCTGAATACAGGGTCCCCGCTTCGGTGATCCCCACATGGAGCGGATAGCGGGTTTTCTCTGCCAGCAGTTCATGGGCTTTTACGCACATCATTACATCCGAAGATTTGATGCTGATCACCAGATTATCATAGCCTAAATCCTCGATGATCTTTACTTTATCCAGAGCGCTTTCCACCAGCCCCTGCGCTGTGACTCCCTGATATTTTTCCACCAGTTCTTTTTCCAGAGAGCCGCTGTTGACGCCTACCCGGATGGGAATCTTTCTCTCCTTTGCCACGTCCACCACGGCTTTGATCCGGTCATGTCCTCCGATGTTTCCCGGGTTGATCCGAATCTTATCCGCGCCGTTTTCCATTGCCGCGATCGCCATTTTATAATCAAAATGAATATCTGCCACTAGGGGGATGTGGATCTGCTTTTTGATCTCTTTTAATGCCTCTGCCGCCTCCTGTGTGGGAACTGTGCAGCGGATGATCTCACATCCTGCTGCCTCCAGCGCCAGGATCTGCGCCACAGTCGCCTGCACGTCCTCTGTCCTGGTATTGGTCATGGACTGGATCAAAATAGGATTGCCCCCGCCGATCTTTCTGTCTCCGATCTGTACTTCTCTGGTATGGTCACGATACATTCTATTTTCCCTCCAAACTCTGACTAAGCTGATTTCAGCGGTTGATCTGCAGCAGCTTTTCCTTCAGTTCGCCTTCCAGACGGTAGATCTCGGCTTCTGCGGCACGTCTCTTTTCCCGTCCTTCCCGCTGAATGTTCATCACCTCATCAAAGGTGCTGATCAGCGTCTCATTGGTCTTTTTCAGTGTTTCCAGGTCTACAATGCCCCTCTCAGATTCCCTTGCAGTCTCTACCGTTGCCATCTTCAGGGATTCTGCGTTTTTCTGCAGGAGGGCATTGGTCATATCAGTCACTTCCCTCTGCGCCTTTGCCGCTGCTGTGGAGTGCGCTACGCCCAGGGCAATGACCATCTGGCTTTTCCAGAGAGGAATGGTATTGACAATAGTTGACTGGATTTTTTCTGCCATCAGGGTATCATTGCCCTGGACCAGCCGGATCTGGGGCGCTGTCTGGATAGCGATCATCCTGGTAAGCTCCAGGTCATGGATCTTTTTCTCAAAGCGGTCGCAAAGGGAGTCCAGATCCTTTGCCGCCTGCGCGTCTTCCGGCAGTCCGCTGGCCTGCGCCTTTCCCATAAGGGCAGGAAGCTCTCCGCAGCGGATCTCCTCCAGCTTTTTCTTGCCTGCCAGGATATACATGGACAATTCTTTGAAATAATTCAGGTTCAGCGCATACATTTTATCCAGCATGGCAGCATCCTTCATCAGCTGGATCTGATGCCGCTCCAGGGTCTGGACGATCTTATTTACATTTTCCTCCGCTTTGCTGTATTTATTCTTCAGAGCTTCCAGCTTATTGGCGCCTTTTTTGAAAAAGCCCATGATGCCTTTCCGCTCTTCCTCCGCGTCGAAATTTTTCAGTTCCGTCACTACATTTTCCAGAAGGTCTCCTACCTCGCCCAGATCTTTGGTCCTGACCTTTTCCAGAGCTTCTTCGGAAAAGTCAGCCATTTTTTTCTGGGTGCCTGCACCGTACTGGAGGATGCCTGCCGAATTGCGGATGTCAATCTGCTTTGCAAAATCATCCACCATCTTCCTCTCTTCCGGGGACAAAATACTGTCATCCATCTGAGGTTCCGGTTTGGGCTCCTCTTTTTTCTCCGCCGGCACTTCCTGCGCAGGCGCACCGAAGGTCAGTGTCGGTGTCACTGTAAAATCTTTTAATTCTTCACTCATGATCTAGTTCTTTTCCTTTCTCTGGAAATCTTTCTCCCCGGTAAGCCCCTCCTGGGCAAGCATGGTTTTCAATACGGAAATATCCGATGAGACATCCCATGCGGTATCCTTGTAAAAGCTGTCCAGCAGATTCTCAAATGCCGTGTTGATGGTATCCAGTGTATTCTCAATTTCCTGTTTCGCGGTTCTGATATTCTCTCCCTGTACATCCTGTTTGTCCAGCTCCTCGTATGCTTTTAAGAGCTTCATGGTAGTGGGGAGATAATAGTGCATGAATTTATGCAGGTCGTCGATCAGTTCGGGATGCTGCTCCACTCTCTGGAAGATCCGGCGGATCACATTCTCCATATGGTACATCTTATTGGAGACCTCCACACCGGGAATCGCATCGTTGCTTCTGCGGATTTCCTCTATGTAGCGGTTGCCTTCCTCGATGACCTTCTGCACCTCTTCACTCAGTTTCCTTTCCGGTTCCTGTGCCGCCTTAGCTGCTCTTTCTTCAGCGTTTTTCTCTGTCTCTTTATACTGTTCATATGCATCATTGCTGACGATCAGACAAGACTCTGTTTTATCCAGATGCCCCTCCAGGAACATTTTTTTCCGGATCATTTTCTTTAAATCTTTGCGCACAAACTTCTCTGATTTATTCACACTTTGCGCCAGATCTTCGATATCTCCGTAGGGCTTTCCGTTTAAGGTGCGCACATAGGAGCGGAATCTTTTAATCTTCCTGCGCAGTCCGTTTCCCCAGATGCCCACGCCTGCGCTGAGCACAAGGGCAGGACCGAAAACCAGCATGATGGTTCCCATTTGATCAGCCATTGCCTGGCTGAAAAGGGAAACAATTCCCAGGGTTCCCGCAGTCAGACCGAACATGATGGTCAGCGCCGTACCCAGTACGGTAAACAAAAGCCCTATGGCTTTCGCCCAGCTGGTATTTACGAATAAGGCAAATTCTTCCCGCGCTTCTTTCATGCGTCTTTCGTTCTCAGACTTCCTATAGCGTCTGAAAGGTCTGTAACTGTAACTGCTGCTGTATCCGTTTCCGGGTCCGTAGGGTCTTGGTCCTTCCTCTTCAAAAGGCTGTGCGCCGCCTTGATTCTGCCATCCTTTTCCCATGCCGGACATTCCGGCTTTCCCGGCCCTTTTCACGCTTTCTGCCACATTTCCCAGGGCATTCTCCAGGGTCACTCCCAGGTCTCTGTTCAGGGCTCTGAAATCTCCGGTATCTATGGCGCGCTGTACAATATCCTTTACATCTCTTCCAAGATTATTCCAGTCGTTTCCAGCCATATTTCCACTCCTAACTTTCGCTGTTCAAGTATCCTATTCTCTTCCCTGGACACAGGCGCACTGCCTGCGCTGCCGGGACTTTCACAGTAAATTATATATGAAAGAATCAAAAAAAGCAACGGAACATCTATTGCAATTCACACGTTAAAGTTTTATAATGGTAAAAAATTGATTATACACCGCAGAATGGAGGAGCTATTATGGAAAAAAAGAATATTGACTGGGAAAATCTGGGCTTTGGATATATCAAAACCGATTACCGTTATGTATCTGATTATAAAAACGGTGCCTGGGACGAAGGCGGACTTACAGAAGACGACAACGTTGTGATCAACGAATGTGCCGGTGTTCTGCAGTATGCGCAGACTGTTTTTGAAGGTCTGAAAGCTTACACCACAGAAGACGGACGCATTGTCACCTTCCGCCCCGACTTAAATGCAGAGCGTATGGTACAGTCAGCAGAAAGACTGGAAATGCCTGTATTTCCGGCAGACCGTTTCGTGGACGCAGTGACACAGACTGTAAAAGCCAATGCCGCTTACGTTCCTCCTTATGGTTCCGGAGCCACTTTATACATCCGCCCCTACATGTTCGGAAGCAATCCGGTCATCGGTGTAAAGCCTGCGGACGAATATCAGTTCCGTGTATTCACAACACCCGTAGGACCTTACTTTAAAGGCGGAGTAAAGCCCCTGACCATCCGTGTCTCCGATTTTGACCGTGCCGCACCTCACGGAACCGGTCATATTAAAGCAGGACTGAACTATGCCATGAGCCTGCATGCCATTGTAGACGCGCATAAGAATGGTTATGACGAGAACATGTATCTGGACGCTGCCACCAGAAAGAAAGTAGAGGAAACCGGCGGTGCCAACTTCCTCTTTGTAACCAAAGATAATACCGTTGTAACACCAAAATCCAACAGCATCCTTCCTTCCATCACACGCCGTTCTCTGATCCATGTGGCAGAAGCTTATCTGGGTCTGAAAGTGGAGGAAAGAGAAGTTTATCTGGATGAAGTAGAAGAATTCGCAGAATGCGGTCTGTGCGGTACTGCTGCCGTGATCTCTCCGGTAGGCAAGATCGTAGACCATGGAAAAGAAATCTTCCTTCCAAGCGGCATGAACGAAATGGGACCTGTGACAAAGAAACTTTACGACACGCTTACCGGTATCCAGATGGGCAGGATCGAAGCTCCTGAAGGCTGGATCCATGTGATCGAATAATCTGAAAGTCTCCCTGCTTCCAGAGGGAGACGCATCATCAAAAAGCAACGAAAGAGGGCGCTGCAAACCAGACGAAGGTTCGTCTTTTTGCAGCGCCCTCTCTTTGCTTTGAAGCAGGCAGCTTTATGGACTGCATTTTAAAACTGCCTCTTCTCCCAAGCCCTTTTCTTATTCCGTCTTTTCGTAAGTCAGAAACTCATATTCGAGGTCAAAATAGGTCTGTTCCCCGCTTCTTTCTGTGATCTTCCACTGAGGCAGCTGATCCAGATCCGGGAAATAAGTGTCTGCCTCATAGCAAAAGTCTATTTTTGTCACATGTGCCTTCCTGCAGTAGGGAAGCAGCTGTTTATAGACACTGTCGCCTCCGATCACATAGACCTCATCCGTGTCATATTTTTCCACTTCTTTTAATACATCTTCCACGCTGTGCAGGATGACTGCATCCTTTGCTTTGTAATTTTTATCTCTTGTAAGGACAATGTTTACCCTGTTCTTTAAAGGGAGTCCTCCCGGGAAGCTTTCCAGGGTTTTCCTCCCCATAACCACTACCTTCCCCGTGGTCGTAGTCCTGAAAAATTTCATATCCGCAGGGATGCTCACCAGCAGCTTATTGTCTTTTCCAATGCCCCAGTTTGCATCGGCAGCTACGATCAAATTCATTCTTTGTCTCCTCCTTATCATGCCTGATTCCTCTATACAGCAATGGGAATATTTTTCATCTGCTCCCCTGCCTGATAATTCTCTACTCTCAGATCATCTGTGGTAAATGCATAGAAATCTTTGATCTCCGGATTCAAAGAAACCTTCGGTGCGGGATATGTCCTGCGCCCGATCAGCTCCTCGATCACCGGCACATGTCTGTCATAAATGTGGGCATCTGCGATCACATGGACCAGTTCTCCCGGGATCATATCATTGACCTGGGCTACCATCATCAGAAGAATGGCATACTGGCATACATTCCAGTTATTGGCAGCCAGGACGTCCTGGGAACGCTGGTTCAGGACCCCGTTTAATACCAGGCGGTCACTGTCTCTTTCCCTGGTCACATTGTAGGTCATGCTGTAACAGCAGGGATCCAGTGCCCCGCTGTGGAGATATTCAAATTGATACAGATTGGTCATGATCCTTCTGCTGTAGGGATTCTCCTTCAGCTGTTTCAGCACATAATCCATCTGGTCTGTCTCTTCTCCTTTATAGAGAAATTTCCGTCCCACCACATCACCATAGCAGGTGCCGATAGAACCGTTTTCATCTGCCCACGCATCCCAGATATGAGCATGGAGATCATGGATATTATTGGATTTTCTCTGATAGATCCAGAGGATCTCGTCCATGCAGGTTTTCAGCGCTGTCTTTCTCAAAGTCAGGGCAGGAAATTCTTTTCTCAGATCATAGCGGTTTACTACACCGAAACGCTTGATGGTATAGGCATATTCTCCGGTATCTTCCCATTTGGGACGTACCTTCTCACCTTTGGTATCGGTTCCGTTATCCAGGATATCCCGGCACATCCGGATAAATAAATCATCTGCTAAGCTCATACTCTTCTTTCCTTTCCGTTAAAAAGCCGGGACCTGACGTCTATCCGCCAGGGATACGACGTCAGGTCCCGGCAGTCTGTATCTGCCGCATCGCGCAGTCATGATACCATGGTCACTAATCAAGTGTTCCCATTATACCACGGCTTTGCCCCGCGGACAACCCTGCTCCCGGGAATCCTTTAGAAAATTCCGCAGGAGGTAATGAAGATACAGAAGATCAGCACAGGGATCACAAATTTTACCAGCACAGACCATACCGGTGCCAGCCGGAAAGAAACCTTTCCGTTATTGGTAATTTCGTTTACAGCACTCTTAGTTTTCCAGATCCAGCCGATAAAGATACATGCCAGGATTCCTCCGATGGGAAGGGATACATTGGACACCAGATAGTCTGCCAGATCGAAAAATCCCTTTCCTGCGATCTTGATATCACTCCAGATCCCAAAGCTTAAAGCACAGGGAATTCCTACAAGTGTGATCAGAATACTGGAAATCACCGCAGCCTTTGCCCTTGCGGTATGGAAGGTGTTGACAACAAAAGATACCACTACTTCCAGATAAGCAATACTGGTAGATACTGCCGCAAATAATACTAAAATAAAGAAAATAATTCCGAAAATACGTCCTCCCGGCATCTCTCCGAATACGGTAGGAAGTGTCTGGAACATCAGGCTTGGACCGCTTTCCGGGTCAAATCCAAAGGCAAATACAGCCGGCAGGATAGCAAATCCCGCGATCATGGCAACCAGGGTATCAAAGAAGGCAATATATCCTGCGCTTCCCACGATTTTCTGATCTTTTCCCAGATATGCGCCGTAGGTAATGGTAGCGCCGGTGCCTAATGACAGAGAGAAAAATACCTGTCCCAAAGCAGCAAGAAACGCACCTGGCGTCAGCTTTGAAAAATCCGGTTTCAGGAAAAATTCAATTCCGGCTCCTGCCCCCTGCAGCGTACAGGAACGAACCACGATCACCAGCAGGCATACCACTAAAAGGGGCATCATAACCTTGCAGGAACTTTCAATTCCCTTCTGAACGCCTCTTACAACGATCAGCACAGTAATTGCCATAAAGATGATATAATATATAATCTGGCTTCCCGTATTGGAAGTAAAGCCGCTGAAAAATTCTGCGCCCTGGTCGGATGCGCCTGTGGCAGAAGCAAAGATATAGCGGATCACCCAGCCGCCCAGCACTGCATAGTATGACAGTCCGATGAAGCTGGTGATAACTGCCAGCACACCAACCCCGCCCCATTTCGGGTTCAGCGCTTTATAGCTTCCGAAGGCGTCCTTTCCTCCGGCACGTCCAATGGTAACCTCTGCAATGATCATGGGAATACCCACCAGAAAAATGCAGAGCAGGTAGACCAGTACAAAAGCGCCTCCTCCGTTTTCACCTACCAGCATGGGGAATCTCCAGAGGTTTCCCATACCTACAGCAGAGCCTGCGGCAGCCATAATAAAACCAAAACTGCCTGACCACTGCACCTTTGTACTGCTTTTTTGTGTCTGTTTACTCATAGTCTCCTCCTTTTCCGGCTCTGAAAAGAAGCCCCCAGGGATTCTGCGCTGGTTTGCCCCCTGTTATCTGGTCTTCCGAAGCGTTTTATGCTTATGAAAGCAGCCGTTTTCCCCTCAGCATAAAAAAAGCCCTCGTCCTTATCCCGGAATCCTGAAAATTCCGATCATAAGGACGAAGGCTCTGCTTCGCGGTACCACCTTACTTTATCCCTGCCTTACAGCAGAGACCTCTGCGGGTACGGGAATATCCTCTGTCCATTCCTTATACCCCGGCGCTGTAATGGGCGCTCCCATCGCAGCCTGTACACGGTCTCCCATGCAGTCGGTGCGAAGCTCCAAGACCATCTTCCATAAGATTTCCCATACTTCTTTCCACCCTCCGAAGCTCTCTGGAACGGTTCCTCAAATGTACTCTTCTCTTCATTGCCGTCTCTTGTTCATTTCTGATACTCAGTATAAAACGCCTGTGCCTGTCTGTCAAATGCAATTTTCAAAAAACAGAAAAGCTTTACAAGCTGCACAAAAAATGTTACTCTTTTCAGGTAAACTGTATAGGGCTTTTTCTTTAAGAAAGGACGATTTGCATGAAAAAATTAATGATTTATCTACTGAAACCTTTTTCGTTTCTCCCGGCACTTGCCGTTATGTATATGATCTTTACCTTTTCCAGCCAGACCGGTACCGATTCCGGAAACTTAAGCTACAAAGTCAGCTACGGCATCGTCACGGCTGCCGACCGGGTTCTGGAGAAAAATCTCACGGAGGAAGAAAAGGCTGACTATGCAGGCAGGATCGAACTTCCGGTCAGGAAGCTGGCGCATATGACCGAGTATTTCATCCTGGCAGTGTGCATCTCTTTCCCTCTATTTGTCTATGGATTAAGGGGCTTCTGGCTCCTGCTGATCGCCGGGCTGTTTTGTGTGGGATTCGCCTGCACAGATGAATTCCACCAGTCCTTTGTGGCAGGAAGAGGTCCCTCAAAAAGAGATGTGTTCATTGACAGCTGCGGAGCCTTTATCGGGATTCTGCTGGTGCAGATCTTCTGCCGCAGTTTTCTTCCCGCTCCCCGAAAAAAACACTGACATCTCCGCAGGGCAGGATTTCTTCCTGCCCTGCCTCATTTTCTACCAGAAGCCTTCCGTCTTCCATTACTTCCAGGGCTTTTACCTTCCGTATCCTGTCCCCGTATGCCACCTGGATCCGTCTGCCCGGAACAATGTTTCGCCTCCTGTATTCCTGGGGGATTCCCGGTTTTTCCGATTCTATGAGAAGCTCATTGACAATTTCTCCTGCCAGCCGGTTTCTGTCCACAGATACTTTTTGATCAAACAGGGATCCTGCACGTGCCTGCAGTTCTTCCGGAAATCCTTCCGGAGGATCCCACAGATTCAGACCGATCCCCACAACGGCAAATTCAATGTCTCCGGTCTCGAAATCCGTCACCGCTTCTGTCAGGATGCCGCAGACTTTCCTGTCCTCCCGATACAGGTCATTGACCCACTTAATCCCCAAAGAAACTCCGCAGACTTTCTCCACCGCCCTGCATACAGCCACAGCGGCGGCAGCCGTGATTTCCAGGCTTTCTGCTGCTGTTTTCTTCGGATAGAGCAGGATACTCAGATAGATTCCGCTGCCTTTGGGTGAGTAAAAGCTTCTCCCCCGTCTCCCTCTTCCTGCACACTGGCTCTCTGCAGTTACCAGAGAACCCTCGGGAAGCTTCTTCTCCATGGCTGCCTGCTTCAGCCTCTGATTGGTAGAGGGGATTTCCTTCCAGATCTCTACTTCCGCCTCCTGCTTTTTCAGCCACAGACGGATTGCCTCTTCTGACAGGATATCATTTTTTTCTCCCAGGGCGTAGCCTCTGTTCTTCACAGAAAGGATCTCGTATCCCTCTTCCCGCAGACCTTTTACCGCCTTCCAGACAGCGGTCCGGGATACCTGCATCTGCTGCGCAAGCTCCTCGCCTCTTAGAAAACTCCCCTTTTTTTGCTCCAGCATTTTTAACACTTCTGATTTGGTGGACATAGGACTCCTTTACTTTTCAAGATAAGTGAGAATATTCTCAAATACCTGCCTTTTTTTCCTTTCATTGAGTATTTCGTGGCGCATTTCCGGATACATCTTTCCTGTTACCGATTCATATCCCACCGACTTTAAAAACTGCAGCTGCTTTACGAATTTTCTTCCTCCTCCGATACAGGGATCCTCCCTGCCTCCCAGGAATAAAACCGGAAGAGACGGATTTTTCAGCTGCCAGCCTTTTTTACTGTATGCCCCCTTCAGCAGACAGAACAAAGATTCAAAACCGTCTGCGGTAAACAAGAATCCGCACAGGGGCGATGCATCGTATTCCTCCACCACCTGAGGATCCGAGCAGACCCACGCGGACCTGCTTCCCTCTTTCCCGAATTTTGCCGCATAGGGACCAAATGCCATGGCCTGGATCTCCCTGCTCCTGTATATTCCGCCTCTGAACTTCTTCTGGATCCGCGCCAAAAGCAAGCCCAGATCCACTGCCGGATTTCTGCTTGGAGGACCTGTCAGGATCAGCTTATCCAGCTCCTGATCGTAACGTTTTAAATAGTTCCTCGCCACCAGTGTACCCATGCTGTGTCCCAGCAAAACCAATGGAATGTGAGGATATTTTGCCTTACTCCACAAGGTGATCTGATGAAGATCTTTCACAATCCCTTCCCCTTTTGAATCATAAAAATATCCCAGATCTTCCGGATCCCTGACACTTTTGCCATGCCCTCTGTGGTCGTGGATCACAGAGACATATCCGTGGTCAGCCAAAAACTCCATAAGAGGAAGATACCGCTCCTTGTTTTCACACATTCCATGGGAAATCTGGATGATGCCTTTGGGCTTTGTTTCAGGTTCTGTCACAAGGACGGACAGCGGGATACCATCGTACTCGGACAGAACTTCTGCTGTTTCCGTTTTCATTTTCTCTTCCTTTCTGCTTGCTAAAGCAACCGATGGCGCGCACATGCGAACCGCCTGTTTACAGGGACAAAAAAGCCGCTGTACAGAGTCGCACAGCAGCTTTTCTCATTAGCTTTCTACAATTTCAAGAACATCTGCCGGACAGGCTTTTGCGCAGATACCGCAGGCAATACATTTGCTGCTAACCGGTGATTCTTCTGCCTTTACGATAACCTTAAACGGACAGACTTCCACGCATTTTCCACAGCCGGTACATTTCTTTTTGTTGATCATGTAAACGCCTTTTGCGTTCTGAGTGATGGCTCCTTCCGGACATGCCTCCGCGCATTTTCCGCACTGTACGCAGACCATAGGCTTTGCATCGCCCTTTTTGTCAATGATCTGGATGCAGGATTTATCCGGGTCAAATTCCTTATAAAAGCTTTCGGAACATGCTCTTACGCATTCCAGACATGCCATACACTTAGCGCCCTTTTTTACTTTGAGTTTCTTCATGATTTTATCCTCCTTGTGATTCCGTATACAACTACGGAAAGCATAATATGGTATTTGTTAATTTTACCATTATCCGGAGGATTTCTCAAGATTGTTTTCCTCTGACCTGCCTACAATTTCAGGAATTGTTCTACATTTACGATAAATACTGTGGCTCCTCCCACATCAATGGTAACCGGAGGGGCTGCATATCCCAGGACAGGACCTTTGGTGCCTGCAGAATAGGTGGGATTGATGAGCACTTCTTTCCTTCTGGAGCATTCTTCTTTGATCACTTTGAGTACAGTATCTACATTCTCATCTTCCGTACCGATCATAAGAGTGGCATTGCCTTTTCTCAAGAATCCTCCTGTACTGGAAAGCTTGGTAACACTGATTTTTTCCTTATTCAGCCGCTCTATTACAAATCCTTCGTCTTCTTTTCTTACGATAGCAAAAATCATTTTCATAATGCAGTACCTCCTTGAATATTGTTCATATTCACTAAAAACTGTGTTCATTATAGCACAATTCTGGAATCCTGCCAACAATTTATCGTATTAAAGTTCTGAAAAAGACCCGGCTGAAATCTGCAGTGCCTTTCCCGCAACAAAAAAAGATGATCCACCAATGTGAACCATCCATTTCCAAAAAATAAAAGCGCGAGACGGGACTCGAACCCGCGGCCTCGACCTTGGCAAGGTCGCGCTCCACCAACTGAGCCACTCGCGCATTTCTGTTCTGAGAGGTGTTCTCTCAAGCACAGGTAATACTATACTATAGAACTTTTGGTTTGTCAACCATATTTTTGAAATTTTTTAATTATTTTTCCAGAGCTGATTTTTCCGGAATTTTCCAGGAGAAAACTGCCTGGATATCTTTCTGCAGGCAGGCTTTGCCAATATGATCCTGCGTCAGGTCCTCAGGATCACACTGAGCACATACTGATTATTCGGAAAGTTCTTGTGGCTGATATCCTCCAGGCGGATCAGATCTACATCCAGCCACAGTTCCTCAGCCACTACCATGAAATGAGAAAACATGACCCCGAAGTTCATCTCCTCAAATTTTCCCATCCGGTCCATGGCATGCCTTTTAGCAAAGACATGTATACGGTTATCGTATACCACAAATCTCCAGGGCTGGCTGTTAAAGCTGGAAGGCGCCAGTCGGGCTGCTTCCAGCAGCTGTTTGATCCACTGGCGGGGAATTTCCTTATATACGCACAGATCCTTCAGGTCAATGCGCCGTGCTTCCGGCGCCTTCCTGGTGTAGCTGCCCCGGCTTTTGCCAAATGCCAGCATGATCATGAATTTCATAGGACCCCGGTTGGCATTTCCGATCCGCGGCTTCACGTTTCCCAGAAAGCAGCTTCCCAGCCCTTTGGTGCACAGGAAAAGGGCAATCTGCTCCATGATATATCCTGCATTCATCTGCGCCAAATCTTTGTCCTCGGAATAAAATGCAAGATAATAGGGCGCCTTTACCCCCAGCAGATGCATCAGTTTATTTTGTCCTCTTGTATTATCAATAATAGAAATCTCTGTCCGGATGCCCGGGTTAAGCCCCTCGATCTGAGAATAAAAATCCCGGATCTCCTGGATCAGCTCACTGCTCACAGGCTCCATCTCGTAACTATGGACAGATTTTCTTAAAAAAATAGCCTCATATAAATTCATACTCTCACCTTTTAATCTTTGTGTAACATTATTGTAACATACATTCCCCGAAATGCAATGCCCAAAATTACCGAAAAAACGGAAGATTATGAAAACATTCTATAAAATTTTTCTTGACAGATTTGATTTACCATCGTATTATTGTATTAAGTTAATAGTACAATAATACAGTAGTACAAGAGAACAGCTGCTTTACATTATTTCTAAAAATAAACAAAAGGAGGTGCATGTCCCCTATGGCATGGAATCTGAACTCAGAACGCCCTATCTACTCCCAGATCATGGAGCGGATAACGTTTGATATTATCTCCGGCATTTATCCCCCCGGCTCGCAGCTTCCCTCTGTGAGAGCCCTCGCCCAGGATGCCGGGGTCAATCCCAACACCATGCAGAAGGCAATGGCAGAACTGGAAAGAACCGGGCTGATCTACAGCCAGAGAACCAGCGGACGTTTTATCACGGAGGATTTAGGTATGATTGACAAAACAAAAAAAGATCTCGCCTCAGAAGAGATCCGGGAATTTCTGAAAAAAATGGAACGCATCGGCTTTACCAGAGAAACCACACTGGAATTAATTGAAAATCTGAAAGATACCAACAATGGGGAGGAAGAAGTATGAAGCCTATTTTAGAATGCAGAAATCTTACGAAACGCTATGGCAATAAAACTGCCCTGGACCGCATCAATCTTTCTCTGGATAGGGGAAAGATCATCGGGCTTCTGGGACCCAACGGAAGCGGAAAATCCACTTTGATCAAGCTGATCAACGGACTTCTAGTACCTACTGAAGGCACCTTGTCCGTCAATGGCTGCCTGCCCGGCGTGGAAACGAAAAAGATCGTCTCTTATCTGCCGGAAAGGACTTACCTGATGTCCTGGATGAAAGTCAGCGATATCATAGCCTATTTTTCCGACTTTTACGAAGATTTTGATAAAAGCAGAGCCTATGATATGCTCCAGCGGCTGAATATCAATCCTTCTGACCGTCTCAAAACCATGTCAAAAGGAACCAAGGAAAAAGTCCAGCTGATCCTTGTCATGAGCCGCCGCGCCAGCCTTTACTGTCTGGATGAGCCTATCGCGGGAGTGGATCCTGCCGCCAGAGATTACATTCTCTCTACCATCATCAACAATTACGATGAGAATGCAACCATCCTGATCTCCACCCATCTGATCTCTGATGTAGAAAACGTTCTGGATGACGTGGTCTTTATCCAGAATGGACGGATCCGTCTGACAGACAGCGTGGAAAACATCCGTTTCAACCAGGGAAAATCTGTAGATACACTGTTTCGGGAGGTATTTAAATGTTAAAGAAATTATTGAAATATGAATGGAAATCTGTTTCCGTTATGCTGCTGCTCATCCACGGAATTCTCCTTGTCTATACTTTGATCGGGCGCATTGGACTGGGCATTGCAGTGAACACCACAGGTGAAAGCTGGGGAAACTCTGTTGCCAATCTTTACGGTATTTCCGCAGGTTTTTATATTCTTGTCTATGTACTGTTTATGCTTGCCACCGCCATTGCCACCTTTTTCTATCTGGCAGTGCGTATCCAGCGCAGCCTGTTTTCCGATGAGGGCTATCTGACCCATACACTGCCGGTCACTCCGACACTGACCATCTGGTCAAAGTTTCTGATCTTCTGGATTTGGTCGGTGATTGATTTCGCAGTCCTGTGCTTTTCCATCTTTGTGCTGCTTTTCAGTTTCCAGGATACCTTACCGGAGTTTCTGAACTTTGTGACTGAATTTTTAAATGTACTGGCAGGCTATCAAGGGTCAGAAATACATCTTACGACCGTACTGATGATCCTGGATTTTATTGTCCAGAGTATTTATTATACTTTTCTGCTGATCTTTTCCATGTGCCTTGGAAACCTGTTCAGCACACATAAGGTTCTGGGAACTATTTTATCCTTTTTCGGAATCAACATTGTTCTGTCTGTACTGCAGACTCTGCTCTATCTGGGCATGTTCGGAACAGGTCTGTTCGTTTCCAGTTCCAGTGCAGCCTCATCAGCTTCTGGAGTAAGCATGATGGTCGGCACCACATCCGGCAGCAGTCTGGATACAGCTGGTCTTGCTTCCATGATCGTTTCTATCGTATGGGGTCTTTTGTTCTCCGTTTTCTATTTCCTTGGAAGCAGATACATCTTGTCAAGAAAGCTGAATCTGGAGTAGAATCAAAAAAGGAAGCCCCTCTTACCGGCTTCTGATAACCATAAAATATCAAATATTTAAGGAGGATATGACTATGTTGATCGTAACCACAGACATCATTCCCGGAAAAAACTATGAAGTACTGGGGCTGGTAGAAGGAAACACCATTCAATCCGTACATCTGGGTAAGGATATTATGAACAGCTTCAAAACTTTAGTCGGCGGGGAACTGACATCCTACAATGAAATGATGAGCAAAGCAAGGGCGCTCGCCACAAAACGTATGGTAGAAAGCGCAGAGGCTCTTGGCGCTGACGCCATTGTCTGC
>DWVZ01000017.1 GCA_019119975.1 Candidatus Blautia merdavium | reverse complement strand
TCTCCTCAGTTCTCCAAGAGATAATTTATTCATGATAATACGTGGTTCGCATAGCGTACCGCCTATTGTTTACAATGAAAGAAATCAGAAAAGCCCTTGAAAATCCAGTGTTTTCAAGGGCTTTTCTGATTTCTTTAATTGTAAATAAATTATCTCTTGGAGAACTGAGGAGCACGGCGAGCTGCTTTGAGACCGTACTTCTTTCTCTCTTTCATTCTTGGGTCACGAGTTAAGTAACCTGCGGCTTTCAGAGCCGGTCTGTATTCGCTGTCAGCTTCCAGTAATGCTCTGGAGATTCCGTGACGGATCGCACCAGCCTGTCCTGTGAAGCCGCCGCCATGAACATTTACTAAAACATCGAATTTATCGCTTGTCTCTGTCAGAACTAACGGCTGACGAACAACAACCTTTAATGTCTCTAATCCAAAATATTCATCAATATCTCTTTTATTGATTGTGATCTTACCTGTACCTGGTACTAAATATACACGTGCTACAGATGATTTTCTTCTTCCTGTTCCATAGAATTTTGTACTAGCCACTGTATCTTACCTCCTAATTAAAATGTTAATACTTCTGGTTTCTGAGCTGCGTGATTGTGCTCTGGTCCAGCGTATACGTGTAATTTCTTAATCATAGAACGTCCTAAAGGTCCTTTTGGAAGCATACCTTTAACAGCCAGCTCAATAACTCTTTCAGGTTTTTTTGCCATCATTTCTCTTAATGTGGTTTCTTTCATTCCGCCCACATATTCAGAGTGTCTGTAGTAGATCTTCTGATCTAATTTCTTGCCTGTAACGCTGATCTTGTCAGCATTTACAACGATCACATAATCGCCTGTATCAACATGCGGTGTATAAACCGGTTTGTTTTTTCCTCTTAAAACTTTAGCAATCTCAGATGCAAGACGTCCTAATGTCTGTCCGTCAGCATCTACAACATACCATTTTCTTTCAATCTTATCCGGATTAGCCATATAAGTGTTCATGGTTTTACCTCCTAATTATCAACAATTCAGAATCTATTTCGTCATTCATTCTATCATGTACTTATCTATGAAACTTGCCATACCGGGGCTTTTGGCTAGGCAAATTCATACTACGTCACATTGGATAATTATATTATAAGAAAAACCCGGTGTCAACATCTTTCTTCATATTAATAGAAATTTTTTCTTCCTGCAGCCACTGCCTGGTTTTCTCCCGGATGATCCGGGGCGTACGGTCTTCCAGCTCTTTTCGTCCCAGACTCAGTTCGTTGCATACAAAAACCAGATTGTCAATGGTAAGAGGGATCCCATCGGAAATCTCGTCCGCAAAGAACCGGATCGGGCCTTCCCGGTCAGACCGGTAAAGCTGCTTCACCAGATCGTTATCCCTTTGCAGGAATTCCATCAGGGGAACGGAGAGAACCGGATTTTCAAACCTCAGCCGGAACTTGTTGCGGATCATGGCTTCGATCTGCATATTCTTATAATTCCGGTAAGCCAGCCGTTCCAAAAGGTTCACCATACTTCTGTCGCAGACTTCCAGGGTAGCATAGATCCCGTTCAGTTCTCTGGAAAGCTCATAGTGCTGCTCCCACTCTTCCTTATGCTTATATCTCACATCGTGATCCACCTCATGCCAGCCCTCGGAGAAGGTGGTCCGGATCTGCACCTCAAAGGTCTTGTCAATCCGATAATTTTCCCAGATTTCCCCAGGAAAGCGTTCTACAAATCCCTCCGGCATCCTGCATACATAATTCATACGGATAGGATTAAACTCATTGACCTTGGGAATATCCTCATGAGAATCCTTCTCTATGATCGAATAGGTCTCCTTCAAAAGTTCCTTGCAGATGGGAATATCATCCATATAATAAAGAACGATCCGGATTCCTACCAGATCCTGCAGCTTCTTATTTTTCTCCTCATATTCCTGCTTTTTCCACTCCAGCTTATGCCAGATGGATCCGGCTTCTTTCATTCTGGCAAAAATCCGGAAATAAATACCGCTTTTTCTTAGTTTTTCCTGTATCGCTCTTCCCAGTTCCTTGCCCAGATCTCTGATATTTTCCCTGTCCAGATAACCTGTCAATTCCTCAATTTCATTCATAAAAATCTCCTCTTTCCATGAAACAGGTCTGCCTTCGCTGTACGGATTTATTATACCAACAACTTTTTCTTTCGTAAACGGGTTTTGTGAATAATTCTGTGACCTCGTCACAGACTAGAAGTGAGAAAAACCATTATAATACAGCCAGAAACAAAAGACACCAATACAAAACTTATCAGAAAAGGAGATTTATCTATGGAAGTTTTACACATAAACGAAAATGAATTTCAAAAAGAAGTCATGGAGTCCTCCAAACCAGTGCTTTTAGACTTTTACGCTTCCTGGTGCGGACCCTGCAAAATGCTGGCGCAGGTACTGGAAGAGCTGGCACAGGAACAGGATGCCTTTAAGATTGTAAAAGTGGACATTGACCAGAACAGAGCGCTTACCAAGCAGTGGGATATTTCCACAGTTCCCTCTGTTTTCATGATCAAAGACGGAGAAATAAAAGATTCTGCCGTAGGATTCCTTCCCAAAGCAGTTCTGAGACAAAGAATGGAAGCTCTGTGACACTTTCCTTCCTATTCAAAAGAGAAAGGTATTTAAGATATGAAAAAAGACTATGATTTCATCATCATCGGAGCCGGTCCCGCAGGTATGACGGCTGCCATCTATGGATCCCGCGCCGGGCTGAAGACTGCCCTGCTGGAAGGCGGCGCTCCCGGGGGCAAATTATTAAAAACCAATGAAATCAGCAACTGGCCCGGCATCCAGAAAGAACCCGGCGCCCAGCTTGCTATGGATATGTTCGCCCACTCCACCTCCTTTGGAGCTGTATACGAATACGGACAGGCAGAAAAAATCATCGACGGAGAAAGGAAGCAGGTCATCTGCCAGGACGGAACTGTCCTGACAGCCCCGGCAGTCCTGGTCGCCACAGGAACCAGAGAACGCCTGCTTCAGATTCCCGGAGAAGAGACTTATACCGGCAGAGGAGTCTCCTACTGCGCAGTCTGTGACGGAGCCTTTTACCGCGGACAGCAGGTCGCTGTCATCGGCGCCGGAAATTCCGCACTGGAAGAAGCCTTATACCTGACGCAGTTTGCGGCAAAAGTCTATCTCATCATGCGCAGAGATGTGTTCCGCGCTGACCGGATTGCCGTGGACCAGGTAAAGAAAAATCCCAAAATCCAGATCATCCAGAAAGCCGTTCCCACAGAAATCTCAGGGGACGGACAGCATGTCCGCGGACTGAAGATTGTCTATCCCGATCTTAACCGGGAGCAGTTCCTTTCTGTGACAGGCATCTTTCCTTATATCGGCGCCGACCCTGTCACAGATTTTCTGAAAGACCTGGATGTATTAGATGCCCATGGATATCTGATGGTAAACAGTTCTATGGAAACAAAAGTCCCGCTGCTCTACGGCGCCGGCGACGTATGCGCCAAACCTCTGCGCCAGGTCGTGACCGCAGTGAATGACGGCGCCATAGCGGCACAGGATGCCTTTCATAAGCTGAAGCTTTCCTGATCCTGCTCCCCATCTTTTTTATCCAGAAGATTGGTCATACTGCGGACTGTGATTCCCAGGGTAGACAGATTATGGCACAGAGCAGATGTGCCCGGTGCGATCAGCCCTGACAGTCCCAGCAGGATCAGTCCCATATTAAATCCAATGACAAATCTGTAATTTCTATGGATCCTCTTCATCAATGCATTGCTGATTTTTTTCAGTGTTACGATCTGGTACAGATTTTCCCCGGATATGGTAATGTCGGCAATTTCCCGTGCAAGCTGTGCCCCGTCACTGATGGCAACGCCTGCGTTTGCCGCTGACAGCGCCGGAGAATCGTTGATCCCGTCGCCGATCATGATCACCTTTCTGCCCTCCTGCTTCTCTTTTTCTACAAAGGAGGCTTTATCCTCCGGCAGGACTTCTGCATAATATGCGTCCACTCCCACCTTCTGCGCAATGAGCCGGGCTGTTTTCTCACTGTCTCCGGTCATCATGACTACCTTCTCTATCCCTGCTTTTTTCAGGTCCCGGACAATGGTGAGGGCTTCCTCTCTCAAAGGATCCTCGATACAGAGGACTGCTGCCAGCTCTCCGGAGACTGCCAGATACAGATAGGAATATCCGGAAGGTATGCGCTCAAATTTCTCCGTTTCCTCCTTGGGGATCACACATTTCTCATCTTCAAATATAAAATGATAGCTTCCGATCAGCACCTGATGTCCCTCCACCCGGGAAGAAATTCCATGGGCAACCACATAATCTACTTTCGTATGCATTTCTTCATGTGCCAGCCCTTCCTTCAGCGCCTGATTGACAACCGCATTGGCAATGGAATGGGGAAAATGTTCTTCCAGACATGCCGCCATACGCAGCATTTCATTCCTGTCATTTCCTCCGAAAGGAATGACCTGGGCTACCACAGGCTGCGCTTTGGTGATGGTCCCTGTCTTGTCAAAGACAACGGTTTTGGCTTCCGCCGCTGCTTCCAGAAACTTTCCACCCTTTACGGTAATATGATGATCCTGGCTTTCTCTCATTGCCGCCAGGACCGCAATGGGCATAGAGAGCTTCAGCGCGCAGGAGAAATCCACCATGAGGATGGAAATCGCCTTGGTGACATTTCTGGTCAGCAGATAGGTGAGCACGGTGCCGGCAAAACTGAATGGCACCAGGCTGTCTGCCAGATGAGACGCCCTCCCCTCCAGGGAAGATTTCATCCGTTCCGAGTCTTCGATCATAGAGACAATTTTCTCATACTTGGTACTGCCGGATGCCTTTTTCACCTGGATCTGAAGTTCGCCCTCTTCCAGAACCGTCCCTGCATAGACATATGCCCCTGCTTCCTTCTTCACAGGAACGCTTTCTCCGGTCAGGGACGCCTGGTTCACCATAGCCTCCCCACAGACAGCTACGCCGTCCAGAGGGATCATATTGCCCATATGTACACAGATGATGTCCTCTTCTTTCACCTCTCTTACCTGCGTCAGGATCTCGGTATCCCCCTGTTTCACCCAGACTTTCTCCACGTTCAGGGACATACTGCGCGCCAGATCTGCCACAGATTTTTTGTGGGTCCACTCTTCCAGGATCTCGCCTATTCCTAACAGGAACATCACCGATGAAGCGGTAGGGATATCCCTTCTGAGCAGAGAAAT
>DWVZ01000151.1 GCA_019119975.1 Candidatus Blautia merdavium | reverse complement strand
CCGTATTAGCGGACGACGTGAAGACCATCTCCAGGGCGCCGGGCATAGGGAAGAAGACAGCGCAGAAACTGATCCTGGAGCTGAAGGATAAGTTAAGCCTGGAGGAAGCCTTTGAGAAAAAGACCGAGCATCTGCAGGGCGCCGATGCCCAGGAGATGTCCGGACTTTCCGATATGCGAAAAGAGGCTGTGGAGGCGCTGACAGCTCTGGGCTATTCCGGAGCGGACGCTTTAAAGGCAGTGAAGAAGGTAGAGATCACCCAGGAAATGAATGTGGAGCTTTTGCTGAAGGCTGCACTGAAGAATATGTTCTGAGAGGACGAGTATGGAGAAGAGGATTATCACCACCGATGTGACAGAAGAGGATTTAAGGACCGAAGGCAGTCTGCGTCCCCAGTATTTTAAAGATTACATCGGGCAGGAAAAGGCAAAGAGCAATCTGAAAATTTATATAGAAGCGGCAAAGCAGAGAGGAGACGCCCTGGATCATGTGCTTTTTTACGGCCCTCCGGGACTGGGTAAGACCACCCTTGCGGGCATCATTGCCAACGAAATGGGCGTCCACATGAAGGTGACCAGCGGTCCAGCCATTGAGAAACCGGGAGAGATGGCTGCCATTCTCAACAATCTCCAGGAAAATGATGTACTGTTTGTTGATGAGATCCACCGCCTGAACCGCCAGGTAGAGGAAGTGCTGTATCCTGCTATGGAGGATTATGCCATTGATATCATGATCGGAAAAGGTGCCACAGCCAGATCCATCCGTCTGGACCTGCCTAAGTTTACTCTGGTAGGCGCCACCACCAGGGCAGGGCTTCTGACCGCGCCTTTAAGAGACCGGTTCGGTGTGGTCCACCATCTGGAATTTTATACAGAAGAAGAGCTGCAGACCATTATCATCCATTCGGCAAAGCTTCTGGGGGTAAAGATCGACCGGGAAGGCGCGCTGGAGATGGCAAGGCGCTCCAGAGGCACACCCAGGCTTGCCAACCGGCTGCTGAAGCGGGTGCGGGATTTTGCTCAGGTGAAATATGACGGCAGGATCACCAAAGAGGTGGCTGATTTTGCCCTGGATCTGCTGGAGGTAGACCGTTATGGACTGGATCAGATCGACCGTCTGCTTCTGACCACCATTATCCAGAGGTTTGCCGGAGGGCCGGTGGGGCTGGACACCCTGGCAGCAGCCGTCGGCGAGGATGCAGGGACCATCGAGGATGTGTATGAGCCCTATCTGATCAAGCATGGTTTCCTTCTGCGTACCCCAAGAGGACGGGCAGTGACGGAGCTTGCCTACAGCCATCTGGGACTGGAGCCTTAGAAAGGCTGGGAAAAAACAGTTGTTTTTTCTTGAAATTCTATTATAATAAACATAAGAATACAAGTCGGCGGCAGAACAGGCAGTGTGCCACCCTGCGGTGCCGTAAGATAAAATGGGAGGACCCAAATGGCAGTTAAGAATTCAGTACAGGTTTTGATCGGAGGCAAGATCATTACATTAAGCGGTTATGAAAGCGAAGAGTATCTGCAGAAGGTAGCGGCATATATGAATGGAAAGATGACAGAGCTGGCAGAGATCCCAGGCTATAACAGACAGCCTCAGGATACCAGACATACCCTTTTGAGCCTGAACATTGCCGACGATTATTTCAAAGCAAAGCGGCAGGCTGAGATGTATGAGGAGGAACTGGAAACCAAAGACAAGGAGATGTATGGTCTGAAGCATGATCTGGTAAACGGGCAGATGGAAAGAGAGCGGACAGCCAGGGAGACAGCGGAGAAGGACAGCAGGATCGCACAGCTGGAGGCAAAGGTAGCGGAGCTGGAAAAGGAGTTGGACGAGCTTCTTGCCAGTGAGTAACAAATGAGATGCGGTAATGGACTTTGATGGGGCGTACAGATTTTGTTCCGCCCCTTTTTTATTAGGAAGTTTTAAGAAAGTGAGAGAACGTATGAAAGCAGAACTGTTGGCGCCTGCCGGTTCCTATGAAGGGCTGCAGGCGGTCATCGAGGCGGGAGCAGATGCGGTGTATATCGGCGGGAGCCTGTTCGGCGCCAGGGCATATGCAAAAAATCCCCAGCAGGACCAGCTGCTGGAAGCCATAGACTACACCCATCTGAAAGGAAAAAAGATATATCTGACAGTGAATACCCTTCTGAAAAACCGGGAGCTTGAGAATCAGCTCTATGAGTTTCTTGCCCCCTGCTACCAGAGAGGCGTGGACGCGGTGATCGTACAGGATCTGGGAGTGCTGGATTTTGTCAAAAAAGAATTTCCGGGCATGGCGATCCATGCCAGCACCCAGATGGCAATCACAGGTCCCCAAGGCGCCCGGCTGATCCAGGAAGCGGGAGCCAGCCGGGTGGTGACAGCCAGGGAGCTTTCCTTAAAGGAAATCCGGAAGATTTATGATGCCACAGGCATGGAGATCGAAAGCTTTGTCCATGGCGCCCTGTGCTACTGTTATTCCGGCATGTGCCTGTTCAGCAGTATGCTGGGAGGAAGGAGCGGGAACCGGGGCAGGTGCGCGCAGCCATGCAGGCTTCCTTATACAGCCTATGAAAACAAAAAGCCCTTAAACGGCAAAGACCGTGCCTATCTGTTAAGTCCCAAGGATATGTGCACCATAGATCTTCTCCCCCAGATTCTGGATGCCGGCGTCTTTTCCCTGAAGATCGAGGGGAGGATGAAGCGGGCAGAATATGCGGCTGGAGTGACTTCTGTTTACAGAAAGTATCTGGACCTGTATGAAAAAAATCCGGCAGGTTACAATGTGAAGGAAGAGGACCGGCAGGAACTTCTGGACCTTTATCAGAGAGACGGATTTTCCAGGGGCTATTATCAGGTCCACAACGGTCCGCAGATGATAGCAGCGGTCAATCAAAAGGAGCAGAACAGAAAAGAGAATGTACGGACAGCCAGGAATGAAGCCCTGTTCGCCAGACTGAAAAAAGAATATCTGGATACAAAAAAGAAAGAAAAAATTCATGGGAATTTTATCCTGTTTGCAGATTCTCCTGCTATACTGGATTTAGATTTCGGCAATACCCATGTACAGGTAACCGGACCTGCGGCGGAGCGGGCGAAGAAGCAGCCTCTGTCTGCAGAGCGCATCCGGCAGCAGCTGGAAAAGACAGGACAGACCCCTTTTGCGTTTGCGGACCTGGAGGTGGTGACCGATGAGGCAGGCTTCCTTCCCATGCAGGACCTGAATCAGATGAGACGGGAGGGACTTTTGCAGCTTCAGCAGGAGTATCTGAGACAATTTAGGAGATCCCTTCCGCAGAGACCGCAGACCAAAGGAAATCCCAATGTTTCCCGTAAGGGAGAAGAACGGCAGGCGTCAAAGCCGCTTTCTGTCTCTGTCGAAACCTGGGAACAATTTCGGGAGGCTTTGAAATTCCCTGAAATCGCCGGTATCTACTGCAGCGTTTCCATGTTCTCTGCTAAGAAGTTTTCAGAGGAAGCGGACCGTGCCCAAAAAGAGGCGCAGGATCAGGGAAAAGAATTTTATTTTGCCCTGCCTTATATAGCGAGAGAAGATGCCCTTGACTTCCTGAAAGATTATTTTCAGGAGGCAAAGGACAGGATCCGGGGATTCCTTGTGAGAAATCTGGAGGAGCTGGGCTGGCTCAAAGAGCTGGGTCTGCTGGAACAGGCAGTGTGCGATTATTCCGTCTACAGCTTCAATGACCGGGCGCAGGCATTTCTGGAGACGCTTGGCGTAAAGCGGACCACCGTGCCGCTGGAGCTGAAAGAAGGGGAAATCCGGGGAAAGGCATGTGAAAACAGTGAACTGATCGTATACGGCTATTATCCCATGATGATCTCTGCTCAGTGCATCAAAAAGACCTGCGGAACCTGCAGTCACACACCGGGCTTTGTGGAGCTGAAAGATCGTTACGGACAGAATTTCAGGGTACAAACCTGCTGTGATTTCTGTTATAATGTGATATACAACAGCGTTCCCACCGGACTGCTGCAGGAAGCTTTGGCGATCCATGCACTGGATATCAAGGCGCTTCGCATGAATTTTACATGGGAAAGCGCAGAAAAGACCAGAGAGCTTCTGGAACTGTTTACAGCAGCTTACAAAGCCGGAGGAGAGAAAATTGAAAAGAAAATCCCCGCACACAGTGACGGTATGTTTACCAAAGGTCACTGGAAACGGGGCGTGGAGTAGGTGAAAAAGTGCTTAATATCATTATTGAACTTTCTAAATATCTTTTATTGATCATTATTCTACTCTACACCTTTGAGAGCTTTTGGGTGTTTCGGTACGAAGATGATTACGATAAACGATCGATTATGAGGAAACAGCTTCTGCTGATCGCTTTCCTTGATTTTGTTGCTTTTCTTGTGATCTTTCTGAATACACAGGAGCTGAAAGTGATCTATCTGTTCGGAGCGCTGCTTTTGTATTATCTTGCAGTCCAGGTACTGTACCGCATTTTTTATAAGAATGCGTCGATCCTGCTGCTGAACCATATGTGCATGCTTTTGTCCATTGGATTTATTATGATTGCCCGGCTGGATATTGACTCAGCGCTGAGGCAGTTTCTGATCCTGGCAGCATCCACCGTGATCGCCATTATCATTCCGGTCATGATCAAGAAAATGCAGTTCTTGAAGAAATGGACCTGGTTTTATGCGGCGGCAGGGCTTGCGCTGCTTCTGATGGTGCTGGTGTTCGGCGCGGATGTCAACGGAGCCAAGCTGAATATTAATCTGGGCTTCTTTGTATTCCAGCCGTCCGAATTTGTAAAGATCATATTCGTATTTTTTGCTGCCAGCAGGCTGTACAAAAAGAAAGCCACGTTTCAGGATCATGTGATCACCACTGCGGTGGCGGCTGCCTTTGTGCTGGTCCTGGTATTGTCTAAGGATCTGGGAAGCGCGGTGATCTTCTTTATCACTTATGTGGTGATGCTGTATGTGGCGACCAAGAAGCCGGCATACCTGCTTGCCGGGCTGGGGAGCGGCTGCGGCGCCGCCGTGGCGGCATATTTCCTTTTCTCCCATGTACGGCAGAGAGTTGTGGCATGGAGAGATCCTTTTTCCGTGTACCAGACCTCCGGCTATCAGATCGTACAGGGGCTGTTTGCCATCGGTACAGGCGGATGGTTCGGCATGGGACTTTGCCAGGGATCTCCGGAGATGATCCCCTTTGTCAAGCAGGACTATATGTTCGCAGCCATCTGCGAAGAACTGGGAGGACTGTTTGCCATCTGCATGATCCTGATCTGCATGAGCATGTTCCTTCTGGTCGTCAATATATCTTTGAAGATCAAGAAACGTTTTTATAAGCTGATTTCCCTGGGACTGGGTGTGGAATACGGTTTTCAGGTATTTCTCGCCATCGGAGGCGTGACAAAATTTATCCCTATGACAGGAATCACCCTGCCTCTGGTCAGCTACGGAGGAAGCTCCGTGCTCAGTACGATCATTCTGATCGCCATCATTCAGGGATTGTATATATTAAGAGAAGATGAGGACGATGAATTTGAAAAGCAAAGAGAGAAAAAATGACAGGCAGCAGAGAATAGAAGAAGAACGCCTGAGAAAGCAGAGGAAAAAGGCAAAAAAAGCGGTCAACAGGGAATATTCCATAGTCAGCTACTTTTTTGTGCTTCTTTTTATCTCCCTGGGGGGTTATATGGTCTATTTCAACGGCTGGCAGAGGGAAGAGGTCATCAGCAGTCCCTATAATACCCGCCAGGACCAGTTTGAGGACCGTGTGACCAGGGGAAGTATTCTCTCGGCAGACGGTGAGACCCTGGCTTATACCCAGACCGATGAGGAGGGCAATGAGACCAGAGTTTATCCTTACAACCGTGTCTTTGCCCATGTGGTTGGATATGATTCCAACGGAAAGAGCGGAATTGAATCTCTAGAGAATTTTGCTCTTATGACTTCACACAACGACTATATCGACCAGGTGAAAAATGAGATCATGGAATACAAAAACCCCGGGGATACAGTCGTCACCACTTTAAACGCAAAGCTGCAGCAGACAGCCTACAATGCCCTTGGAGACTATAATGGAGCAGTTGTGGTAATGGATCCGCAGACAGGCGCAGTACTGGCATCGGTCAGCAAGCCGGATTTTGATCCCAATACAGTAGCGGCAGACTGGAATTATCTGGTCAGCGATTCCTCCAACAGCAGCCTGCTGAACCGGGCCGCCCAGGGCGCTTACCCGCCGGGATCCATCTTTAAGCTGGTAGATACCATAGCTTACCTCAGAGAGCACGGGACCATTGACGGATTCAGCTATACCTGTGAGGGCAGCATTACTGTGGACGGTCATACCATTCCCTGTTTCGGCGGGGAAGTCCACGGGACAGAAGATTTTACCACGGCTTTTGCAGAGTCCTGCAACTCTGCCTTTGCGCAGATCGGTCTGGATCTGGGAGCTTCCAGGCTGGAGAAGACTGCCAATGAACTGCTGTTTAATGCGAAGCTTCCTATTCCTCTGGATTACAGAAAGAGCAGCTTCAGCCTGGGCGATCATCCGGGGAATCCCCTGATGATGCAGACCTCCATAGGACAGGGAAACACCCTGGTTTCTCCTATGTATATGGCGCTTCTGGCCAGTGCCATTGCCAATGACGGAAAGCTGATGCAGCCTTATTATACCGATCATGTGGAGACCGTCAGCGGAGACGTGGTCAAGAGTACAGAGCCTTCGGTTTATAAACAGCTTTTGTCCCAGGAGGAATCTTCCATACTGAAATTCCTTATGGTGGAAGTGGTAAACCGGGGAACCGGGACACAGCTGGCAGGAGAAGCCTATTCCGCGGCAGGAAAGACCGGCTCTGCGGAGTATTACGGAGAGAGCGGAGAAATCAGGACACACTCCTGGTTTGTAGGATTTTCCAATGTCGAAGACCCGGATCTTGCAGTGGCAGTGATCGCAGAAGGGGCAGGGACGGGAAGTACAGTGGCAGTGCCCATTGCCCATGAGATTTTTAATGCCTTTTATTACTGAGACAAAGTGTTAAATTTCTTGCGCCTGACTTTAAAAAGAGGTATACTAATGCCAAGGAAACACAACGCAGGCACAGCTTCTAGTGCCGTAAGCAGGAGGATATGCAAAATGATCGAAGCAACAAGCTGTGGCGGGGTGGTAATATATAGAGGAAAGATACTGACCTTGTACAAGTCCTATAAGCACAAATATGAGGGCTGGGTACTTCCCAAGGGAACAGTAGAAAAAGGCGAAGACTATAAAGAGACAGCTTTGCGAGAAGTAAAAGAAGAAGCAGGCGTAACCGCAAACATCATTAAGTATGTGGGGAAAAGCCAGTATAGTTTTTGTGTGCCGGAGGACACAGTGGAAAAAGAGGTTTACTGGTATCTGATGTCTGCCAGCAGCTATTACAGCAGACCTCAGAGAGAAGAATACTTCGTAGATTCCGGTTTTTACAAATTCCATGAGGCTTACCACCTTTTACGTTTTTCAAATGAAAAACAAATTCTGGAAAAGGCTTACAATGAGTACCTGGATTTGAAAAAAGCAAATCTGTGGGGCAGCAGGAAGTATTTTTAAGGATCACGAAGCCTGCAGAAGGCAGGGGCTTTTTGTGATGAGAGAAGGGACTGGAGCTTTCCGGTCCTTTTTCTGTTATAAAATCCAAAATATGGAGAAGATAAAAGGGAGAAAGTATGGAGGTGAACGTATGCTGGAACAGATCGATTTGACAAGGAAGCTTGAAAAAGAAGAGTATCAGCAGAAAATGGAGGAAATGGAGCCTGCGCTTGCCAGACTGCAGAGAGAGTGCAAGGCGCTGGGGATTCCGGTGATCGTAGTTTTTGAGGGGTTTGGCGCATCTGGTAAAGGGGTCCAGATCAATAAACTGATCCATCCTCTGGATCCGAGAGGGTTTGAAGTATTTGCCATCAAGGGAGAAAATGAGGAAGAACGCATGTATCCGTTTCTGTGGCGTTTCTGGATAAAAACGCCGGAAAAAGGACGGATCGCGATTTTTGATACCAGCTGGTACAGGAAGGTGTCGGTAGAACGCTTTGATAAGAAAATGTCCAGGGAAGAGCTGGCTTATGCTTATCAGGAGATCAATACCTTTGAGAGAGCCCTGACAGACGACGGCACAGTGCTGATCAAACTGTTCCTCCACATCAGCAAAAAGGAACAGAAAAAACGCTTTGAAAAACTGCTCCATTCCAAAGAAACAGCATGGAGAGTCAATGACGAGGATTTAAAGAGAAATAAAGATTATGACGGATACAAAGCCATGAATGAGGAGATGCTGGAGAAGACAGAGACCGCCTGCGCGCCCTGGACCATTGTGGAGGCAGAGGACAGACGGTTTGCCACAGCAAAGATCTTTGCCGAGGTCATCCGCATTCTGGAGGAAAAGGTAAAAGAAAAGAAGGCGCAGAAAGCTGCCAAAGAAAGCAGTGCAAAGGACAGCCAACAGAAAGCGCAAAGTCCGGAGGATTTCGGAAACGGACTGGATTCTTCTGTTTTGAGCAAAGCGGATCTGACCCTTTCCTATACAAAGGAAGAATACAAAGAAAAGCTGAAGAAGCTTCAGGACCGTATGAGCCTTCTCCACGGAGAGCTGTACCGGAGAAGGATTCCCGTTGTTCTGGGATTTGAGGGCTGGGACGCAGGCGGAAAGGGCGGAGCCATCAAGCGTCTGACAGAAGCCATGGATCCGAGAGGCTATGTGGTAAGCCCTACAGCGGCGCCGGATGCCACGGAGAAGAGCCATCATTATCTCTGGAGATTCTGGAGATCCATGCCAAAGGCAGGACATATAACGATTTTTGACAGGACCTGGTACGGCAGGGTCATGGTGGAGAGGATCGAGGGATTCTGTACCAAAGAAGAATGGCAGAGAGCTTACAGAGAAATGAATGATATGGAAGCCAGCCTCGCCCATTCCGGAGCGATTGTCTTAAAGTTCTGGCTTCAGATTGATAAAGACGAGCAGGAGCGGCGTTTCAATGAGCGCATGGAGAATCCGGAAAAACGCTGGAAGATCACAGATGAAGACTGGCGCAATAGGGAAAAATGGGATCAGTATGAGGAAGCAGTCAATGAAATGATCCTGAAGACTTCCACCTCCTATGCGCCCTGGATCATTGTAGAAGGAAACAGCAAATATTATGCCAGAATTAAGGTTCTGGAATCTGTAGTAAAGGCAATCGAGGAGCGGTTACAGGAATAAATCATATGTTGAACTGGTATAAGAAGCTATATGTTGGCGATAATGCAAAAAAGAAGAAAAAACAGCTCATCCGGAAAATCAATACAGGAGCAGGCGTTCTGGATGTCTATCTCATTACCCTGGCGGTGAATCCTGCCAATCAGCTGGAGATTTTTTCAGCCAATGAATTGATGCAGAAGGCGCGCAGGAGAAACTGTCCTATGATCATAGGGCTGTGCCGGGGCTATGGGGAGGCTCTGGAGATGGTGCAGACGCTGGTCCAGAAGACCTACGAAAGCACCGGCACTGCTGCTGTGCGGAAATGGCTGGAAAAGGAGATCGAGGACGGCAGGTGACAGTATGATTGTACTACATATTTTGTTGGGCATATTAAAAATCATTGGAATCCTGCTGCTGATCCTGCTGGCATTGGTATTGCTGACAGTGCTTGCCCTTTTGTTTGCTCCGGTGCGATACCGGATGGAAGGGGAGCGAACGGATTCTTTTTACCAGGGGAAAATTACCATATCCTGGCTGATGCGTTTGGTCTGGTTTCACGCAGGATATGACAGCCGCAGGGGAAAAACCGAGTATTCGGTAAGGATCCTGGGTATCTCCGCAAAACAGGCGGCAGCGTTTTTCAGAAAGTGCAGAGGGATCCGGCAAAAAGCGGCAGAGAAAAAAGCGAAGAAGAAAAAAAGTAAGGAAGACCAGAAAAAGCCTGAGGTAACGGCAGCACAGGAGGTCTTGGGTCAGTCAGATGCTCCCGAGATTACGAAAACCCAGGAGAAAATCTCAGAAACCGAGCAGTCCTCCCTTTCCCGGATGGAAGATCCCGGGAAGGGAGAAAGAGAAAGGAAGCGGGGGAAGAAAAATCCAGTCAGGAAATTCTGGGAAAATCTGAAAAAGATCCTGAGAACCATCCTGGCTGTGCCAAAAAAGATCAGCGGCGCCCTGAAAAATTTCCGGTTAACAGCTGCCAGGATCTGTGATAAGATAAAACAGATCAGGAAACTCTGGGAAAGCAGCCAGTTCCAGGGTGCAAAAAGGGCAGTCGTGCAGGAGACAAAAGGGCTGCTGCGGCATATAAAACCCAGAAAGCTTCGGGGCAGGATCGCATTTGGGACAGAAGATCCCTGTACTACAGGAGAGATTCTTGCGGCTGCCGGCATATTTTATCCCCTTTATGGAGAAAATCTTATCATAGAGCCATACTTTGACAAAGAGATCCTGGAGGGAGAGATACAGGCAAAAGGCAGAATATACGGAATCTGTATGGCGGCGGCAGCTTTCCGGCTGTTTCGGAACCAGGATATCCGATTTATCATAAGAAAATACAAACAACATTAAGGAGGAACCAGATATGGCTTCAGAAAACAACTTTCAGTCCACCGTAGAATCCCTGTTCAAGGGCATGGACAGTTTCATAACAACCAAGACCGTAGTAGGAGAGGCGATCACGGTGGGTGATACCATTATCCTGCCTCTGGTGGACGTTTCCTTTGCAGTGGGCGCAGGCGCTTTTTCAGGAGAAAAGAAGAACAACGGCGGCGGCGGTATGGGAGGCAAGGTTTCCCCCAGTGCAGTTCTGGTGATCTCCAATGGTGTGACCAAACTGGTAAACATTAAAAATCAGGATGGGCTTACCAAGATCCTGGATATGGTGCCCGACTTCCTGAACAAATTTACGGATAAGAAGGATGGAGACATCCTGAGCAGTGCCGCAGAAAGCGCGGCAGCAAAAGAAAAGGAAACAGAGGAAGAAAAGACAGAGAAAGAAGAAACACAAGACTGATCCGTATGAGAAAAGCTTTTGACCGGGAATCGGCAGAAGCTTTTCTGCATATAATGGAGGGAAGGACTCTGTGAAAGGAGAACAGAAAGCATGCGTCGGGTCTGCGGGCTGGCTTTATTCTGCGTGGGGGTGGGGCTGTTCCTTGCTCTGATCTTTCCGAAATCCTTTTTTATGATCGTAGTGGCAGCTCTGTGTCTCCTGGCAGGCTATAATCTGTTTTGCTGTTGAAAAAAACGACCTTGTCCATGGGACAGGGTCGTCTTATGAGTCAACGAAATATTAAGCTCTTTCTACTTTGCCGCTTCTTAAGCAGGAAGTACAAACATACATTTTTTTAGCGTTTCCGCTTTCTGTTTTAACCTTTACAGACTTGATGTTAGATTTCCACATCTTGTTACTTCTTCTATGAGAATGGCTCACATTGTTTCCGAAATGAGCAGCTTTTTCACAAATTGCGCACTTTGCCATGGTAGCACCTCCTTAAACATAAGATAAGTCCTTATTGCGAACTCACAACAATAGTTATTTTAACAGATGATTTTGTATTTTGCAAGTAAAAATGCAAAAAAATTAAATTATTATTTCGTTTTTGGGAAAGATATGTTAGAATAGCAATAAATAAAAAGTATGGAGGTGTCCGTGCATGAATGGATTTGTAGATACAGGATTAGGAAAGATTACCATTGACACAGACGTGATCGCCACTTATGCTGGAAGCGTAGCAGTCGAATGTTTCGGGATCGTGGGAATGGCTGCCGTCAGTATGAAGGACGGACTTGTGAAACTGCTGAAAAGAGACAGTTTAAAGCACGGGATCAATGTAAGCATAGCAGATAACAGGATCACTTTGGAATTCCATGTGATCGTAGCTTACGGCGTGAGTATTTCGGCTGTTTCGGACAACCTGATCAGCAATGTAAAATACAGGGTAGAGGAATTTACCGGTCTGACCATTGAGAAAATCAATATCCTTGTAGAGGGCGTTAGAGTTATTGATTAATTAAGGAGGAAATTTGTTTTGAATACAAATACTGTTGACGCAAAAATCCTTGGACGCATGTTTCTGGCAGGCGCCAAGAATCTGGAGGCAAAGAAAGAGTGGATCAATGAACTGAACGTTTTTCCTGTTCCTGACGGAGACACGGGGACCAACATGACACTGACGATCCTGTCAGCAGCATCTGAGGTCAATGCTCTTTCCGATCCGGATATGAAGACCCTGGCAAAGGCGATCTCATCCGGTTCTTTAAGAGGGGCGAGGGGAAATTCAGGCGTTATTCTTTCCCAGCTTTTAAGAGGATTTACAAAGACCATTGAGCAGTATCAGGAGATTGACGCGCAGGCATTCGCAAAGGCATTTGAAAAGGGTGTGGAGACTGCCTATAAGGCTGTTATGAAGCCGAAGGAAGGCACCATTTTGACAGTGGCAAAGGGAGCTGCCCAAAAGGCTGTGGAGATCGCAGAGGAGAGTGAATGCCTGGAAGCTTTCTTTACTGATGTGATCGCAGAGGCAGAGGCAGTTCTGGCAAAGACGCCGGACATGCTTCCTGTTTTAAAAGAAGCGGACGTGGTGGATTCCGGCGGACAGGGACTTGTAGAGGTTTTAAAGGGCGCCTTTGACGGATACATGGGAAAAGAAATCTCCATGGATTTTGAAAAGCCCCAGACGGTCGTAACGGTGAAACCGGTACCGGCAGAAGAGAGTTCGATTAAATTCGGTTACTGTACAGAATTTATCATCATGCTGGAAAAGGAATTCGGCGAACAGGCGGAGACAGATTTTAAGGATTACCTGATGTCTATAGGAGATTCCCTGGTGGTAGTGGCTGACGATGAGATCGTGAAGGTTCATGTACATACCAACGATCCTGGTATGGCAATCCAGAGGGCGCTGACGTATGGACAGCTTTCCAATATGAAGATTGACAATATGCGTCTGGAGCATCATGAGAAGGTGATCAAGGAAGCAGAGAAGCTGGCTGCGCAGCAGGCAGAAGAAACAAAGAAGGAAATGAAGGAAGTAGGCTTTATCTCTGTGTCGGTAGGAGACGGCATGGGTGAGATCTTCCGTGAGCTGGGGGCTGATTATCTCATTGAGGGCGGTCAGACTATGAATCCCAGTACAGAAGATATGCTCCAGGCAATCTCCCACGTACACGCCAGAACGATTTTCATCCTGCCAAACAACAAAAACATTGTCCTGGCAGCTAACCAGGCGCGGGATCTGACAGAGGATAAAAATATTGTGGTGATCCCCACCAAAACCATTCCTCAGGGAATCACAGCGCTGATTTCCTATGTGCCGGACAAGAGCGTAGAAGAAAATACGGAGGAAATGATGGAAGCCATGGCCAATGTGAAGACCGGACAGATCACTTACGCCGTCCGGGATACGAAGATTGACGATAAGGAAATCCGCCAGGGCAATATCATGGGAATCGGTGATCACGGAATCCTTGCGGTAGGTGAAGGGATTGAGGATACGGCAGCTGAGACGGTAAAAGCCATGGCAGATGAAGAATCTGAGATCATCAGTATCTACTATGGCAGCGATGTGACAGAAGAAGACGCGCAGAAGCTTGCCGACCGCCTGGAAGAGGCTTATCCGGATCTGGATGTAGAGATCAATGAAGGCGGACAGCCGATCTATTACTATGTGATCTCGGTAGAATAAAAGGAATTGTGATACAAAGAAGCAGACAGCGGGGAAAAGGAAAGCCCGCTGTGCTGTGTTAGGAAAAGGTGCTGTGCAGGCAGATCTGCGCGGCACCTTTTCCGGCTGAATGCGGAGAGTGAGAATGAGAGAACAGGACAGCATCCGGAGCCTGAAGGGCATCGGAGAGAAAACAGAAAAGCTTCTGGGAAAGCTTGGAATTTTTACCGTGGGAGATTTTCTCCGGTATTATCCCAGAGATTATGACGAATACCAGGAACCGGTCAGTGTATCCCTGGCGCAGCCGGGGAAAAAGACGGCAGTGACCGGGAGGATCACAGAGCGGATCGGGATGAAGAAGACCGGGCGGCTGACGGTGGTCACAGCCACTTTGCGGGATGAGCGAAGCGCCCTGCATCTGACCTGGTATAACATGCCTTTTTTAAGAAATACCTTAAAGTCGGGCGGCATCTATATTTTCCGGGGAACTGTAGCTGAGAAGCGGGGACGGCTGACCATGGAGCATCCGGAGATTTTCTCCAGAGACCAGTATGAGAAGCTGGTGCACAGGCTGTATCCCATTTATGGGCTGACCAAAGGGCTTACAAATAAATTCATGGTCAAGACCATGGAACAGATCTTAGAAGAATGGGAGATGGTCCGGGAGTACCTGCCGGAAGACCTGAGGAATCATTATCAGCTGGCAGAATATAATTATGCAGTCACCCATATCCATTTTCCCAAAGACCGGCAGGAATTGTATCTGGGAAGAAAGCGGCTGGTCTTTGACGAATTCCTTTTTTTCCTTCTGGCAGTGCGCAGGATGAAGGAAAGGAGCCAGGACTGTGTCAGCTCTTTTTCCATCAAGCCTGTGTGGGAAACGGAAACCGTCATAGAATCCCTGCCGTACCCGCTGACCAATGCTCAGAAGCGGGTTTGGAACGAGATTGAGACCAATATGACCGGGACAGGGCTGATGAACCGGCTGGTCCAGGGAGATGTGGGAAGCGGTAAGACCATCATCGCCTTTCTGGCAATGATCCTGGCTGCGGCAAACGGATACCAGGCAGCCATGATGGCGCCTACCGAGGTCCTGGCAAAGCAGCACTATGAGGGACTGTGCAGACTTTTGGAAGAACAGGGACTTCCCTGGGAAGCAGTGCTTCTGACTGGTTCCAATACGGCGAAGGAGAAGCGGGAGCGGTATGCGGCAATCGCGCAGGGAAAGGCAAAGCTGATCATCGGGACACATGCCCTGATCCAGGAGAAGGTATCCTATGAGAATCTGGCGCTGGTCATCACAGACGAGCAGCACCGGTTCGGGGTAAATCAAAGAGAAGATCTCTGGAAAAAAGGAGAGAAGCCCCATGTGCTGGTTATGAGCGCCACGCCCATCCCCAGGACGCTGGCGATCATCCTGTACGGAGACCTGGATATTTCCATTATGGATGAGCTGCCGGCAAAGCGGCTTCCTATTAAGAACTGTGTGGTCAATACTTCCTACCGGGAGAAAGCCTATTCTTTTATAGAACGGCAGGTGCAGGAAGGACGCCAGGCGTATGTGATTTGTCCCATGGTGGAGGAGAGCGAAGGGCTGGAGGCAGAAAATGTACTGGATTACAGCCGAAGGCTTCAGGAAGTCTTCCCTCCTGAAATCCAGGTGGCATATCTGCACGGACGTATGAAGCCTTCCCAGAAAAATCAGATTATGGAAGCTTTTGCGGCAAATGAGATCCAGGTCCTGGTGTCTACCACAGTCATTGAGGTGGGGGTCAATGTACCTAACGCCACAGTCATGTTGGTAGAAAATGCCGAAAGGTTCGGTTTGGCACAGCTTCACCAGCTGAGAGGAAGAGTGGGAAGGGGAGAGCATCAGTCCTACTGTATTTTCATACAGGGCACAGAGGATTCGGAGACCAAGGAGCGGCTGGAAATCCTGGTAAAGTCCAACGACGGCTTTTTCATTGCCGGGGAGGATTTGCGGCTGAGGGGACCGGGAGACTTTCTGGGGATCCGCCAGAGCGGACTGATGGACTTTAAGATCGCGGATATTTTCCAGGACGCAGAGGTGCTGAAGCAGGCAGGAGAGGCTGCGGGAACTATCTTAAGCCTGGATCCGGAGCTTTCGCTGGAGCAGAATGAACGGCTGAAAGACTGCCTGGAATCCTATGCCAAAGACCGTTTGGAAACACCTGGATTGTAAAGAAATACCTGGCAATTTTGTTAAATATTGTGATAGAGCGAAAAAGTATTGTGAGAAAAACTTGAAAAATTCAAAAAAAAGGTTTATGATAGGGAAGACATTTAGAGTTGGAAGATTAGAGGAGGAGAAAAATATGGCAACCAGAAAAACAGCCAAGGCGGCAACAGCAGCCGCTGAGAAGACAACTCCGGTTAAGACTGAAGAAGTAAAGAAAGAAACCGCTGCAACAGCAGCACCTGCAAAAAAGGCGCCGGCAAAAAGAGCTGCTGCGAAAAAGACAGCCGCTGCAAAGCCAGCTGCAGTAAAAGAGACCGTATACATTCAGTTCGCAGGTGCAGAATATAATTTAGATGACATCAAAGCAAACGCAAAGAAAGCGTGGGCAGAAGAGACAGGAAAGAAAGAATCTGACGTAAAAGAGATTCAGATCTATGTAAAGCCGGAAGAACATGCCGCTTATTATGTGATCAACGGCGAGTTCGTAGAAGGCGGAAGAAAAGTAGAGTTATAAGCAACAGAAGTTTTTAATTCAAGTTTCAAGTGTAATAGAGTTCCAATTAATAAATGTTACGAAAGACTTCCCTGTATCTGATCGGCAGCATGCCGGATGCGGGGAAGTTTTTTTGATATGGAGTATTTTGCTTTGAGATAAGAAGGCAGTCCGGACTTCGGCTGATGGGAAAAAATTACAGGGCAGAAGTGCTGCACTCCTGCCCTGATTTTTTCATTACAGCAATAATTGTTTTATTCCTGTCTGAAAAAAATTAATACTGCTGCATTCCGCCGCCGTTTCCGGACATCTGTCTTTCCTGTGCTTCGATCATTTTTTTGACCATATAGCCGCCTACAGATCCGTTCTGTTTGGAAGTTAAGTTTCCGTTGTAGCCATCGGTAAGAGGTACTCCCAGTTCGTTGGCAACTTCATATTTGAAGCGGTTTAATGCACCCTTTGCTTCTGGTACTGCTGCTTTGTTAGAAGAATTACTGTTAGACATGTGTCGTTCCTCCTTTGGAATTTGTTTTTGTGTTGCAGTGATAGTATATGAAGCTGCTTCTTTTTTACCCTAGAAGTTCTTTCAAATTTTGACAAATTATGTGAATTGTATTACAATAGAGGCTCAGAAAAATTTTTCATGCAGAGAGATAAATAGGAAAATGATAATTTTTGTAAAAAATGTATAAAATATTAAAAATTAATTGCCAAGGGTTGGTGTTTTTGCTATAATATCTCTGATATACAATGGAAGGCAGGAGAAGTGTTTTCTTTCTAAATATAAAAAATAAGGATTGGTGTAGATGAACGTTGGAATTATAGCACATAATAGTAAAAAAGCCCTGATCGAGGATTTCTGCATAGCCTATAAAAATATTCTGGCAAAGCATGAAATCTATGCCACAGGGACCACAGGAAGACGAATTGAAGAAGCAACAAATCTGCGTGTTCACAAATTCCTGCCCGGGAGCATGGGCGGAGATAAACAGTTTACAGAGATGATCGAGCGGGGAGAGATCGATCTGGTGATCTTCTTTTACAATCCGGCGATGATCGATCCGAAGGAGCCGGATGTATACCAGATTTCCAGATGCTGTGACCAGTATAATATTCCCATAGCGACCAATATTGCCACAGCAGAATCTCTCATACTGGGACTGGAAAACGGAGACCTGGATTACCGGCTCAATCATTAAAAGCGGATTTGGCTTTTTAAGATAAAAATAGAAGGACAGAAGAATTTATGAGAGTAATTGCAGGAAGTGCAAAAAGTATGCCCCTGAAGACCAGCCCCGGTCTGGAGACCCGACCTACCACAGACAGGATCAAAGAGACCCTGTTCAATATGCTTCAGCCTTATCTGTGCCAGAGCAGATTTCTGGACCTTTTTGCTGGCAGCGGCGGGATCGGTATTGAAGCTTTAAGCAGGGGGGCAGATTTTTGTGCGTTTATAGAGAAAAACAGGAAAGCAGCGGCTGTGATCGGAGAAAACCTTGCCTTTACCAGGCTTTCGGACCGGGCAGCCCTGTATAACCGGGATGTGTTTGCGGCGCTTTCTCTTTTGGAAGGGGAAGAGCCGTTTGACTGTGTCTTTATGGATCCTCCCTATGGACAGGGACTGGAAAAGCAGGTCCTGGAGGTCTTAAAAGATGCAGACTATATTACAGAGGATACTCTGATCGTGGTGGAAGCCTCTTTGGAGACAGGATTTGATTATCTGAAAGAATACGGGTTTACCGTAGTAAAAGAAAAAAAGTATAAGACAAATATGCACATATTTATAAAGAAAGGCATGGAGGCGGCATGGTAAGAGCGATTTATCCGGGCAGTTTTGATCCTGCTACATTCGGACATTTAGATATCATCAAGAGAGCGTCGGCGCTGTTTGATGAAGTGATCGTGGGAGTTTTGAATAATTCTGTAAAAAGTCCGTTGTTTTCTGTAGAGGAACGTGTTAATATATTAGAGAACATAACTGCAGATATCCCCAATGTGACCATCACTTCATTCGACGGGTTATCTGTAAACTTTGCCAGAAGCTGCGGTGCGAAGGTGATCATCCGGGGGCTGAGGGCTATCACAGATTTTGAATACGAGCTGCAGATGGCGCAGACCAACCGGGTATTGGCAACGGATGTAGATACGATGTTTTTGACGACCAGCCTTCAGTATGCGTACTTAAGTTCCACCACAGTGAAGGAAGCTGCTTCTTTCGGCGCGGACATCTCCAAATTTGTTCCGGAGTATGTGATCCGCTGCGTGGAAGAGAAATACGCAGGCAAAGTCAGACAAGAAGAAAAGGATACATTTCAGAAAATACAGTAAGGAGAAACAAAATGAGCAGCAGAATTGAACAGATCATTGAAGAAATCGAAGAATATGTGGAAAGCTGTAAATACCAGCCTTTATCCACCACCAAGATCGTAGTGAACAAAGAAGAACTGGAAGAACTCTTGAGAGAACTCCGCCTGAAAACACCGGATGAGATCAAGAGATACCAGAAGATCATCAGCAACAAAGACGCCATCCTGGCAGATGCCCAGACAAAGGCAGACAATATCATTGAGGATACTAAGAGACAGGTACAGGAGATGGTGAAAGAGTCTGAGGTAATGCAGCAGGCTTACGCACAGGCAAATGAGACCATCAACAGTGCCAACCAGCAGGCGCAGGCGATCATTGACTCTGCTACCAACGATGCCAACAGCCTCCGTCTGAGCGCTGTTTCCTATACAGACGAGATGATGGCAAATATGGGACAGATCGTGGGAAATATCCTGGAAGATGCAGCAGGCAAATACAATGAATTTGTACGCGCTCTCCAGGCATCCGCAGATGTGATCCGCCAGAACCGTGCGGAGCTGGCTCCCCAGCTTTCCGGTGCGGCAGCACAGAGTGAAGCTGCGCAGGCTCCGGTGCAGGATCTGCAGTCTGATGATCTGGACAGCGATTTAGACGATTTTGATGACGACGAAGAATAAATATGACAGACCCAGAGTCAGCAGGGCGCTGACTGCTTTTCCCTCCAGATAAGGCTTCAGGGGCAGAGAAGTCCCCAGGAGCATGGATCTGGTCTGGGCAGCCACGCACAGACCGCCGAAGGAGGTAAAAGCCAAAGCGGCAGGAAGAAGGGCAAGGGAGGGTTCTGTGCCCTGTAAAAGGAAAGAGAGCCCTGTGGTGATTTCCAAAAGTCCTGCAAAGATCCGGTGAACTGCCGGAAAAGGTGACAGCAGCAGGCTGCACATGCCCTGCAATATGGAAAACAGAATGATATATCCGCCCAGCCGGGCAATGGATTCAAAGCTGTTTAAAATGGAGGCGTCCAGAGATTCCCCGAAAGCGGGGGAACGGGGCGCCTTTTCCTCTGCCTGGGAAAGGGAGGCTGCCAAAAGCCTGGAAGAGCGTTTGTGAGAGAGCAAAAAGCGGAAAATCAGGGAGGTCCCAAAGCTGGAGGCATAAAGGATCCCGTACACCGGAAAAATCAGCCGGGGCATATGAAACAGTCCCACACACAGGTAGGCAGAAAGAAAAGAGGGACCGGGATGATTGACAAAGGTGAGAAGATAAAGGGCTTCCTGCCGGGAGATCTGCCCGCTGCGGTACAGGTCCCCTGTGATCTTGGCACCCATGGGATAACCGCAGAAGACCCCCAAAAGCAGCGCATAGGCGCCCTGGCAGGAGAGCCCGAAAGCCGCCTGCCAGAAGCATTTTAACGGAGCCAGGATCTTTTCCAGCAGGTTCAGTTCCAGGAGAAGACCGGAAAGGATCATAAAAGGCAGCAGAGAGGGAAGCAGAGTATAGAACCAGAGCAGGAGCCCGTTTTTTGCATAAACCAGAGACTGCCCGGGGAAAAATAACAAAAAACCCAGGAAGAGAACAAGCAGAAAAAAAGAAAGAAAACGTTTCATAAAGATTCTCCGCTCTGTTTTTTTTAAATATATGAGGCAGGGCGGACAGACAGAATCTTTTCTTGCCATTTTCACAGGAATGTGTGACAATGGAGGACAGGAAAAGAAATTTAGGATCAGGGAGGCAGAAGGAAGATGGCAGTATTAGAGCATTTAAAACCACAGAGAGTGTTTTATTATTTTGAGGAGATCTCAAAGATCCCCCATGGATCTGGAAATACCAGACAGATCAGCGATTACCTGGCAGCATTTGCCCAAAAGCAGGGGCTGAAATGGATCCAGGATGAAAGCAACAATGTAGTGATTTTCAAAGAGGCGTCCAAAGGGTACGAAAACGCGCCCACGGTCATGCTCCAGGGACATATGGATATGGTGTGTGAAAAGAAAGCGGGAAGCACCCACGATTTTACCAGAGATCCCCTGGAACTCCAGGTGGACGGAGATTTTATCTCGGCAAAGGGAACCACCCTGGGCGGAGACGACGGCATTGCGGTGGCTTACGGGCTGGCGCTTTTAGAGGATAACACTTTGGAGCATCCGGCTTTGGAAGTGGTCTTTACGGTAGATGAGGAAATCGGTCTTTTAGGCGCGGCAGCGCTGGATGCCTCCTGCCTGAAGGCAAAATATCTGATCAATCTGGATTCTGAGGAAGAAGGAATCCTCTGGGCAGGCTGCGCAGGCGGGATGACTGCGGTGACAAAGCTGCCGGTACGGTATCAGGAGGGCACCGGAATGAAATGGGAAATCCAGGTATCCGGTCTTTTAGGCGGGCATTCCGGGGCTGAGATTGATAAGAACCGGGCAAACGCCACCGTGGTGCTGGCAAGGTTCCTGAAAGAGTGCAGGCAGCAGGGAGAATATGCTCTGGCAGAGCTTTCCGG
>DWVZ01000150.1 GCA_019119975.1 Candidatus Blautia merdavium | reverse complement strand
TAAGCTTGATGATCTTACATTTTGCATGCGATTTTGTGTATAAAAGAACGAATTGCTTATGGGGAGCAATGGTTCTGCATTTTTTGTACAATGTAGGACAATCCATGCTTATTCTATAATATTTCAGTCTGCGGCGGACAGAACTGTCCGTTGATTCTGATTATGGGAATCGGCGGTTCCCATAGAGTATCGTCTGCTGAAGAATTTCTTCTAAAATTTCTTGAACGCGACGTTAAAATATGCTATGCTTTTTACCATAAAAGATCTTCTTTTATTCTATTTTTCTAAAGGCAATTCGCCTATTTTTTCCAAAATAAAAATAAAACAGAAATGGGGGATGTGTATGGGGAGTTTTTTACTTTGTTTTATTTTCGTGTGTAATGAGATCGCAAATATGTTAAAATAAAGGAGTAATATGAATAAAAAATTAAATATAGTACCGCTGAAGGATTTAAACCTTACAAACCGTTTCCTCTTTGACGAGGTTATGGAGGACAGGCAGACACACCGGGATGTGCTGGAGATTATATTTCAAAGAGAAATTCCTCTTCTGGAAGAAAATGAGACAGAAAAGGAGCTGAGGGTTTCTCCGCTCAGCCGTTCCATCCGTATGGACGTATTTGCCATGGATGAAGAAGATAAGGTGTACAACACGGAAATGCAGCAGAAAAAGAGATCTGATTTAGCCAAGAGAAGCCGCTATTATCAGTCTATGATCGATACCAGTCTTTTAGAACCCGGGATACCCAGCTATAACCTGCTGAAAGATTCTTATATTATCATGATAATGCCGTTTGACCTGTTTGGATATGGGAAATACCAGTACACTTTTCGGTCGGTCTGCTGTGAAGTGCCGGAATATTCCCTGGAGGACGGAGCCACCCGGATATTCTTAAACACCAGAGGGACCAATCCACAGGAAGTATCCAAGGAATTGGTGGAATTTCTCCGCTACCTGGAGCATACCACAGATGAGGAGGCAGGAAAAACAGACAGCAGAAGGATCCAGCGTATCCATAGCCGTGTCCGTAAGGTGAAAAACAGCGAGGAGATCGGAGTGAAATATATGCAGGCATGGGAAGAAAAATACTATGAAAGAGAGGAAGCGAAAGCAGAAGGAAAGGCAGAACAGTTAAAGGATATTATTAAAAAGAAACTGGCAAAAAACCAAACTCCCGAAAAGATTGCAGAAGCTTTAGAAACGTCTGAGGAAACAATTCGTGCATTGATCGAAGAAATAGAAAAGGAAAGGATTTTGTGAGCTTTTTTAATAAAACAGATGAAAAATCATCCGAGTAATGATAAAATACCAATGGCAGAAGAATGCAGAGACGGTGAAAACCGCACAAACAGGAGTGGGTTTTCATACTTACAGAAAGAGAAAATGGAAAGTTGAGGAAGACAAGATGAAAATAGCAGTCACCTATGACAACGGGCAGGTATTCCAGCATTTTGGAAAAACAGAATTTTTCAAAGTCTATGAGACAGAAGACAACAAAGTCATCTCCAGTGAAGTGATCAGCTCAAACGGAACCGGACATGGCGCACTGGCAGGACTTTTGGCAGAGCAGTCGGTTGACGTGCTGATCTGCGGCGGAATCGGCGGCGGAGCCCAGGCTGCCCTTGCAGAGGCAGGAGTAGAATTGTGTGCCGGAGCTCAGGGAGATACTGACCAGGCGGTGGAAGCTTATTTGAAAGGAGAACTGGTATCCACAGGAGCTAATTGCGACCACCATCATGAAGAAGGTCATAGCTGCGGCAGTCATGAGGAAGGACATTCCTGCGGCGGAAACTGCCAGGGCGGATGCCATGCCCAGCCGGCTTTTACTGGCAGAAACGTAGGCAAGACCTGCCGCACCCATTACAGAGGCACCTTTAATGATGGGACCCAGTTTGATTCTTCCTATGACCGTGGAGAACCTCTGGAGTTTATCTGCGGTGCAGGGCAGATGATAAGAGGCTTTGATGCCGCAGTGGCAGATATGGAAGTGGGGCAGACCGTGGACATCCATCTGATGCCGGAAGAAGCTTACGGCATGCCGGATCCCAATGCAGTCTTTACGCTGGAGATCGCACAGCTTCCGGGTTCTGAAGATCTGCAGGCAGGACAGCAGGTTTATCTTACCAATCAGTACGGACAGCCTTTCCCGGTGAAGGTAACAGAAAAAGACGAGACAACCATTACCTTTGACGCCAATCATGAGATGGCTGGAAAGGAATTAAATTTCCGCATTGAACTGGTAGAAGTAAAATAAAAATACAAAGAGGACGCAGACGGGATATGTGGTCTGCGTCCTCTTTATAGGTTGGATCCTAATTGAAGCTGTGTTTCATGAATAGATACAGTCAAAAATCAGCAGAGCGGTTATAGGAACTCCTGATAAAAAAATTGGTATACAGAAACGGCGGTGTACGTGAAGAAGTCCTTACAGACGCTGGACAACTTTTTGACACCGGGCTATAATAAGTGAAGCTGATCCGAGAGGAAATAACAGACAACACAGGAGGAACTTGTATGCTGATTTTACATTGCATTAAAAAAGATTTATACGAAAAAATGCAGGATAGAACCTGCCTGGGACAGGAACTGCTGGAGAAAAATCCTTTTATCCACTGTTCTTCCATAGAGTATTTCTGGAGAGTGTCCCCTCATTTTGATCACGAAAAAGAAGCGCTGGTGCTTCTGGTCATTGAGACTGAGCTTCTGGACGCTCCGGTGAAGTGGGAGGATCTGGAAGGCTGCGGGAGGACCTATCCCCACATCTATGGTCCCATCAAAGCAGATGCCGTCCGACAGGTACTCCCTTACCTCAGAAAAGAGGATGGAACCTGGCAGAAAAATCCGGAGCTTGCGGAAACAGCAGACAGATAAAGCATAAAAAAGAGAAAGCAGAAAGCAAAAGAAACAAAGCAAAAGATATAAAGCAAAAGATATATAGTAAAAGACATAAAACAAAAGATACAATACACAAGATACAAAAAAGATGTAAAGCAAAAAACAGAAGGAGAACAGGTATGGTCATCGAAAATCACCCCAAAGAAAAAGAAGCAATGGAGGCTTTTCACAGAGGAGACCGGCAGGAGGGGCTAAGGCTTCAGGAGGAATTTGCGGCAATGTTTCGGCAGGAATATGCGCAGAAAGATCACTGTTCCTGCAAAAAGGCGTGCCGCTACCATGGCAACTGCAAAGAGTGCGTGGCAATCCACAGAGCTCACCAGGAGCATGTGCCCAACTGTATGCGCCCTATCATCAATCAGAAGCTGAAACTGCTGTCCGAACTTACGGAGCATACGCTGGCATATGAACTGGAACCGCCAAAGGAAATCCTGAGAAAGGAAGAGGAATAATTGGAGAAGATCAGAAAACACTTTGTTTTTTCCGGAAGGGTCCAGGGCGTTGGTTTCCGCTACCGCTCCAGCTATCTAGCAAGAGACCTGGGACTGACCGGATGGGTGAAAAATAACTGGGACGGCAAGGTGGAGATGGAAGTCCAGGGAACCAGGGAGGAGATTGGAAAACTGCTGTCCATGCTGTATCAGCAGCGCTATATCTGGATCGAAGACATAGAGGCAAAAGAAATCCCTGTGCAGAAGGAAAGCAGTTTCCGCATACGCTAAACGAGGAGATAAAAAGCATGGAAAAAACACTGAAATTGGTGCTGCCTGCGCCGGAACAGAAAGAGGAAATCTTAAACTATAAAAAAGAATTTGAAGAAAACCGGGAAAGCATGGACGGCACAGCAGGGCTTGCTGCTGCTGAGAGTTTTGAAGCCTGGTATGAGGCGCTTCTGGACAACCGCTCAGAGGAAACCGTAAGGGAAGGGCTTGTTCCTGCTACTACTTATCTGGGGGTGGAAGCCCAGTCAGGACGGATTGTAGGATTTATTGATATCCGCCACAGGCTCAATGAGTATCTGCTGCAGTTTGGCGGGCATATCGGCTACAGTGTGCGAAAGAGTGAGAGAGGACATGGCTATGCTGCCCAGATGCTGCAGCTGGCATTGGAAACATGCAGGGAACTGGGGATCAAAAGGGTGCTTATTACCTGCAACAAAGGAAACTTGGCATCAGAAAAAACCATTCTGAAATGCGGAGGCGTTTTCGAAAACGAAACGGTAAATGGGCAGGAGATTTTCCGGAGATTCTGGATTGATTTATAGAAAAGGAGAGCGCTATGAGAACCAGGGAAGAGGCGGCAGCCTATGGTCTTTCCTTTCCGGATACCTATCGGGACGAGCCTTTTCATGATGAGAACTGGACCGTTATTCGGAAAAAGAAAAGCAGAAAAGTTTTTTTGTGGATTTACGAAAGAAACGGCTTTATCTGGCTGAATGTGAAGGTCAATACTCAGTGGAGAGACTTCTGGAGGCAGGTTTATCCTTCGGTGCTCCCAGCCTATCATATGAACAAGGAGCACTGGAATTCTGTGATCCTGGACGGCAGCATTCCGGAAGAGAAAATCCGCCAGATGATAGGGGAAAGTTATGATCTGGTGAAATAACCGGTCATGGAAGCGGAGACAATGGCAGAGATTTTTGTAACAGACAGGTGTTAAAGTATAAAACAGAAAAATAGAAATCGAATAGAAATCGTAAAATGTAAATTCTGAAAAATATAGACAATTCTATATTTTTATGATATTCTGAAAATATCTGAAATGAAGAGCAGGCTTTGCCTGTATTTCGTAATTTCGCAAGGGAGGACGCATAAATGGGCTGGAAAACACCATTTTTGAGGATTCAAAAAGGCAACGTTTTTGGTGTTCAGGCTATAAGTGCGTCCATTTTCAGGTAAAATCTGGTTCAATTCCAAAAAATCTGAGTCAATTCTGAAAGTGGACATGATTCCGAAAACCACAAAGACAGATTCTGCTCTTTGGAGGTATGACAAGAAAAAGAAGAGGAAGAATGTACCATGAATATCAAAAAACAAATCCGAAATTTATATTTTTATGAGGTGTTCTGCGGTCTGCAGGTCGTTGATGTGGTCTGGGTATTTTTTCTTATGCAGAGGGGATTTTCCCTTGCCCAGGTAGGGATTGCGGAAGGGGTGTTCCACGCAGTCAGCATGTGCTGTGAAATACCCAGCGGCATGATTTCCGATACCATAGGCAGAAGGAAGACACTGATTCTTTCAGGGCTTGTGTCGGCAGGAGCATCGCTGCTTATGATCGTATCAGACTATTTTGGTCTGATCCTGTGCGCGATGGGGCTGAATGCGTTGAGCTACAATCTCATGTCGGGCACCAGGGAAGCGCTGACGTATGACAGTCTTTTACAAGAAGGAAAAGAAGGGGAATATCTGAAGATTTCTTCCCGGCAGGAAGCCATTTATCAGGGACTGAACGCAGTCACAAGCCTGCTCAGCGTGGTGACTGTGGCGCTGGGATACCGGGTTGCTTACAGCCTGTCAGCCGTGCAGGGGCTGCTCTGTGCCAAAGCGGCAGGAAACCTTACCGAAGCCAGGATCAATGGAAAGCTGCCTGGACAGAAGCTTTCCCTGTACGGCATTGCCAAAGGAATGAGAGAGCATTTTTGCGCAGCCTTTTGCTTTTTAAGAGAAAATGCTAAAGTCAGAGACAATATGCTGCTTTCCGGGCTCCTATCTTCTGGCAGTTATCTTGTTTTTATGTTTATGCAGGAGCATGTGGTGGACTGTGGACTTGCTCCGGGATTCATCGGATTTCCGCTGCTGTTTTTGTCCGGCTGTATGATGGTCGGAGCCTTTTTGGCTGGGAAGAGCGGGGGTTTTTCACTGATCCCCCTTTTATTTGCAGCAGGCATCGGCACAGGACTTTTTATAGCGCTTAGCGGAAACAGCAGCCTTCTGGGAGCAGTGGCTGCAGCAGGCATGGCGCAGCTTTTTACGGAGCTTGCGGTCGTCCGCCTGGGAAATGAGAACCAGAAGGTTTTTTCCAGTGCCCACCGTGCTACGATGGTATATGTGGAAAGCATGGTCTACAGTATTTTTATGGCGGTTTTGAGTCCGGCAGCGGGGGCTGTGGGAAGATACGCGGGACTTCCGGCAGGCTTTGCGGCTCTGGGAGTTTTCACCGGGCTGGCAGCGGCAGGACTGGTCTTGAAAAAAAGAAGAGATTGTATGTAACGAAAACGGAAAAAACGACACCTATAGGATGAGACAGGAAACAATTCATGCGCTGTATTTTGAAGCAGTACAGCAGCGGAACATGGAGAAAGTCCCCCAATACGGCGGGGACTAAGTATGGAGGAGGGATGCTATGGAGGATATGGAGCAGATATACAGGGAGTATATGCCTCAGGTGTATAAATATCTGTTCAGCCTGTGCCGTGATGCACAGACTGCCGAGGAGCTGACCCAGGAAACCTTTTATCAGGCAGTGAAATCCATAGACCATTTCCGCGGGGAATGTAAACTATATGTGTGGCTGTGCCAGATCGCCAAGCATCTCTGGAACAGAGAAATCAGGCGTAGAAACAGGGAAAATCTGCAGCAGCTGGAAGAGGAGATGCCTTCCGCTGGGGCAGGGATCCCGGAGAAGATCATTGAAAAGGAAGAGCGGATGGAATTATACAAAAGCCTTCATAAACTGGAGGAAAATGTCCGGGAGGTGATGTATCTGCGGATCAGCGGAGAATTCAGTTTCCGGGAGATCGGGGAGATCCTGGGAAAGGATGAAAACTGGGCAAGAGTCACTTTTTACAGAGGCAAGCAAAGAGTCAGAAAGGAGCTTTTGAAGAATGAAATGTGAGATTGTAAAAGATTTGCTCCCCCTTTATATGGATAAACTGACCAGCCGGGAGAGCAACCTGGAAATCGAAGCACATCTGCAGAAATGCCGGTCCTGCAGGGATTATTACCAGGAAATGCAGGGGGATCTGCCGCAGATGCTGCCCAAAGCACAGGTAGATGAGACTGCGTTTATCAAAAAAGTAAGAAAAAGGGGAAGACGGATAAAATGTCTGGTCCTGGGGATAATCTTTTTCTTATGTCTGCTGCTGGCAGGAAGTATCCTGGTACTAAGACCCAGTACGGTAAGCAGCAGCGAAGTGGAGCTCCTTTATGGGAGAGAAGGGGACCGGGTCTATGCGCAGATGAAAGAATCCAAAAACAGAAATATTCAATTTACAGGAAGTGTAAAATCCATAAAAGATGACCAGGGAAATATCATTGGGGAAGAAATGTATCTAAAGACTCTGACGTCCTTTTATACGCCCCGGCAGGGAGGCGGATGCAGCTGGGAAGGGACAGTGGATGAAAATCATCAGATCCTCCGCTGGATCTTTGAATTTAAAGATAAGATCATTACCATTGAAAACGGGGAACTAATCTTAGAAGAGGAAAAGGGGAAAAGTGAAGAACGGAACTGAAAATAGAATCGAGTAAAAACGGAAATAGAAAAACGGAAATCCCTGTGACACAGACGGGAAAGAATGGTAAAATAACAGCATAATCTGATAGAAAAAGCTTTGGAAAAAGTGTGTTTGGGAGATAGTCTTTGGAAAAAGCGGCGGAGGGGTTTATGGTCTGTATAGCTTTGGCAGTGCCTGTGATCGCGGCAGGCATGGTGCTGCATTTTAAATTAAAGGAATGGGGAAAAGGAAAGTGGAATATCCTTCCCAAATGCCTGTCTACCTGGGCGGTGGTCAGCATCGGTATCCTGGGTATGGCGCAGGGAAGCGGCGCAGAACTGGAGAAAGGCTGGATCCTGGCAGCGCTTCTGTTGTTTTTGGCGGCAGACGCACTGCTGGAAGTACAGTTCTTCCTGGGAGCGGCAGTCTTTGGAGCCGGACACCTGCTGCTGATCCTGTGGATCCTGCGGCAGGATGCTTACAGCCTGTGGAGCTTTCCTGTCTGGGCAGTTTTGCTGGGATTGTCGCTGCTGTTATTCCAAAAGGAACTAAAGGAAGGAAAGAAAGATCCTAAAATTTATCTGCTGATTTTGTATCCCGCAGTTTTGATGGGTATGGCGGCGCTGGCGGTGATCCTTCCCTGGAAACTGGGAAAGGAGTATCTGTGTGCCGGTATTGGAGCTGTTTTATTTGCAGTGTCGGATCTGATGGTGGGGAAAGGATTCTTCCATCCGCTTTCTAAATCCATGAGTTATCTGGCATTGAGCCTTTATTACGGAGGCATCTTTTTTCTGTCACTGCTGCTGTGGAATTAGGGTTTAAGCCTGCGAAGAAGAAAAGCAATAACTATTTAGAAAAAAATCTAAATAGTTATTGCTTTTTTAATGGAGCTGTAGTACACTCTATTTAGAAATATTTCTAAATACTATTCCGAAAGAGGAAGAAAGGGGATGAGAGATTGGGATTTGCAGAAACATTTAAGGCACTTTCAGACCCTGTCAGAAGGGAAATCCTGGAAATGCTGAAAGATGGAAAGAAATCTGCCGGAGAAATTGGGGCAGCCTTCGATCTTTCAGGAGCCACCATATCCTACCATCTGTCGCAGCTGAAAAAGGCAGAATTGGTGTTGGAATCAAAGCACAAAAATTTTGTATTCTATGAATTGAATGTATCCGTATTAGAAGAGATTCTGTTATGGATCTCACAGTTTGGAGGGAAAGGGCATGATGAAAGCAACGAACAAAAAAAATAACACAACAGCATTTGTAGTCACTACGATCCTCTGTCTGCTTCCCATTGTACTGGGCGCGTATTTCTATCAGGAGCTGCCTGGAAAGATTCCTATGAAATGGTACGCAGACGGCACCACCGGACAGTATATGCCCAAAGAAATGACAGTCTTTGGAATGCCGGCAGCCATGGCAGCGCTCAATGCCCTGGTGCATTTCGGGCTGAATACAGATCCCAAGACAGGAAACATTGCTAAAAAATCGAAGGCAATCGGAAAATGGATCTGTCCGCTGATGTCCCTGATCCTGGTATCTTCATCCATTTTCTGGGCGCTGGGCAGCAAGGTTCCGGTGGATACCATCGTTTTCCTGCTGATCGGCATCGTGTTTATTACAGCAGGCAATTATATGCCAAAGACCAGACGGAACTATACCTCCGGGATCAAGATTCCCTGGACGTTAAACAGCGATGAGAACTGGAGACGGACCCATCATCTGGCAGCGTTTCTCTGGATTTTAGGAGGAGTGTTTATGATTGTGACAGGTTTTATACACACAGAGGCGCTGGTCTATGTGGCATTGGTGTTCCTGCTGTTTATGGCGGCGATTCCTGTGCTGTATTCTTATCTTCTGTTCAGAAAAGGGATTTAAAGATCAAGATTGATCAGATTATATTTAAGAGAAAAGTTGTGCCCTGCATCACACTTGAAAGTGCCTGCAGGGCATGCAGCTGACAGTGATTTTGGGTGGATGGAAAGCCCCGCTTATACGCAGCGGCACACATCCACCCATTTTTCTGCCTGGGAGTAGGTTTCCAGCTGATCGCAGGTCAGTTCTATGGCAGAATTGGCGCTTCCGGCAGCTGGAAATACGGTTTCAAACCGTTTCAGGGACACGTCCAGATACACCGGAACGCCGTCGGGATTGGCAAAGGGGCAGACCCCTCCGGGCGCATGTCCGGTCATGGCTTCCACATCCTCCAAAGCGAGCATGCGGGCTTTCATGCCAAAGGTTTCTTTGAACTTTTTGTTGTCAATTTTCTGGTCCCCGGCGGTTACCACCAAAAGGGCAGCCGTCCTGTCTGAGGTATAAAAGGACATGGTCTTGGCAATGCGGCAGGGCTCTGTCCCGGCTGCCTGGGCAGCCAGCTCAACCGTGGCGCTGGATACCGGGAATTCCCGGATGGTCACAGGCGCCTGGATGGAAGTAAAATAGGCTTTTACTGATTCGATAGACATGAGTACGTTCCTCTTTCTTTTATTCTTCAACCTGACGGATACCGGAAATATCCGGCTCGATCATCAGAGAGTAATTGGTATAATACACCACAAAGCCGGGCTTGGCGCCGCCGGGCTTTTTCACATGTTTTTTCTGGATGTAGTCGATCTCCACTTTGGGAGCGGTGCGCCCGCTGGAATAGTAGGCAGCCAGTCTTCCGGCTTCTTCAAAGGTTGCATCCGGCAGTTCCTCGCTGCCGCTTTTTACGATCACGTGGGAGCCGGGCATCTTTTTGGCATGGAACCACCAGTCATTGCCGGTGGCGAATTTAAAGGTCAGTTCTTCATTCTGATAATTGTTTTTCCCTACATACATGTCATAGCCGTCGCTGGAAACATAGTGGAGGGGCTTTGATTTTGCCAGAGCTTTCTTTTTCCCGCCGGTGTGCTTTTTGATATAGCCGTATTCGGTCAGCTCGTCCTTGATCTGGGAAAGGTCGCTTTCCAGAAGGGCAATGTCCAGGGCAGTGCTGATGGACTCCAGATGGCGGATTTCTTCCTCTGTTTCTTTCAGCTGTTCCTCCAGCGCCTGGGCAGTGCGTTTTAATTTGTTGTACCGGTCAAAATATTTTTTTGCATTTTCCTGGGGTGTCATGGTGGGATCCAAAGGAATGGAGATCTCCTGGTTGGTGTAATAGTTCAGCGCCGTGAAGGATTTGCATCCTTCTTCCAGGTTGTAGCCGTAAGTGTTGATCAGCTCTCCGTATACTTTGTATTTATCCATTTTCTCTGTATCCTTCATCTGCCTGGACTGAAGGTCGAATTTCTTCCGGTTCCGCTCCAGGGCAGTCTGGACAATTCTTCTGAGATCTGCGGATTTCTGGCGGATCCTGGTGATCCGGTCTTTCTGGGCATAGTACAGTTCCAGTACCTGGGACATGGAAGCGAAGGTCTTTACAGGAGCGTCTCCGTAATGGGTCAGGGGAAGGGCAGCGTATTCCACCGGCTCGTCTTTTTCATTGTACACGATGTTGGGAACAAATCTTCCTTCTGCCACATCTTCCATGGTCCTGGCAAAGGTGTGGTACAGATGAAGCCTGGCAGCCTGGGAAAGTCCGTCCGGAGGGAGGCTTCCGTCTATGGATGCGCGGAAACAGATTTCCTCCGCCATGGAAGGGCTGAGCCCGGTAAGAGAGGTATAAAGCGCCTTAGCACAAGCCATGGGTTTGGCATACACGGTCTGGAAAAATTCTTCTTCTGTAACGGTCAGGGGATTTTTTTTCTCCTGGGTCTTGGGAAGGAAATAATCACGGCCGGGCAATACTTCCCGGATGGAGCTGACATTGCAGGACACGTGCTTGATGCTGTCCAGGATCATCCGCTCCTCATTTAAAAAGATGATGTTGCTGTGTTTCCCCATGATCTCTACCACCAGGATCTTAAAGCAGGGATCCCCCAGTTCGTTTAAGTGTTCAATGCGAAATTCAATGGCGCGCTCCATATCCGGCTGGGTCACAGCTGCGATGCGTCCGCTGCCGATGTGCTTGCGCAGCAGCATGCAGAAATTGGGCGCGGTCAGGGGACTGGTCTTGTTTTTTTCTGTGAAATAGACCAGAGGGAGAGAGGCGCTGGCTGACAGCAGCAGCCGGTACTGCGTTTTATTATTTTTTATGGTGATCAGGAGTTCATCTGCCTCTGGCTGGGCGATCTTATTGATCCGTCCGCCTACCAGGGTCTCCTGAAATTCTTTTACCAGATTTGCAATGGTAATCCCATCAAAAGCCATCTGTTTTCATCTCCTATCTATACAATATATTTATGGCAAATATCCCTTACAGCCAGTAAGGAATTACCCACCTTGCTGCTGTTTTGGCAATATACTTTCTACATCTTACCATAAATTTTAGAAAGAGGCAAAAAAATATTTGACGATAAAAAGTGATTGTCTTATAATAATTATGTATGTTTATGCCTTTGGGAACCTGCAGCCGGGAAAAGACGGAGATTCAGGCAGGCGGCAAAGGTAAATAAGAGTTACAGAAAAGAGTTCAGACATGATAAAAAGCATGACCGGTTTCGGCAGAGCCGAAAGACTGGATGAGGAAAAGAAGATTACGGTAGAGATGAAATCCGTAAATCACCGGTATCTGGATATCAATATGCGCATGCCCAAGAAGCTTAGTATTTTTGAGGCATCGATCCGCAGCCTTTTAAAGGAATCGATCCAGAGAGGAAAGGTGGATCTCTTTATTACCTATGAGGACTACACGAAAGCCGGCGTTTTCATCAAGTACAACAAAGAGATCGCCCGGCAGTATCTGGAATACCTGGAAGAGATGGGCGATGAGTTCGGACTGGATCAGGATATCAGTGTGGGAATGCTTTCCAGATACCCGGAAGTTTTCACCATGGAAGAGCAGGCAGTGGACGAGAGCCGGCTGTGGGATCTTCTTTCTCAGGTGATCCGGGAGGCGGCAGCTCAGTTTGTGGAAGCCAGGGAAAGAGAAGGAGAGCATCTGCGCCGTGACATTTTAGAAAAGCTGGACGGCATGGAGAAAAAGGTAGACCTGGTGGAAGCCCGGTCCCCTCAGATCCTGAAGGAGTATAGGGAAAAGCTGGAGACCAAGGTAAAAGAGCTCCTTTCCGATACCCAGATCGAGGAGAGCAGGATCGCGGCGGAAGTGATCCTCTTTGCGGACAAGATCTGTACCGATGAAGAGACGGTCCGGCTGAGAAGCCACATCCGGCATATGGCAAAGGTTTTATCCGAAAGCGAGGGCATTGGCAGAAAGCTGGATTTCATCGCTCAGGAGATGAACCGGGAGGCAAACACCATTTTGTCAAAAGCCAATGATCTGGAAACTTCCAATCTTGCGATCGACTTAAAGACAGAGATTGAAAAAGTAAGAGAACAGATTCAGAATATTGAATGACGCGAAAAGGCAGGTTGGCAATGTCAAGATTATTGAATATTGGTTTCGGAAATGTAGTAAATATGGATAAGGTGGTGGCTGTAGTCAGCCCGGACGCCGCGCCCATCAAACGCCTGGTCCAGGCGGCAAAGGAAGCGGGAAAGTCTGTGGATGCCACCCAGGGCAGAAAGACAAAGGCAGTCCTGATCACAAGCGGAGAACTGGTGATCTTATCTGCGCTGCAGCCGGAAACCATAGCAAAACGATTCGGAACACTTCCGGAAAATGAAGCAAAAGGGGAATATGATGACTAAAAAGGGAATCTTAGTAGTAGTATCCGGCTTTTCTGGAGCCGGAAAGGGAACACTGATGAAGCGCCTTCTGGAGAAATACGACAATTACGCGCTGTCTGTCTCTGCCACCACAAGGGCGCCCAGAGAAGGCGAGGAGCACGGAAGAGAATACTTCTTCCACACAAAACAGGAGTTTGAGGAGCTGATCCTGCAGGACGCGCTGATCGAGCACGCGCAGTACGTGGACAATTATTACGGAACGCCCAAGGCTTACGTGGAGAAGCAGTTAAATGCGGGAAAAGACGTGATCCTGGAGATCGAGATCCAGGGCGCTCTGAAAGTAAAGAAAAAGCTTCCGGACACCCTGCTGCTGTTCGTCACCCCGCCAAGCGCCCAGGAGCTGAAACGCCGCCTGGTAAACCGGGGAACTGAAAGCATGGAAATCATTGAATCAAGACTCAGAAGGGCCTCAGAAGAAGCAAAAGGCATGCCTGAGTATGATTATATACTGGTAAACGACACGGTGGAGGAGTGTGTGGACCGGATGCACCAAGTGATCCAGAGCCAGCACGACAAGACAGAAAACTGCCGGGAGTTTATCGAAAAGATCACAGAAGAAATTGCAGTATTCGGGAAAGGAGAAGAATTATGATACATCCGTCTTATACAGAATTAATGCAGGCGATCAACGAAGGAGCAGAGCTGGAGGATGAACCATTAGTAACCAGCCGTTACTCCGTTGTCCTGGCGACCAGCAAAAGAGCCAGACAGCTGATCGGGGGAAAAGAAGCCACAGTCCCCTCCGTGGGAAAGAAGCCGCTGTCCGTAGCAGTGGAAGAGTTCTACAAAGGCAAAGTCCACATTTTGCCTGATGAACCGGAAGAAGCAGCAGAGGAAGAAGCTGCTCTGGAAGATACCACAACCGAAGAAAATATTTAATCTATGTACAGGGACTGCTGACAGCTTCTTGCCGGCAGTCCTTTGTGCATATCCGAAAGGAGGCTGTATGAGAAAAGTACTGTTTGTCTCACTGGGATGTGATAAGAACCTGGCGGATTCGGAGGAAATGCTGGGTATGCTGGTGGGACATGGATATGAGATCACCGATGAGGAAACCCAGGCGGAGGTCATAGTGATCAACACCTGTGCCTTCATCCACGATGCCAAAGAGGAGAGCGTCAATACCATCCTGGAAATGGCAGAGTATAAAAAGGCAGGCACAGCAAAAGCCCTTCTGGTGACAGGCTGCCTTGCCCAGCGTTATCAAAAGGAGATCATAGAGGAGATCCCGGAAGTGGATGCTGTCCTGGGAACCACCAGCTTTGACGAGATCTTAAAAGCCCTGGATCAGGTTTATGAGGGAGAGCGGTATCTGGAGTTCAAAGACACCGACTATCTGCCGAAAACCTCCGGGAAAAGGGTGATCACCACAGGCGGCTATTTTGATTATCTGAAAATCGCGGAAGGCTGCGACAAGCGGTGCACCTACTGCATCATCCCCAAACTGCGGGGAAATTACAGAAGCGTGCCCATGGAGGAGCTGATCGCCCAGGCAGAATACATGGCAGAAAAAGGCGTTCGGGAACTGATCGTCGTAGCACAGGAGACCACCATTTACGGAACAGACCTTTATGGGAAGAAATCCCTGCACATCCTGCTTAAGAAGCTGTGCCGGATCCCGGGGATCCAGTGGATCCGGGTGCTGTACTGCTATCCGGAGGAGATCTATCCGGAACTGATCGAGACCATGAAAAAAGAAAAGAAGATCTGTCATTACCTGGATCTGCCCATTCAGCACTGCAGTGACCGGATCTTAAAACGCATGGGAAGAAGGACCACCAAGCAGGAGCTGATGGATATCGTTGGAACTTTGCGCCGGGAGATCCCGGATATTATCCTGCGGACCACACTGATCACTGGCTTTCCGGGAGAGACCCAGGAGGACCATGAGGAGCTGATGGAATTTATCGATACCATGGAATTTGACCGGCTGGGCGTGTTTACTTATTCTGCGGAAGAGGATACCCCGGCGGCGAGGATGCCGGATCAGATCGATGAGGAGGTCAAACTGGACCGTCAGGCTGAACTGATGGAACTGCAGCAGGAGATTTCCCTGGATAAGGGGAACCAGCGGATCGGCACAGAGGTGGAGGTCATGATCGAGGGCAAGGTAGCCGATGAAAATGCCTATGTGGGAAGGACTTACGGGGACGCCCCCAATGTGGACGGCTACATTTTTGTCAATACGGACACGGAGCTTTTGTCCGGGGACTTTGCCCTGGTGCATGTGACCGGCGCCTTGGAATATGATTTGATAGGAGAGTTGAAAGATGAATACACCGAATAAACTGACCATTGCAAGAGTGATAATGATTCCTTTTTTTGTAGCGTTCCTCATGTATGACATTGTGGGAAGCGCAGGCAAATGGGTGGCGCTGGCGATCTTTATCATTGCCAGCCTGACCGATACCCTGGACGGCTATCTGGCGAGAAAATACCATCTGGTAACGAATTTCGGCAAGTTTATGGATCCTCTGGCAGATAAACTTCTGGTTTGTTCTGCTCTGATCTGCTTTACTGCCACAGGGCAGCTGGCTGCGTGGATCACCATTATCATTATTGCCAGAGAATTTATCATCAGCGGTTTCCGTCTGATCGCGGCGGACAACGGCATTGTGATCGCGGCAAGCTACTGGGGAAAATTTAAGACCGTGTCCCAGATGATCCTGATTATTTTAATGATTATGGATCTTCCGTACCGTGCTTTCCAGATGCTGATCCAGATTTTCGTGGTGATCGCTGTAGTGCTGACGGTGGTTTCCCTGGTGGATTACATTAGGAAGAATAAGAGCGTGCTGAGCATGCAGGATTAAGAGAAAGGAGCAGCTTTATGACGGCAGAACTGATCTGTGTGGGAACAGAGCTTTTACTGGGTGATATCGTCAATACCAACGCCGCCTATCTGGCGAGGGAATGCGCGAAGCTGGGCTTGTCTGTGTATCACCAGAGTGTGGTGGGAGATAATAAGAGACGGCTTTCCAGCGCCATACGGACCGCGCGGAAGCGGTCGGACATCGTCTTTTTGTGCGGAGGTCTGGGACCTACCCAGGATGATCTGACAAAAGAGACTGCCGCAAAAGTGCTGAAAAGAGAACTGGTAGAAGATCCCGGTACCAAAAAACACATCCAGAAATTCATGGAAGAATATCTGCGCTGGCATCCTCAGGAAAAATTAACTGAGAACAACTGGAAGCAGGCACAGATCCCCCAGGGCGCTCTGGTGCTGGAAAACGAAAATGGAACGGCGCCGGGGCTGATCCTGGAGGAGGAAGGGACCACTTTGATCCTGCTTCCGGGACCTCCGGGGGAAATGATCCCGCTTTTTGAAAAAAAGGTTGCCCCTTATTTGAGAAGAAAACAGCCGGAGGTGATCTGCTCCGCCACCGTGAAGATCTGCGGTATGGGAGAAAGCCAGGCAGAGACCAAGATCCGGGACCTGATCGAGAAACAGACCAACCCCACCATTGCCACTTATGCCAAAACCGGCGAGGTCCATATCCGGATCACAGCAAAGGCTGAAAAGGAAGAAGAGGCGCAAAGGATGCTCCAGCCAATGATCCGGGAACTGGAAAAACGGTTTGGCAGCTGGGTCTATGCCAGGGAGGAACAGACCACACTGGAGGCAGCTGTGGTAGAGCTGATGAAAGAACGGGGCATGACGCTTACCACTGTGGAATCCTGCACAGGAGGCGCCCTGTCTGCCAGGATCATCGATGTGCCGGGGGCTTCCCAGGTACTGAAGCAGGGCTTTATCACTTACAGCAACAAAGCAAAAAGAAACCTGGTAAACGTAAAGAAAAGTACTTTAAAAGAGTACGGGGCAGTCAGTGAGAAATGCGCAAAAGAGATGGCAAAGGGCGGATGCCTTGTGACAGGAGCGGATGCTGCGGTATCGGTGACCGGGTTTGCGGGACCGGAAGGAGGGGTAGAAGCCCCGGTGGGCACGGTGTTCATCGGCTGCTGTCTGAAAGGAAGGACCACCGTAAAGGAATATCATTTTGCAGGAAACCGAAGCAGCGTAAGAGAACAGGCGGTCGCCAATGCCCTGGTGCTGCTCCGGGCGTGTCTGATGGAAATGTGACGGCAGGCTGCGGCGTGTGAGACCGTCAGTGCAGAAGTTTCATCATCTGAATCAGCTGTTCCATACGCTGGATCTCTTCGGGAGATTTGCCGATCTTCAGAACCTGCAGGATGGTGTCCATTTCTTTCGGAGAAAATTTCATGCCCCTGGATTTGTTCTGGGAGGCCGCTGACATGAGAAAGGGGAGAAGCTCCTGAGGGCTTTTCCCCTTTCCCTGTTGTGCCAGGGAATTTAAGAGCGCCAGCTTGCCGGTGTCAATGCCTTCCAGGGAGGGATGCTCTGTCCAGGAAGGATTGGTTGGATTTTCACTCATGGGAGACCTCCGTTTCTTGGCGGGATTCACAGGAAGACACCGGGGGCTGCTGGGACAGCTCCAGCATCTGCATCATGGCAAAGGCATTGATCATGGAATCGATCTGTTCTTTCACAGGACCGTGGCAGACCTTGCTGCAGGCAGAGAGCATTTCCAGCGGGCTGGATTTTACCTGGTCACTGCCGCAGATCTGCATGGTTCCCGGAGCCGTATGGAAAAGACGGATGGTATTCTGCAGCTCCAGAAATTTTGCAAAGACTGAAACGGCAGGCTGCCTGGAGGAGGGGATATAGGGAAGGGCTGCTTTTAGAAGCTGAACCGAATCCTCGCTGACCATTTCATCTAATAAAGACTGAGAGTCCATAAAGGCTTCATACTCCTTAGACATTCTTACCTCACCTTATGCCGAAAGCAAAGGGTTTATGCATCAAAAAGCACCCGATACCCGGCACAGGAAAGAAAACCGTGTCATGGCTCAACGCAGGCGGCTTCTGCATAAGATAGAAGGAAAGGAGAAATCAGTATGGAATATGAAAAGACAAAACTGGTGGAAGAAGAGAACACCATTTATGAAATAGATTTGGACTGTATGAGAAGGAAAGGGCGCATGTCCTCTTGTCAAGAACGGGTATCCTGTGCTATGATAAAAAACAATGATGAAAAAAATAGAAGTGACAGACACTCAGGAGGGAAAAACCGTGCAGAAATACGGAGTAAACGAACTTAGAAAAATGTTTTTGGAGTTCTTTGAAAGTAAGGGACATCTGGCTATGAAGAGCTTTTCTTTGGTTCCTCACAACGATAAGAGCCTCCTTTTGATCAATTCAGGAATGGCGCCTTTAAAGCCATACTTTACAGGGGCTGAGATCCCGCCCAGACGCAGGGTGACCACCTGCCAGAAATGTATCCGTACCGGAGACATTGAAAACGTGGGAAAGACTGCCCGCCATGGTACTTTTTTTGAAATGCTGGGAAATTTCTCATTTGGAGATTATTTTAAACACGAAGCCATTGCCTGGTCCTGGGAATTTTTGACCGAGGTGATCGGTCTGGATCCGGACCGTCTCTATCCGTCTGTTTATCAGGATGACGATGAAGCTTTTGAAATCTGGAATAAGGAGATCGGCATTCCGGCAGAGAGGATCTTCCGCTTCGGCAAGGAAGATAACTTCTGGGAGCACGGCGCAGGTCCCTGCGGTCCCTGTTCCGAGGTTTACTATGACAGAGGAGAGAAGTACGGCTGCGGCAAACCAGGCTGTACGGTAGGCTGCGACTGCGACCGCTATATGGAGATCTGGAACAACGTTTTTACCCAGTTTGACAACGACGGAGAAGGACATTACACGGAACTGGAACAGAAAAATATTGACACCGGTATGGGACTGGAGCGTCTGGCATCTGTCGTTCAGGATGTGGACTCTATCTTTGATGTGGATACCATCTGCGCCCTGAGAAACAAAGTCTGTGAGCTTGCCCACACTGAATATAAGAAAGACGAGGCGAAGGATGTGTCCATCCGTCTGATCACAGACCACATCCGCTCCGCTACCTTTATGATCTCGGACGGCATTATGCCTACCAATGAGGGAAGAGGCTATGTGCTTCGCCGTCTGATCCGCCGGGCTGCCCGTCACGGACGCCTGTTGGGCATTGACGGCAAGTTCCTTGCAACGCTCAGCGCCACCGTGATCGAAGGCTCTAAGGACGGATATCCGGAGCTGGAAGAGAAGAAGGACTTTATCTTTAACGTACTGACCAAAGAGGAAGAACAGTTTAATAAGACCATTGACCAGGGTCTCCACATCCTGGGAGAAATGGAAGAGAAAATGCAGCAGGAAGGCAAAAAGGAGCTTTCCGGTGAGGATGCATTTAAATTATACGATACCTACGGATTCCCGCTGGATCTGACCAAGGAGATTCTGGAAGAGAAAGGCTGCACCATTGATGAAGCCGGATTTGCCGCTGCCATGGAAGAGCAGAGGACCAAAGCAAGGATTGCCAGGGGAACCAGCAATTATATGGGAGCAGACGCTACTGTCTATGATGAGATCGATCCTTCCATTACCACAGAATTCGTGGGCTATGACCATCTGACCTGGGATTCCAAGGTGACCGTCCTTACCACAGAGGAAGAGCTGACAGAGGCGCTGACCGAAGACCAGAAGGGAACCATTCTGGTAGAGCAGACACCTTTCTATGCAACCATGGGTGGTCAGCAGGGAGATCAGGGTGTGATCCTCTGCGGGGACGCTGAATTTGAGGTAGAGGACACCATTCATTTAAGAGGCGGAAAAGTCGGTCATGTAGGCGTACTGAAAAAAGGCGTGATCCGGGTAGGAGATACCGTTACGTTAAAAGTATCGGAGCAGGGAAGAGAAGACTGCTGCAAGAACCACAGCGCTACCCACCTTCTGCAGAAGGCGCTGAAAACCGTGCTGGGTTCTCATGTAGAGCAGAAAGGTTCTCTGGTAACACCGGACCGTCTGCGTTTTGACTTTGCTCATTTCCAGGCAATGACTGCCCAAGAGATCGCCAAGGTAGAAGCGCTGGTGAACCAGGAGATTCGTGCAGCCCTTCCGGTGCGCACGGATGTGATGGATATTGAAGAGGCTAAGAAGACCGGCGCTATGGCGCTGTTCGGCGAAAAATACGGAGAGAAAGTCCGGGTGGTTTCCATGGGAGATTTTTCGAAAGAACTCTGCGGCGGAACTCATGTGGCAAACACCAGTGTGATCACCACCTTTAAGATCGTATCCGAGTCCGGAATCGCGGCAGGCGTGCGCCGTATTGAAGCGCTGACCGGCGAAGGCGTGTTTGCTTATTACAGAGAGATCGAAAAGCGTCAGGCTGAGATCGCGGCAATGCTGAAGACCTCACCGGCTGAGATTGAAGAAAAGATCGCTCACCTGCAGGCAGAAGTGAAAGCTCTGCATAGTGAAAACGAGTCTCTGAAAGCCAAAATGGCGCAGGAGGCAGTGGGCGATGTGATGAACCAGGTACAGGAAGTAAAAGGCGTGAAGCTGCTGGCAGTTTCTCTTTCTGACGTGGATATGAACGGACTGCGTGACTTAGGAGACCAGTTAAAGGAAAAACTGGGTGAGGGCGTGATCGTTCTTGCCAGTGTAGCAGGAGGCAAGGTGAACCTTCTCTCCATGGTGACCCAGGAGGCGCAGAAAGCAGGGGCACATGCAGGCAATCTTATCAAAGGCATTGCTGCCATAGTCGGCGGAGGCGGCGGCGGACGCCCCAATATGGCGCAGGCAGGAGGCAGGAATCCGGAGAAGGTGCCGGAGGCTTTAGAAGAAGCAGCGAACATTTTGTCAGCTCAGTTAAAATAATTGCGATTTTTTAGAAAAAATCATTTAAAACAGTTGACGAATAGAGAAAATCTGGTATAATATCTGTTGTGCAATAAAAATACCCAGACAGTTGTATTATGCACAATTTACAGCTGGAGGGAGGTTAGGTGTGAGACTATGTCAAACGTAATCGTAAAAGAGAACGAGACTTTGGATAGCGCTTTACGTCGTTTCAAGCGTAGCTGTGCTAAGGCAGGCATTCAGCAGGAAATCCGTAAAAGAGAGCATTACGAAAAACCTAGTGTTCGTCGTAAGAAAAAATCTGAAGCAGCTAGAAAACGTAAATATAATTAATGTGCAGTAAAAGCCTCTGGAAATGCCAGAGGCTTTTTTACCTTTCAGGAGAAAAAGACAATTTATGAAAAAAATTATTGACCTGATATCCAGCAGACTTTTTGTGACAGTCGTAGCGGTGCTTCTGCAGCTGATCTGGATTTTCGCCATGGTCCTGGGGCTGGGGGCTTTTTCCGGCTATGTGATGAACGTCATCTCTCTGCTGAGCCTGGTCCTGGCGCTGTGGATCGTAAATAAAAGGATCAATCCTTCTTACAAGCTGGCATGGACCATCCTGATCCTGGCAGTTCCTGTGTTCGGCGTGATGCTGTACCTGCTTCTGGGACAGTCGCGAGTGGCGAAGAAAATGATGCTGGAATCCGAGATGGTGGTCAGACGCATCCGGAATTATTTCAAAGAGGATGCCGGGACAAGAAAAGAACTGGAAACCCTGGATGAGGGGGCTTCCATACAGTCCGCCTATATCCGGGACTATGCAGGATTCCCCCTGCATAAAAATACCACCACCAAATATTATGCGGTGGGAGACGACATGTTTGTAGATATGATGGAAGATCTGGAAAAGGCGGAGCACTTTATCTTTCTGGAGTATTTTATCATCGACGAAGGAAGAATGTGGCAGACGGTCCTGGATGTGCTGGAGAGAAAGGCGAAGGAAGGGGTAGACGTGCGGCTGATCTATGACGATATGGGCTGTGTCAATACCCTGCCTGCCCGGTATTATAAAAAGCTTCAGGAGAAGGGGATCAAGTGCGCGGCGTTTAACCCGGTGCGCCCTATTTTAAATATTGTACTCAATAACCGGGACCACAGAAAGATTCTGGTGATCGACGGACATACCGGCTATACCGGAGGAATCAATCTGGCAGATGAATACATTAATGAGAAGGTGCGGTTCGGACACTGGAAGGATACCGGGATCCGTCTCTGCGGGGAAGGCGTGTGGAACCTGACCGTCATGTTCCTGCAGATGTGGTCTGTGATCACCAGGACAACGACCCATCTTCCGGCGTATGGTCCTTATATCTATCATCCGGAGGAGTTTGAGACAGATGGATATGTGCAGCCTTACGGGGATTCCCCTCTGGACAGTGAGACTGTGGGAGAGAATGTATATCTGAATATGATCAATCAGGCAAAGAAATACGTGTATATTTCCACTCCTTATCTGATCATTGACAATGAAATGATGACAGCGCTGTGCCTGGCGTCCAAAAAGGGCGTGGATGTGCGGATCATCACCCCGGCGATCCCGGATAAAAAGGTTGTGTTCCTGCTGACCCAGTCTTATTACAGCCAGCTGGTAGAGGCGGGGGTTAAGATCTATGAATATACACCGGGATTTATCCACGCGAAAAACTTTGTCTGTGATGATGAATTTGCAGTGGTGGGGACCATTAACCTGGATTACCGCAGTCTGTACCTGCATTTTGAGTGCGCAGCCTGGATGTACCGGTGCAGAGCCGTAGGGCAGGTAAAGGAAGATATGGTGAAAACCTTTGAGCAGTGCAGGCTCATCGACTTGAAATTCTGTCAGAGCCAGAATATTTTTCGCAGAGGACTGCAGAGTATTCTGAGGCTGTTTGCGCCGATGCTGTGAAATTGTGGAAATTGTTTATGGAAAGTTTAGGATAATTTTAGAAACAGCAGCAGGCGGAATAGACATATAAGAAAGTTCATGCTATGATGAAAAAGAGATTTTGAAAGCTAAGGAGAGAAGATAAGATGATGCCGTGGGCAAAACCAATGCTGGGAACCGATGTCTACCATATTGTCCAGTGGTTCCTGATATACAGTATCCTGGGCTGGATCGTAGAGTCCGCCTATATGTCTGTCTGCAACAGAAAATTAACCAACAGAGGCTTTGTGAAAGGACCTTTTTGTCCTATTTACGGGGTGGGCGCCCTTTCTGTTTATTTTATCCTGCAGCCGGTATGCCACAATGTGCTGCTGCTGTATTTTCTGGGCTGCATCTTTCCGACGCTTCTGGAATACTTCACCGCGCGCCTGATGCTCCGGGTTTTCGGGGAGGTCTGGTGGGATTATTCAGAGAAACCCTTTAATTATAAAGGGATTTTGTGTCTGGAAAGTACCATTGCCTGGGGATTTTATACGGTGTTTTTGTTCTGGTTCCTTCACAGGAGCGTGGAGCATGTGGTGAGCAGTTATTCTGTGGAAATGGGCAGAAGGCTGGGCAGTCTGGCGCTGCTTCTCTTTGCCGCGGACTTTCTGCACAGTCTCTATGTGAGACGCAGGGACAGGCTTTCTTCCGGGGGAGAAAGAAAAGAGATCATTCAGGAAAACCTTTAGACCGCTGGTGTTTAAAGGTTTTTTCTTTTGTCTTTTGTCATATTTTCCTGCTTTGCGGCTTAGAATACTGTAAAGGGTACAGCCAGGAGCAGAGTAAGATGCAAAAAGCGGCAGCGAAGTTCTGGATTGGCATGCTGGTGTTTTTCGGGCTGCTGTCCGGCATGGCAGCCCCGGTGAGGGCAGAAGGAGAAGCATTGATCACGGCGCCCCATGGAGTCCTGATGGAAGCTTCCACAGGGACGGTGCTTTATGAGAAAGAAAAAGATACAAAGGTAAAGCCAGCCAGTATCACAAAAATCATGACGCTGATCCTGATCTTTGACGAGCTGGAAAAGGGCAGCTTACATATGGAGGATCCTGTGGTGACCAGTGCTTACGCTAAATCCATGGGCGGCTCCCAGGTATTTTTGGAAGAGGGAGAAAAGCAGACCGTGGAAACTCTGATCAAATGCATTGTCATTGCATCGGGCAATGATGCCAGCGTCGCCATGGCAGAGCACATTGCAGGAAGCGAGGGCGAATTTGTCCGGCGCATGAATGAGAGAGCCGCAGGGCTGGGGATGGAAAATACCCATTTCGAGGACTGCTGCGGGCTGACAGAGTCTGACAACCATTATACCAGCGCTTACGATGTGGCGCTTATGTCCAGAGAACTTGTTACCAGGTATCCCAAGATCCTGGAATACTCTTCTGTGTGGATGGATACCATTACCCATGTAACTGACAAGGGCAGCAGTGAATTTGGGCTGACCAATACCAATAAACTGATCCGCAGCTATGAGGGCTGCGTGGGATTAAAGACAGGCAGCACCAGCGCGGCAAAATACTGCGTATCTGCGGTGGCGCAGAGAAACGGCATTACCCTGATCAGTGTGGTAATGACAGCGCCGGATTATAAGGTGCGGTTTCAGGATGCGGCTGCCATGCTGAACCTGGGCTTCGGCACCTGCAGCCTCTATGTGGATGAGAATCAGGAGCCTCTGCCCAAGATTGCGCTGAAAGGCGCCAGGGAGGAAGAGATTTCCTGTGAATATGCAGGGGAGTTCCGGTATCTGGATACCCAGGGAAAAGCGCTGGAGCAGATTGAGAAAAAGGTACAGCTAAAGGACAGCATCCAGGCTCCGGCGAAAAAAGGGGATACAGCCGGAACGGCAGAGTATTATCTGGATGGGGAAAAAATCGGAGCGGTAAAGATCGTTCTGACAGAGGACGCACAGCGGGCAGACTATGGAGATTATCTGAAAAAGACCTGGAAATATTTTTTGGGGAGCCAATAGACTTTTCACTGGAAAGGAAGACCTGTGCCGTGATGTATTCCGGCGCAAGGTCTTTCTTTTTAGTGCTCTTTCTTTTGGGTGACAAGCCTCTTTTTTTTTGCGGCAAAATGCGTTAAAATATTGAAAAATCCATATGAATTGGGAAAGCAGCAGGTAAAGACATTGAAGAAATTTGTAAAAACCAGATACACAGTTACCACAGAGAAATTATCCAAGAAAAATCTGACCTTCGTGATGGTCAGCGATCTTCACAATGTAGTCTTCGGAGAAAAAAATGAGAAGCTTCTCTCTGCCATAAGGGAGGAAAAGCCCGATGCCATCCTGATCGCCGGAGATCTGGTGCTGGGGAAAAAGAAGGCGCCTCTTGCACCGGCGCTGGAGTTTCTGAAAGAGGCAGTGAAGATCGCCCCGGTTTATTATTCTCTGGGAAATCATGAGCACAGAATGAAATTATATCCGGAAACCTTTGGAAGGGACTATTTGGTCTTTGAGAAGCGGATACGCAAGCTGGGGGTGCATCTGCTGGAAAACAGGACAGCCCATGAAAAGTTCAAAGGAGAAGCCGTGGCAGTTACCGGTCTGGCGCTTCCCCATTTTTATTACAATAAGGGAAAGAAGAAACAGCTGACGGTCCGGGAGTTAAATCATTTTACAGGGAGAGCTGCAGCAGAAGAATTCCAGATCCTTCTCGCCCATACGCCCAGATATACCCGGGAATATCTTGCCTGGGGAGCCGACCTTGCCCTTTCCGGGCATTACCACGGGGGCATGGTCCGGGTTCCCGGGCTGGGAGGCGCCATAAGCCCGGATCTGAGGCTTTTTCCCCGCTACTGCAGGGGAAAGTTTCAGGAAGGAGACAGAACAGCCATTGTCAGTGCCGGGCTGGGAGAACACACCATTCCTCTGAGAATTTTTAATCCCAGAGAGCTGCTGGTGATCACCTGTAAGCCCGGGAAGAAAAAAGCAGAAGGAGTATCAGACAGATGAACGAAAATATTTTAAAAAAAGCAGGAGATAACATTGAGAAGGTAATCGTTGGAAAAAGAAAGGTGATCGATCTGATCCTGACTGCCCTGGTGGAGGGAGGTCATGTTCTGTTGGAGGACGTGCCCGGGACAGGCAAGACCAAGCTGGCAAAGGCGCTGGCAAGATCTGTAGACTGCCGGTTTTCCAGAGTGCAGTTTACCCCGGATCTGCTGCCCTCCGATGTGACGGGACTGAATTATTATGACCAGAAGAAGGGAGAGTTTGTATTCCGGGAAGGTCCGGCATTTACCAACATTCTTCTGGGGGATGAGATCAACCGTGCCGCGCCCAGGACCCAGTCCAGTCTCCTGGAATGTATGGAAGAGGGACAGATCACCACAGACGGAGTGACCAGGAAGCTGGAGGAGCCTTTTTTCGTCATAGCGACCCAGAATCCCATAGAAAATGCAGGAACCTTTCCTCTTCCGGAGGCACAGATGGACCGTTTCCTGATGCGGCTTTCCCTGGGGATGCCCACAAAAGAGGAGGAGCTTGCCATTCTGGAGCGGTTTGACAAAGCAGACCCTCTGCTGGAGCTGGAACCGGTCTGCAGTTCGGAAGAACTGAAAAAAGCGCAGAAAGAATTCCGGGAGGTTTCTGTGCACCCGGAGCTGCAGGAGTATCTGCTGGAGCTGGTAAGGGCAACCCGTGAAAACGGAGAGATCCTGGGCGGGGTAAGTCCCAGAGGCAGTATTGCTTTTTTCCAGTCTGCAAAGGCGTATGCTTATGTGCAGGGGCGGACCTACGTGGTACCAGAGGATATTAAGACCCTGGCAGTTCCGGTGCTTGCCCACAGGCTGATCCTGGGGACGGGAGCCGGAAGAGAAAAAGAACTGATAGAAAAAATCCTGGGACAGGTGCCTGTTCCCACGGAAGATTGGGGAAATGGAAGATGACGATACTGCTGGTGCTGCTGGGAGCTGTTCTGATCCAGTACCTGGCAGGCGTGTACTATAAGAAAAACTGGGACAGGCAGCTTCGGATGACACTTCATTTTGAGGAGACAGCTGTGACAGAAGGAGAAGAGGGAACTCTGACCGAGATCATTGAAAACAGGAAATGGCTGTTTCTGCCTATGCTCCAGGCGGGCTTTATGGTGAACCGGAATCTGAGTTTTTCCGAAGAAGAGAATGCCAGTGTGTCAGACAATACCTATAAGAGAGATATCTTTTCCGTCATGAGCTGGCAGAGGATCATCCGGCAGGTGTCGTTTAGCGCCTTAAAGCGAGGGTATTACGAGATCACCCAGACCGAGCTGTTCACGAAGGGGCCTCTGATGTCCGGAGAGCTGTACAGTACCTGCCCGGTCAGCACCTATTTATACGTGTATCCGAAGAAAGAGAGCGGACAGAACTTTGCGGAGCTGTTCCAGAAGCTCAGCGGAGTTTTGGAAGAGAGAAAACGGCTGCTGGAGGATCCCTTTACCTTCCGGGGTATCCGGGAGTATGCACCGGGAGATCCCATGAACCGCATCAACTGGAAAGCAAGCGCCAGAACCGGAACCTATATGGTAAATATGCAGGATTCCACCACTGCCGGAAAGGTCTGGCTGCTGTTGGATGTGGAGGATGAGACTATCTGGAAATACGAAGAGCTCCACGAAACCGGCATCCGGATCGCTGCCGCTCTGGCAGAGGAGTTCCTTGGCAGAGGGATAGAAACCGGCGTGATCAGCAACGGCAGGGACTGTGTATCCGGGGAAGAGATCTGTGTGCCAGCCAGAGCCGGCAAGGGGCAGAGCACCAGGATTTTGCAGAGCCTGTCCAGGATGGTCTGAATAAAGCGCCGGGAAAATTTTCCCAGTGTCTGGCAGCCAGGAAGAACGGGCTGCTGTCAGAAGAGGCATTCTGCATCCTGATCACCAGGAACCAGTATGAGGAGCTTGTCCTTGCTATGGAAGAGCTGAGAAGGAAGAATCAGGGCTGCGTCTTTCTGGCAGCTCTTTATCCGGAAATGGAACTGAAGGTCAGAAACAGCAGAACTATGCAGGTGATCCGCTGGGAGGTGAAGAAAGGATGAGAGACCGGCTTTTGACTCTTTATGGAGGTATCCATGCCTGGCTTTTGACAGCTGTGCTGTATTTTGCCCTCTTGTCTCTGTCGAAGGCAGCAGATGCCGGGCAGCTGCTGAAAGCCCTGTATTTTTTGCTCCCGGTTTTTGGTCTGTACTGGAATAAGGAAAAGGGAAAGCATATCTGGAGTTATTTTTTCTTTACCGGTGTTTTCCTCTGGGGCGGCTGGCTTGTGGGAAGCAGTCTGCTGGAGAAGGCAGGGCTTGCAGTCTTTACCGCAATGATCGCCTTTGGCTATTTCGCGGACCGGGTCCGTGATGTGTATGGGATCCTGTGCAGACCGGAATATCCGTTTCTCGGCGTATTTGCTGCGGTCTATTTTTATAGTCTGTATCTCCAGAGGACACTGCTGGAGTATACAGCTTTGTGCGCAGCCGTGCTTTACTGGCTGCTGATCCTTTGGGTGGGCAACCGGGAGTCAGTTCTCTGGGTATGCCGGGAAAACCAGAAGCTGCACAGGTTTCCCCAAAGCGCCATCATGGGAAATAACCGTCTGCTGCTTGGGCTGATCACCCTTGCTACCCTGGCAGGCATGGCATTTCTGCCTTTTTCAGGGCTGCGCCAGGGGATCTACGGACTGGGATACCTGCTGCGGTCATTCTTTTCCTGGCTGCTGCGGGGGCTGGAAAGCGACAGTACCTATGAGGAACAGATGATGACCCAGGACGCCCAGAATCCCTTCCCCAAGGCAGAAGAAGGGCAAATGCCCGCTTTCCTGCATGCGCTTTTCCAGGCAGTGGAAAAGCTGCTGGTCGCCGCAGTGATCCTGGCATTTCTGGCAGGAGTGGTGTATTTCATCATCTGGCTGTACCGCAGATACGAAGCCGGACGCAGTGAGAACGGAGATGTGCTGGAGTCCATCGAAGCAGCGGGAAAAGAAAAAAGAGAACGACTGAGACCAAGGCGTAAAGTCATCGGATTTTTTCATAAATACAGTGCAAAGGAAAGGATCCGCCGATATTACAGGCAGCAGATCCTGAAATATGGGAAGACTAAGCCCTCCGGTACGGAAACACCTAAAGAACTGGAGGAGCAGGCAGGGCTGAAGCCTTCTGCTGAAAGGGAGCGTCTGCACCAGATCTATGAGCAGGCAAGATACAGCAGCGTACCCTGCACCCGGGCGCAGGAGCAGGAAATGAAACAGGCAGACAGGGTAGACTTTTCCAGAGAAATAGTGTAAAATGGCTTTCAGCGGAAAAAAGGACTGTAAAAAATCAGGAGGAAGGAGCAGGAACCATGGGAATTCCCGTGAAGCTGCAGGTGTTTGAGGGACCGCTGGATCTGCTCTTGCATCTGATCGAGAAAAATAAAGTCAATATTTACGATATTCCCATTGTGGAGATCACGGACCAGTACATGGAGTATATCCATCAGATGGAGCGGGAAGATCTGAATGTGGTCAGTGAATTCATGGTGATGGCGGCGACGCTGATCTCCATTAAATGCCGGATGCTCCTTCCCAAGGAAGTCAGTGAAGAAGGGGAGGAGGAAGACCCCAGAGAAGAGCTGGTGCGCCAGCTTTTAGAGTATAAGATGTATAAGTATATGTCTTATGAACTGCGGGACCGTATGGCTGAAGCGGCAAAGCATGTCTACAAGCTGCCCTCTGTGCCCAAGGAGGTCCTGTCCTACCGGGAGCCGGTGGATACGTCCCGGCTTCTGGATCATCTGACACTGGAAAAACTCAATGAGATCTTTAAAAGTGTCATGCGCAGGCAGGAAAATAAACTGGATCCTATCCGCAGCAAGTTCGGCAAGATTGAGCAGGAGGAGGTCAGCCTTCCGGATAAAATGACGGAGGTAGAGAGATACGCCCGGCAGCACGCCAGGTTTTCCTTCCGCAGTCTGTTACAGAGACAAGCCAGCAAGGTGCAGGTGATCGTTACGTTTCTTGCCATCCTGGAGCTGATGAAAACGGGAAAAATAATGATCCGGCAGGAGCAGATCTTTGGTGAGATCGAGATTGAGAGCCGTATGGAGAGAGGATAAAAGCATGGAGATAAAAAGACTGGAAGGAGCCATAGAGGCGCTGCTGTTTGCGATGGGAAATTCGGTGGAGCTAAGCGCCATCGCCAAAGCCGTCGGGCATGACCAGGATACCACCAGGAAGATCATACAGAATATGATGCTGAAATATCAGGAGGAAGACAGAGGCATCCAGATCATAGAACTGGAAAACGCCTATCAGATGTGTACCAAAGAGGCATACTATGACTGCCTGGTAAAACTGGCTCTGCAGCCGAAAAAGGCAGTTCTGTCTGACGTGATGCTGGAAACCCTGTCTATTATCGCCTATAAGCAGCCGGTTACCAAGCTGGAGATTGAAAAGATCCGCGGCGTCAAATGCGACCATGCGGTCAATAAACTGATCGAATACAATCTGGTCCAGGAAGTGGGAAGACTGGACGCTCCCGGACGCCCCATCCTGTTAGGGACCACGGAAGAATTTCTCAGAAATTTCGGCGTACAGGGACTGGACGAGCTGCCGGAGATCGATCCGGTGCAGGTGGAAGATTTCAAGGCAGAGGCAGAAGAGGAAGTGCAGCTTCAGCTGAATGTATAAAAGGGAACAGAGAAACAAGAAAAGCGACGGGCTTTTTTTACATAGGCAAAAGGACTGCCGGAGAGCAGATACGAACAGGTATCTCTTTCCGGTCTTTTTTTGTTTTTCTTTGTTTTGTACTTTTTCCGGCAGGAATTCTTTGGCGGGGTTGTACATAAAGTATAGCAGAGCGGCTTTGCGAAGCTGCTGATCTGGACAGAAGGGTGGAGAAAGGGTATGAGAAGAGGGATGAAGACAGGTGTGGCTGCGGTGCTGGTGTTTTTGCTCCTGCAGGCGGCAGTCCCGGCGCAGGCAGGAGAGATCCTGGAGCCGCAAAATCTATACGCACTTTCCGCAGTGCTTTTGGACGGGGAATCGGGCAGAGTCCTGTATGAAAAAGAGGGACAGGTGCCCCGCCCCATGGCAAGTACCACCAAGATCATGACCTGCATCCTGGTACTGGAAAATGGGAACCTTACCGATCAGGCAGTGACTTCCGCCTATGCGGCTTCCATGCCGAAGGTACATCTGGGCGCAGCGGCTGGAGAAGCGTTCTATGTAAAAGATCTGCTGTACTCCCTGATGCTGGAAAGCCACAACGATTCTGCGGTGATCCTGGCAGAGCACGTGGGAGGGAGCCGGGAAGCCTTTGCAGAGAAAATGAATGAAAAGGCAGAGGAACTGGGATGCAAGGACACCTACTTTATCACGCCAAACGGACTGGATGCCCAGGAAGAGACGGAAGATGGGGTGAAAACCCACTCAACTACAGCGGAGGATCTGGCAAGGATCATGAAATACTGCATCAAAGATTCTCCCAAGGCAGAAGAATTCCTGGAGATCACCAGGACGCCTTCCTACAGCTTTTCGGATGTGTCGGGAAACCGGAGCTTTTCCTGTGTGAACCACAATGCCTTTCTTACCATGATGGAGGGGGCGCTGAGCGGGAAAACAGGCTTTACTGCCAATGCGGGGTACTGCTATGTAGGGGCTTTGGAGGATCAGGGAAGGACCTTTATCGTGGCGCTTCTAGGCTGCGGCTGGCCCAATCACAAGTCCTATAAATGGGCAGATACCAGAAAGCTGATGGAGTACGGCATAGAAAATTATGAATTCCACAGCTTCAGTGAAGCAGTCCTGCCCGCGATCCCGCAGAGCCTGCCGGTGCAGGACGGACAAAGTACAGCCCTGGGACAGACTGCCCAGGCGGCGCTTACCCATATACGGCAGGAGGATCAGAAATTTCTCCTTAGAAAGGATGAGACCATGGAGACAGTCTACGAAGGAGTCAGCGCTCTGACAGCGCCTGTTCAGGCAGGAGAAAAGGTGGGGGAGCTGACGTACCGGGTAGGAGAAGAAATCTGGAGAACGGAAGAGGTGGTCACTGCCGGCGCAGTGGAAAAAATTGATTTTCCCTGGTGTCTGAAGCAGACCATGGAAAAGCTGACAGAGGGTCCGGCGTGGTAAGGAAACGGCAGAAACAGGCAGGAATGACCGGAGAAAATGCTGAAGGAGAAGAGCATCCGGTATTTTCCTGCCCGTCTGGGGTAGATCAGCTGTTTTTCTGATAAGCTACCAGGGCAATGTTCCAGTAGCCGTGGCTGTTGAGTTCCTGCTCGAATTTGTGGATCTGGCTGACGCAGGAATCCGGCAGTTCTGCAAGCTTAAAGTCTTTGCCCGGGCAGAGCATTTCCGGCTTTTTTGCTTCTTTTCTTTCTGGTGAATTTGCTGAAGTGTTTTCCATTTTTGTAGCCTCCTTGTGGATCATGATTTCTGAAAATAGCATTTCCTTTTCGGGGAAAAATATACCTGGATTCAAAGGCGGAAAACTTCAAATATAGAAAACTTTGAAAAAGAAAAAAAACGTGATACAATAAAACATAGATGCGAAAACCGATTATTTGCAGATTGACAGGAGAGAACATATGGGACATATTACTTCAAAAGACGCATATAAAAATCTGGAGGAGCGTATTAACTGGTTTACCCAGGGCGCCCCTGCCAGCGAAACCTTTTATAAGATCCTGCAGGTTTTGTACGAAGAACGGGAGGCGAAATGGGTGGCAATGCTTCCGGTGCGCCCCTTTACCATCACCCGTGCAGCCAAGATCTGGGGAACTTCAGAAGCGCATGCGGAGAAGGTGCTGGACCACCTGTGTGAGAAAGCCCTTCTGGTAGACTCTGAGTATAAGGGAGTCCGCCGTTTTGTCATGCCGCCGCCTATGGCAGGCTTTATTGAGTTTGCCCTGATGCGCACCCGAGGCGACATTGACCAGAAATATTTAAGTGAACTGTATTATCAGTATATGAATGTGGAGGAAGACTTTGTAAAGGACCTGTTCTGGGCAACAGAGACCAAGCTGGGAAGAGTTTATGTACAGGAGCCGGTGCTGACCAATGAAAATACCCTCCATATCCTGGATCATGAGAGAGCCAGCCACATCATTGAGGAAGCGGATTACATCGGTCTGGGACTCTGCTACTGCCGCCACAAAGCCTATCATGCAGGACATCCCTGCGAGATCGACGCGCCCTGGGATGTGTGCCTGACCTTTGGAAATGTGGCGCGGTCCCTGGCAGAGCACGGAGGACATGCAAGGCTCATTGACAAAGCAGAAGCCATGGATGCCCTGGAGCGGTCCTATGCTTCCAATCTGGTACAGATCGGAGAAAACGTAAGGGAAAATCCGGCGTTTATCTGCAACTGCTGCGGCTGCTGCTGTGAAGCGCTCCAGGCAGCCAGAAGGTTTGCGCCCATGCAGCCAGTGGCAACTACCAACTACATTCCTGAAATACAGGAAGAGACCTGCATCGGCTGCGGGAAATGCGCCAAAGCATGTCCGATCTTTGCCCTCACCATGGAAGAAAAGCAGATGGGGGAAAAGACGGTGAAACGTCCTGTTTTAAATGCGGAAATCTGTCTGGGCTGCGGGGTCTGTGCTTCCAACTGCCCCAACCATTCCCTGACACTGCAGAGACGTCCCATTCAGGTGATCACCCCGGTGAACAGCACTCACCGCTTTGTACTGCAGGCAATCGAAAAGGGAACCTTACAGAACCTGGTCTTTGATAATCAGGCGTTTGCCAATCACAGGGCAATGGCTGCGGTCTTCGGGACTATTTTAAAGCTGCCGCCTTTGAAACAGGCGCTTGCCAGCAAACAGTTTAAGTCTATCTATCTGGATAAGCTTTTGTCCTGCCAGATGCAGTGGAGCAGAAAGAAAAAGGAAAAAGAGAACAGGAAAGACGTATGAAAGAAACCGTGATCATGAATTTTTCCGGCGTTTACGCAGAGGAAGATTTTTACAGAGATAAGGAACACATCTGGATAGATTTTACCCGGATGCAGGGCGTGAACTGCTACTGCACCCAGGAGGCGGAGGAGGAAATCAAACGGCAGATTGCCGGCTGTTCTCCTTTAGGGCTGCACTTTCTAGATTCGGGGAACTATCATTATCTGAGCAAATTCTGGCTGGACAAGCTGGAACAGCCCTGCGACCTATTAGTATTCGACCAGCATACAGACATGCAGGAATCTGCCTTTTTCGGTCTGCTCTCCTGCGGAAGCTGGGTAAAAGAAGTGCTGGATACCAATGAAAAGGTCCGAAAGATCTGCATCGTGGGACCGCCGAAAAAGGCGTTCGCAGAATGTGCTCCGGAAGATCTTTGCCGGGTGACAGCTCTTTGCGCAGAGGATTTAAAAGAGGGAAAGACAGAGACGCTGGAGGCATTTTTAAGGGAAGATCCCCAGGTTCCTTTGTATGTTTCCGTTGACAAAGACCTTCTCTGCCGTCAGGAAGCAAGGACCAACTGGGACCAGGGAGAGACCCCGCTTTCCCAGCTGTTTGCCCTTCTTGACCTGGCATTTTCCTGCAGGAAGTCGGCGGGAGCGGATATCTGCGGGGAGGACCCTCAGGATGGAAGCGCTTTGCCTAAGGAGGAAGATCTGCGGATCAATGAGAGGACCAATCAGGCGCTGTGGGAATATTTTTCAGAGAAATTCTAAGAAAAAAGGTCAGGCGCACAGGAGGCGAAAAACATGGATGCCATGAAAAAAGAGGATGAGATTTTCCTGACGACCAAACAGGCGGCAAAGAAATTAGAGATTGCCCTGCAGCGGTATTTTGAACTTCTGCCCCAGGAAGAAGAGCTGAAAAAACGCTATGGAAACTACCTGTCCCTGCGCCTGCGTCCGGCAGCCCAGGAGCTGATCCGGCAGGGAGAAAACAGGAAGCTGGAACAGCTGCTTGAGGAACTGCAGCCGGAGCCTGCAGTGCTGGATCAGTTCCTGGATACCGCCCTTTCCTGTAAGAACCAGGAAGCGCAGATGCTGCTTCTGAGAAGGAAAAAAACAGGCAAAGGATTTCACGAAAAGAACTGGGAGCTGTGAATATGAGGACCAAGGAAGAAATTGCCCAGAGCATCTGGGAGCAGGCAGTCCAGGAGGCTGTCTGCACCGGGACTTTGGGAAGAGCCGTACAGGAGATTTTTCGGGAATTTGTCCCGGGAAGAGAGACAGGAACCGATGGAACCAGGATTTATTACCACGCAGACAGCCTGTTTTCCCTTTATGAAGAAAAAGGACAAAGAGGGGTGAACCGGCTGCTTTTTCATATGCTTTTTCACGTGCTCTACCTGAATCTGGCGGAGGAAAAAGACAAGGACAGCAGACTCCGTCATTTGGCATGGGACATCAGCGCGGAGTATACTATTGACTGCATGGAACTGGTGTCCCTGACAGGAAGGATGTCACAGGAAGCAGAAGACATCTGCCGCAGCCTCTGGCAGGGAAAGGATTATCTCAGTCAGGAGGAGCTTTGCCGCAGGATTTGGGAACTGGAGCTCTCTTGTGAGACCATACAGAGATGGGAAAGGCTTTTTCATGCAGACAGTCATAAATTCTGGAAAAAGCCAGGGGAGAAGGAACTGCAGAGGATCCTGAAAAGTGCAGGTTTGGTCCATGCAGGCGTGCAGGGGCAGGGAAAGGCAGGCATCGGCAGGCGGGGAAGCCTGCCGGGAGAAAAAAAGGAATGGTATCAAGTCCAGGAGCAGAGAAAACGGGATTTCCGGAGATTTCTGCGAAGATATTTCGTGGAGCGGGAAGAACTTCAGACGGACAAGGAAAGCTTTGACTATATCCCCTATCTTTATGGGCTGAAACGGTATGGAAATCTTCCGCTGATCGAGCATCTGGAATACACGGAAGCCAGAAAGACAGAGGAGCTTGTCATTGCCATTGACACCTCCAGCTCCTGCCGCCGTGCCCAGGTACAGAGATTTCTGGAGGAAACCTGGAGCATCTTAAGCGGGCAGGAGAACTTCTTTCGGAAAATAAACATCCATGTGATCCAGTGCGACTGTTATATCCAGGAGGATGCGGTGCTGACCTGTGAAAAAGAGTGGAAAGATTACCTGAAGAACATCAGGATCCAGGGAAGGGGAGGCACCGATTTCCGTCCGGTGTTCCGCTATCTGGATCAGCTGATCAAGGAAGGGGAGTTTCAGAATTTAAAAGGGCTTCTTTATTTCACAGACGGAGACGGCATTTATCCTTTGGAAGAGCCTTCTTATAAGACCACCTTTCTTTTGACAAAAGAACCGCCCAGGGAGGCGAATGTGCCGGCATGGGCAGAACTGATGTATCTTCCCCAAAAAGAGCAGGACGCAGAGGAAAAAGAGCAAATGATACAGGAGTGAGAACAGAATATGAATATCGGGCAGGCAAAAGAGGAGATTGAAAATACCATAAAGGCATATACGGCAAAGGATGCAGACGGAAACTATAAAATTCCTCCGGTGCATCAGCGTCCGGTGCTGCTTATGGGACCGCCGGGAATCGGCAAGACGGCGATCATGAAGCAGATTGCCAAAGAGATGGGCATCGGACTGGTGGAATACACCCTCACCCACCATACCAGACAGAGCGCGGTAGGGCTTCCGGTGCTGAGCAAAAAGATTTTTGAGGGAAGAGAATATACGGTGACAGAATATACCATGAGCGAGATTGTAGCATCGGTTTATGGGTGTATGGAGGAAACCGGAGTGAAAGAAGGCATTTTATTTCTGGATGAGATCAACTGTGTGTCCGAAACCCTGGCGCCTACCATGCTCCAGTTCCTTCAGCAGAAAACTTTTGGCACTCATAAGCTGCCCAAAGGCTGGCTCATTGTAGCTGCCGGAAATCCGTCCCAGTATAATAAAACTGCCAGAGATTTTGACATCGTCACCTTAGACAGGGTGAAAAAGATTGTGGTGGAAGAGGATTATCCTGTGTGGAGACAGTATGCGGTAAAGCATGGCGTCCACCCTTCCATATGGGCGTATCTGGATATCCGCAAAGACCGTTTTTACAAGGTGGAAGACGACAGAGAGGGCGTTTCCTTCGTCACTGCCAGAGGCTGGGAGGATCTGTCCAGAATGCTTCTGGAGTATGAAGAATTAGAGCTCCCGGTATCCCGGGAGCTGATTGCCCAGTACCTTCAGGAAAAGGAAACAGCCGGGGAATTTTCCGATTTCTATACCCTGTGCGCCACTTATCAGGAGGAGTATGAACCGGAAAAAATATTGGAGAAAGATGCCGGAGAGAACCAGGAAGCCAGCCGGCTGTATGCGCAGGCAGGGTTTGAAGAAAGGATCGCGGTCTTAAGCTTTCTGGAAGCAGCCCTGCAGACCAGGGCGCGGGAGTATCGAAGAGAAGAGCGGTACGATTCCTTCCTCCACCAGGAGCTGGCGAAGCTGAAAGAGATTGTAAAACAGGAGCCGGAAAACCGGGAATTTGACCGGATCCTGGAAGATTTTGTGCAGGAGCTGAAACAAAAACAGAAGGTGCTGAAAGAGCAGAGACTTCTGGAGGCAGAACAGGCAGCCTGGATGGAACGGCTGGACCGCTGGCTGGGAAAAGAGCTCTTAGAGGTCAGAAAAAACAGGATCCTTAATAAGCAGCAGGGATTTGAACAGGTGAAGCAGGATTTCTACAGGGAAACCGTAAGGCTTAAGAAGAAAAGCGAGGAGCTGGAGCTGGCGCTTAAAAGAGGGATCTGCTTTGCCACAGAGAATCCGGGCGCAGGGCAGGAGGCAGCGCTGTTCCTTACCAGGATTTCTGAGGACCCGGATATCATGGGGTTCATTGGAGAGTACGGATGCGATATTTATCTGGAAAAAGGGGAATGCCTTCTTCGCAGCCAGAGAGAAGAGACTCTGAAACAGGAAATCCGCCGGTTCTATGAACAGGAAGAAAGGGAAAGAATGGAAAAAAGCGAAAGTTATACTTGACTAATTTAGTCCAATATTGTTACACTATTAACAAAGATTTTATACATACACAGGAGGAAGAAAGAATGAATCAGTGTTTTTCATGCAGTACCTGCCCCAGTGCAGACAAGCCGTTGGAAGGATTTATCCGTGACCTTCCCATGGAGACCTCTCATCACCGTGTAGAAGGTCAGAGCACCAAATGCGGATTTGGGCTTCAGGGTGTCTGTTGCCGTCTGTGCTCCAATGGTCCCTGCCGGATCACACCAAAGGCTCCCAGAGGAATCTGCGGCGCTACGGCAGATGTGATCGTGGCAAGAAATTTCCTGCGCGCAGTGGCGAGCGGTTCCGGCTGCTACATCCACATCGTGGAAAATACAGCCCTGAATGTAAAGAAAACAGCAGAAGCCAAAGGAGAGATCAAAGGAGAAAAATCTCTGGCAAGACTTGCCGAAACCTTCGGCGTACAGGGCGCCGACAAATGGGACACTGCAAAGCAGGTAGCAGACCTGGTATTAAAGGATCTGTACAAACCGGAATATGAGAAAATGGAACTGGTAGAAAAGCTTGCCTATGCGCCAAGATTTAAAAAATGGCAGGAACTGGGAATCCTTCCCGGCGGCGCCAAAGGCGAAGTATTCCACGGAGTGGTAAAATGCTCCACCAACTTAAACTCCGATCCTGTAGATATGTACACCGACTGCCTGAAGCTGGGAATCTCCACCGGGCTTTACGGACTGACTCTGACCAACCTGTTAAACGATGTGCTGTTAGGAGAGCCGGAACTTCGCATGGCTCCGGTAGGCCTGCGGGTGATCGATCCGGATTACATCAACATTATGATCACCGGACACCAGCATACCATTTTCGTAGATCTCCAGGAACGCCTGGTTTCTCCGGAAGCAGTGGCAAAAGCAAAGGCAGCGGGAGCAAAGGGCTTTAAGCTGGTAGGATGTACCTGTGTGGGACAGGACCTGCAGCTTAGGGGCGCACATTATACGGAAGTCTTTGACGGACACGCAGGAAACAACTACACCAGTGAAGCTGTTCTGGCAACCGGAGGAATTGACGCGGTGCTGTCTGAGTTTAACTGTACTCTGCCGGGAATCGAGCCTATCTGCGACCAGCTGAAGATCAAACAGATCTGTCTGGATGATGTGGCAAAGAAAGCAAACGCAGAGCTGAAGCCTTATGTGTTTGAAGAAAGAGAAAAACAGAGTGAAGAGATCATTGACGAGATCATCGAAGCATACAAGGAAAGAAGGGGTCAGGTACCCATGAACCTGATGCCGGAACACGGAAACGACCACACCCTGACCGGTGTATCAGAGATTTCCCTGAAAGACTTCCTGGGCGGAAACTGGAAGCCGCTGATCGACCTGATCGTTTCCGGCGATATCAAGGGAATCGCAGGCGTGGTAGGCTGCTCCAATCTGACCGCAGGCGGACATGACGTCCTTTCCGTAGAACTGACAAAAGAATTGATCGCAAAAGATATCCTGGTACTGACTGCCGGATGTTCTTCAGGCGGTATCGAAAACTGCGGACTGATGACACCGGAAGCTGCCAAATACGCAGGTCCTAAGCTGCGTGCAGTCTGTGAGAAATTAAATATTCCTCCGGTACTGAACTTTGGTCCCTGCCTTGCCATCGGAAGACTGGAGATCGTGGCGACCGAGCTGGCAGAAGCCATCGGCGTAGATATCCCGCAGCTTCCTCTGGTTCTTTCTGCCGCTCAGTGGCTGGAAGAGCAGGCGCTGGCGGACGGATGCTTCGGACTGGCTTTAGGACTGCCCCTGCATCTGGGACTGCCGCCGTTTGTGACTGGCAGCAAGACTGCCGTAAAACTTCTGACAGAGGATATGAAGACACTGACAGGCGGACAGGTCATCATCAATCCGGATGCCAAAGAAAGTGCGGATATCCTGGATCAGATCATTGAAGAAAAGCGTGCAGGTTTAAATATCTAACAGGAGCAAAAAAGATGAAAAGAATTATGATAGACGCTGCAAAGTGCGATGGCTGCAAGAGCTGTTCCATCGCATGTATGCAGGCGCACAGAGAAGATGAGGGCGATGTCTATACCCTGGATCTGACCGATATCAGAAATGAGTCGAGAAACTTTATCTACAAGAACCCGGACGGCAGCTATACACCGGTGTTCTGCAGGCATTGTGACCAGCCGGAGTGCGTTATGTCCTGTATGAGCGGCGCTCTGACCAAGGATGAAAAGACCGGTCATGTACAGTATGACAAGGAGAGATGCGGCTCCTGCTTTATGTGTGTCATGAACTGCCCTTACGGCGTATTAAAGCCGGACGAAAGTACAAAGAGCAAAGTCATCAAATGTGATTTCTGCATAGACAAAGGGGAAGATCCCAGCTGTGTCAAAGCCTGTCCCAAGCAGGCAATCTGGGTTGAGGAGGTGTAGCATATGGAATACGTGATCTTAGGCGCCGGAGCGGCAGGGATGAAAGCCGCGGCAACCATCCGGAAAGCAGACAAAGACGGCAGCATTACGGTAGTTTCCACGGATATCTATGTGCATTCCCGCTGTATGCTGCACAAATATTTAAGCGGTGAGAGAGACGAAAAACAGTTAAATTTCGTGGAGGAAGATTTCTTTGAAAAGAACCGCATCCGCTGGATCGCAGGAAAAACCGCCGGCAAGCTGGATACGAAAGAAAAGACAGTAATCCTGGATAACGGGGAGGTTTTAAACTACGATAAGCTTCTGATCGCCACCGGAGCTGAAAGTTTTATCCCTCCGGTAGGGAATTTAAGAGAGGCAGAAAATGTCTTTGGACTTCGTCATTTAAGAGATGCCCAGGCGATCCGCAAAATGGCAGAAAAAGCAGAAAACATTGTCATCATCGGCTCCGGTCTGGTAGGACTGGATGCGGCATACGGACTGATGGAGACCGGAAAGAAGGTATCCATTGTCGAGATGGCAGAGCAGATCCTGCCGGTGCAGCTGGATAAGACCGGCGCGGCAGAGTACCAGAAGCGCTTTGAGGCTGCCGGAGCTGTCTTTTATCTGGGAAGAAAAGGCGCGGATACCAGGATGGATGAAAACAAAAAGATCACGGAACTGATCCTGGATAACGGAGAAGCGCTTCCCTGCGATATGATCCTTGTGGCAGCAGGCGTGCGCAGCGCAGTGGCTGGCATGGACGGCGAAGGCATTGTCATTGACAGAGGGATCCAGGTCAACGGATATCTGCAGACAGGCGCTCCGGACGTGTATGCGGCAGGAGATGTGACCGGGCTTTCCGGCATCTGGCCAAACGCCCAGAAGCAGGGAGAAACCGCCGCATTGAATATGTGCGGTGCCCAGGTGCTGTATGAAGACCGGTATGCGCTGAAAAATACCATTAATTTCTTCGGGCTTGTTTCTATGTGTGTGGGTGAGATCCTTTCAAAAGAAGGAGATGTGGTCATCGCCAGAGAGGATTCCCACAATTATAAACGAGTCATTTTAAGAGAGGGAAAGGTAGCAGGCGTGATCCTGCAGGGAGACATTTCCCATGCGGGAATCTGGCAGTATCTGATCAAAAACCAGATTTCTATTACCGGAATCGAAAAGGATATCTTTGATTTGAACTTTGGTGATTTTTACGGGATCAAAGATAATGGAGAATATCAGTGGAAAACGGTAGGCTGACAGGTGCTGCCGCAGGCGGCAGGCGCTGAAAGTAAGAATATGCCGAAAGCAAGCATACGAAGCAGCAAATGTGCCGCTCTGCCAATGTGAGTTGTAAAAGTACCCTTGACAAAAACTGACTGGATTTTGTATACTAGACCACAGAAACGAAAAGCTGTGAAGGGAACAAGTAGCCAGCAGGGACCACACAGAAAGCAGCCGGCAGATGAGAGGCGCGTGGAAAACTGCTGTTGTGAATACCTCCCGGAGCTCCGCACCGAAAAGAAATGAGTAGGCTGCGGCGGAGCGGTGCACGTTAAAGCGCTTTAAGTATCGCAGAAATGCTGTACTTGCAGAGGCAGGCAGTGTGAGCTGTCTGTGAAGAAAGGTGGTAACACGGGACTTTTAGGCTCCCGTCCTTTTGTGACAGAAAGGGCGGGGGCTTTTTGTATCCATAAAAGCCGGATCCGCTCTGAAACAACACAGAGAAAAGGAGAAGAAAAATGAAGATTTATGACGAACTGGTTGCCAGAGGGCTGATCGCCCAGGTGACCGATGAAGAGGAGATCAGAGAACTGATCAACAATGGAAAGGCTACGTTCTACATTGGGTTTGATCCCACCGCAGACAGCCTTCATGTAGGACATTTCATGGCTCTGTGCCTGATGAAGCGTCTGCAGATGGCAGGAAATAAGCCCATCGCCCTGATCGGAGGCGGTACAGGCTACATTGGGGATCCGTCAGGAAGGACCGATATGCGTTCCATGATGACTCCGGAAACCATCCAGCACAACTGTGACTGCTTTAAAAAGCAGATGGAGCGTTTCATTGATTTCTCTGACGGAAAAGCGCTGATGGTCAACAATGCAGACTGGCTGCTGGACCTGAATTATGTGGAACTGTTAAGAGAGGTGGGACCTCATTTTTCTGTCAACCGCATGCTGACTGCAGAATGCTATAAACAGCGTATGGAAAAAGGCTTAAGCTTCCTGGAATTTAACTACATGATCATGCAGAGCTACGACTTTTACATGCTGTACCAGAAGTACGGCTGCAACATGCAGTTCGGCGGAGACGACCAGTGGAGCAATATGCTGGGCGGTACGGAACTGATCCGCCGCAAGCTGGGCAAAAACGCCTGCGCCATGACCATCACCCTTCTGCTGAATTCTGAAGGCAAGAAGATGGGCAAAACCCAGTCCGGCGCAGTCTGGCTGGATCCCAATAAGACTTCCCCCTTTGATTTCTACCAGTACTGGAGAAATGTGGCAGACGCAGATGTCTTAAAATGCATCCGTATGCTGACCTTCCTGCCCCTGGAGCAGATCGACGAGATGGATCAGTGGGAAGGAAGCCAGCTGAACCGTGCAAAAGAGATCCTTGCCTATGAGCTGACTGCCCTGGTACACGGAAAAGAAGAGGCTGAGAAAGCCCAGGAGTCTGCCAGAGCGCTGTTCTCCAGCGGAAACGCTGCCAATATGCCTTCTGCTCAGATCGAAGAGTCTGAACTGACCGACGGGAACATCGATCTGATCTCTCTGCTCCATAAGAGCGGTCTGGCAAATACCCGCTCCGAGGCAAGACGTGCCATTGAGCAGGGCGGCGTTGCCATTGACGGGGAAAAGATCACAGATATCAAATACCTGGTTCCGGGAGAAAAGCTCCAGGGAGAAGGCATTGTTCTGAAAAAGGGAAAGAAAAACTTCAGAAAAGTGACTTTAAAATAACCGGCAGTCCTCTGCGGGTGTCGGCAGGCACTTGACAGGATTAGTAAAATGTACAGAAAAACCACCGGAGCGCTCCGGTGGTTTTTTGTCTAAAAAGTCAATAGCATTTTAAACCGATTTGTAGTAGTCTTAATCATAACAAAAGGGAACTGAAAAGTTCAGTTTCTTTTGTGTTCATCAAATAAGTCTGTGCAGGGAAAGACACCCGCGTAAATTCAATTCTGATATTCATGCAGTTTCTGCAAAATATCCATTTTTTAATTTTTACAACAGAGTAACAGAGAAAACAGGAAATACAGAGTAGGAGCGCTGTGTTAGTTTGACTTTTTTCGCTTTTCTTATTCACGTCAGCGGACAGTCCGGCATCGGGCTGACAGGCTGCGGGTGATTTTCTGCGCAGACAGAAAAGAGGTTTTATGAGAAAAACAGGTATTTTGTTCCAGGGGCTGCAGGTGTGGGAAAGAGAGCCCGCAGCCCGGCTGGAAGAGGAGGGTTCCTATGGAGGAGTCCGCTTGCCGGTACAGGACGGAGGGTTTTTAGATGTGACGTATTTTATTCTCTATGCCATGTGCCAGAATGTAAGATGCAGGGAGAAAATCCGGGATATGAAAAAAGAATGGCGGATCTACCTGGAGCAAAACGCAAGGCGGAGCATTTACCAGGGAGAGTATTTCTGGGGAAGTCTGGGGTACGAAGAGTATCCGTGCGCACAGGCAATTCTGGGGATGCTGGAGGACATCCGGGGAAGGGAAGACGAACGGTGTGAGAAGGCATGGATCAGCTTCTGGTATCTGCTGCACTGCGGATTCCGGGAGGACTGCCGTTTCCTGGACGGAAAGGCAGAGATCCCCTTTGTTCAGATCTGTGAGAACGCAAGAAATTATAAGAACTGGCAGTTTATGGGGATCAGCCAGATCTGCATCGTATTGCTGGAAGCGGAGAATCGGGGGATTTTGGTCAGACCGGATGAGAAATACAGACTTTTGTGCCGCTGCGCCGGGGAAGGAAACCAGCTGTGGGAAAGTACAGGAGAAGAAGTAGGGACCGGGCTTTTGCCAGGGGAAAGGAAGGAACATCAGAAAGAGTTCCGGAAAATACTGGAGTCAACGGTGCAGTATCCGGACCGTATTTTTTCCGGTGTCCGGGAAAAGGAGGAGGAAAAATTTGAGTCCTATCTGCAGACCTTATTCCGCATGGGCGGCATTGACCGCAACGTGATCGCAGGAGAGGTCCTCAGTACAGAAAAGGTGGGAGAGATGATCGAAGCAGGGAAGTTTCAGGGAAAAGAAGACCTGGAACCGTACCTGTATTCTCTGGCAATTCTTTTGCTGAGCCAGTATGTGAAAAAATGTCTGAACAAATTAAAGGCTATGGAGAAAGGAGAGAAGCGATGAAAGAAAAGAAGAAAGGATTGGTATGGCTGCTGCTGTTTGCGATTGTTCTGCTCTCTTTTTCCCAGCCGCTTTTTGCAGGGGAAGCACAGGAGACGGAACTCCTTTTAACCATTGCGGAAGGAGCCGGGAAGATCTCTGTAAAAGACAGCAGCGGCAGAGTATCCGAAATACAGGGCGAAGCGCCCCAAAAGACAGCCGCCGCCTTTAAAAAAGGCGAAAAACTTCAGGCAGAGATCCTTCCGGAAGAGGGATGGAGGCTGGAGAACCTGTATCTGGAGACGGCAGGCGAGGAGGTCAAACAGCAGCCGGACGAAAGCGGCAGGATTGAACTCACGGCGGGAGAGACGCAGGCTGTGAAAGCCGTTTTTGTACCGGAGGCAGCGGATCCTCCAGCGGCAGATGCTTCTGAAAAAGAACCGGGAGAAGGGGAGACTCCTGCGGATAGGGAAGCAGACCAGGAAGAAAGCCAAAACCAGACGCAGCCGGACAGTCTGCAGAAAGAGAAGGAAACTACAGAAAAATCCCAGGAATCCAGTTTGAAGGATGAGAAAGCTGCCGCAGCCCGGCTGGAACAGCGGATCAGGAGTTTTCAGGTCAGCAGAGAGATCGCTTCTAACGGCGCCAGGGAAAATGTATATCTTACGGTAGGAGAACGGGCTTATTATGAAGAGTATTACACCCATTTCTTTGATGTGAACGGCAGCACGGCATATTGTCTGGAGCCGTCCAAGCTGGCACCTGCTTCCGGGACTTATAGCACAACGGAAATGGGGGAAGGACTGTTAAGAAAGACCATGTATTATGTGTACGGCGGCGCAGGCTATGGAGTGTACAGAGAACATTTCGGCAATATCGGCAGTGTGGAGTACAGTGAGGAAAGTGAATATTGTATGAGTCACTGTCTGGTGTCCTTTGCCTATACCGGCAGCATGGACGCTTTTACAGGACTGGGAGAGCAGACGAAAAATGAACTGCTGGCAGAACTGGATCAGATCAAAACGCTTCCGGATCCCCCGTCCTCTTTTAAAGCTTTTTATTTTAACATGGGAAGCGGCTCCTATCAGACCATGGGAGGCAGCTGGCCCCTGCAGTATGGATGGATCGAAATCCGCAAATCCTCCGGGAATCCTGCCTTTACAGACGGAAATGAAGCGTATTCTCTGGAAGGAGCCAGATATGAGATTTACAGCAAAGATACCGGAGAGAAGGCTGGAGAGATCCGTTTAGACAAAGACGGAAAAGGAAAAAGCGGCGAGCTTTTGGAAGGAGATTATGAAATCAGGGAGACCCAGACACCGAAAGGCTATCTTCTAAACCAAAAGACCGGGAATGTGACTGTGACGGCTCAGAAAACATCGGTCTATTCCTGTGAGGATGACTGCCAGAAAGGTGTGATCCGCCTGACAAAGACAGATCAGGAAAAGAGCGGACAAAGCCTGAAAGGAGCGGTCTATGAAGTCAGGAAAAAAGATGGAAGTCTGGCAGATACATTGACTGTTGATGAACAGGGAAAGGCACAGAGCAAGGAACTGCCTCTGGGCACCTATACCGTCAAAGAGAAAACAGCGCCCTCCGGTTATCTGTTGGATACGAAAACCTATACCGTGACTTTTCAGGGAGATACTACCTCCAAAGGAATTCTCTATCAGGATGTGGAAAGTCAGGAAAACGCCCAGAAAGGGAGAATCCGGCTGATCAAACAGGACCGTGAGACCGAAGGGAAACCTTCAGGGGAAGGAACCCTCAAAGGAGCCGTCTATGAGCTCCGGGACAGCTTAGGAAACCTGGCAGATACGCTGACCACAGATGAGAACGGAGAAGCCCAGAGCAAAGAGCTGCCTTTGGGCACTTATACCGTCAAAGAAACACTTCCTTCCGTAGGATATGTGAAAGACAGCAAGACCTACACGGTCACTCTTTCTGCAAAGAGCGGCAATGGTTCGGCGCTTTATGAGGAGGTGGTCAGCAAAGAGACACCTCAGAAAGGAATCATCCTTTTAGAAAAGTGCGACACGGACACGGGAACTTCTGCGTCCCAGGGAGAAGGATCGCTCAAAGGAGCGGTCTATACCGTAAAGAACAGCAAAGATGAGACCGTTGCCACCCTGACAACCGCAGAAGACGGAAAAGCCCAGAGCAAAGAACTGCCTTTAGGTACTTATACCGTAAAAGAAACGAAGGCAGCGCCAGGCTACCTTTTGGATAAGGCTTCGTATACGGTCAAATTTACTTCAGAGAACCGGACCAGTACCGTTTTTTATAAGACAGTCAAGAGTGAGGAAACGATCATCCGCGGAGGTGTGTCTGTAGAGAAATGGGACAGTGAAAAAGAGAAGAGAGAGCCTCAGGGAAGCGCCAGTTTAAAAGGCGCTCAGATTCAGATCCTATCGAAAAATTCCAACAGCATCACGGTGGAAGGTAAGACCTATAAGGAAGGCGACGTGATCACCACCCTTACCACGGATGAAGAAGGGAAAGCAAAAACTGCCGCAGATTATCTGCCCTATGGGGATTATCAGCTAAAAGAGGTAAAACCGCCTGCAGGCTATCTGGCATCCGGCGTGCTGACCCGCAGTTTTTCTATCCGCGAAAACGGAAAGATGGTGGAGATGAATACTTCAGGCACCGCAGTGAAAAATCGGGTGATCCGCGGAGGTGTGTCTGTGGAAAAATGGGACAGTGAGAAGAATAAGAGGGAGGCTCAGGGAGCAGCCACGCTGGAAGGAACCCAGATCCAGATTTTGTCCAGGAATTCCAATAGTATTTTAGTCGGAGGAAAAACCTATCAGGAAGGAGAGGTCATTGCCACCCTGACGACAGACAAAGAGGGCAAGGCAAAAACCTCATCGGATTACCTGCCCTATGGCAATTATCAGTTAAAAGAAATAAAAGCACCAACTGGTTATACAGCATCCGGAACATTGAGCCGTAATTTTTCTATCCGTGAAAACGGAAAGATGGTAGAGATGAACACCGCAGACACCGCGGTGAAAAATCAGGTGATCCGCGGCGGTGTGTCTGTGGAAAAATGGGACAGCGAAAAGAATAAGAGAGAACCTCAGGGAGGAGCCTCTTTAAAAGGAGCGCAGATCCAGATCCTATCGAAGAATGCCACCAGTATTCTGGTCCAAGGGAAAACGTATAAAGAAGGCGATGTGATCACCACCCTTACCACGGATGAAGAAGGGAAAGCAAAAACTGCCGCAGATTATCTGCCCTATGGAGATTACCAGCTAAAAGAAGTAAAGCCGCCCGCAGGCTATCTGGCGTCCGGCGTGCTGACCCGCAGTTTTTCTATCCGCGAAAACGGAAAGATAGTGGAGATGAAGACTGCAGACACCGCAGTAAAAAATCAGGTCATCCGCGGCGGCGTATCTGTGGAAAAATGGGACAGTGAAAAGAATAAGAGAGAACCCCAGGGAGGAGCCAGTTTAAAAGGAGCCCAGATCCAGATTCTATCGAAGAATTCCAAAAGTATTTTGGTCGATGGAAAAATTTATCAAGAAGGAGAGGTCATCACTACCCTGATCACAGACGAAGAAGGGAGAGCGAAAACAGATGCAGATTATCTGCCTTATGGAAATTATCAGCTAAAAGAAGTAAAAGCGCCAGCCGGTTATACGGCATCCGGCACACGGACCCGCAGCTTTTCTATCCGCGAAAATGGAAAAATAGTGGAGATGAACACCGCAGTGAAAAATCAGGTGATCCGCGGCGGGGTGTCTGTGGAGAAATGGGACAAGGAACAAAATAAAAAGGAAACCCAGGGGGCAGCCAGTTTCCAAGGCGCTGAGTTTCAAATCCTTTCTATGAACGCTAATACCATCCTAGTAGAAGAAAAAGAGTACAAAAAGGGAGAAGTGATTGCTGTTTTGACCACAGACAAAGCAGGACAGGCATCTACCGAAAATGATCTGCTGCCCTATGGAGACTATCAGATAAAAGAAATCAAACCGCCCCAGGGATATAATCCTACCGGGGTTCTCGTCCGGGATTTCTCCATTGGCGAAAACGGGAAAATAGTGCAGATGAACACATCCGATACAGCTATAAAAAACGATGTGATCCGGGGGGATGTGCAGATCGTGAAATTCGGCGCGGACCAGGAAGGACATCAGTCAGAACAGAAGAAGCCCTTAAAAGGTGTCTGCTTCACCTTTACCAGCAAAACAACAGGCAAAGAATACACCATCGTAACCGATGAAAACGGTTATGCCAGCACAAGGCAGCTGGGCAAAGACCGGGGAGGACTGGTCTATGATACCTATGTGGTGACAGAGGACAGCCCTTATGCGGATTACGCAGAAATAGAACCTTACGAAATCTCCATCAGTGAAGAAGGCAGGACCCTCTATTACATACTGGAAAACGATGTGATCGAAGCTCCGGTTTCCATAGTGAAAAAAGACAAAGAGACAGGGAAGATCATACCAGTGAAAGGAAGCTCCTTCCAGATCCTGGATCAGGAGAAACACCTGGTGGAAATGACCGTTACCCATTATCCGTCTCTTGTAATCCAGGATACCTGGGAGACCGACGAAACCGGATCCTTCCTGCTTCCTGAAAAATTAAAGCCCGGCATTTACTATCTGAAAGAGGTTCAGGCGCCAAAGGGATATTTACAGGGAGAGCTTCTGGAATTTTCTGTAGACGGCGATTATGAATGGGATGCGCCATTGACGGTAGAATATTTCGATGTGCCGGTGAAGGGACAGATCCGGATTGAAAAGCGGCATCAGACAACGGGAGAAAAACTGCAGGGCGCGGTTTTTGAAATACGGGCAGCAGAAGAGATCAAGACGCCGGACGGCACGATACGGATGCAGAAAGGAGAATTGGCAGATACGGTTGCCACCGGTCAGGACGGCAGCGCTGTAAGCAAAGAGCTGTATCTTGGAAAATACCTGGTAAAAGAAACAAAACCAGCTCCGGGATTTGTCCTCTCCCAGCAGGAATATGAGGCAGAGCTTTCGTATCAGGATCAGGTGACGCCCCTGGTATACGATACTTTAGAGATCGCCAACCAGCCTACCGTGCTGATCCTGGATAAAAAAGTACACGGAAGCGGACAGAAGCTTTCCGGCGTAGAGTTTTCTTTATGGAAAAAGACGGACAAAGAAGAAACCGGACAGGAAAACAGCCAAAAGCAAGTTTATACCACCCAAGAAGACGGCAGGATCCGCATAGAAAGACTCCTTCCGGGAACCTATTGCATCCAGGAGACAAAAGGAATACCCGGATATGCGATGGATATGGAGATCCATGAATTTACGGTGGGTGAAGACGGAAAGATTGACGGGAAAGCGGAAGCAGTCCTTGCCATAGAAAACCGGGAGACCCAGCTTGTAAAAACCCAGGCAGTCAGCGTCGATACCGGGAGCCGGGAGGCAGTTGCGAAGAAGGAAACCGTTATCACAGACCGCCTTACCCTGAAAAATCTTCAGCCGGGTGAAACTTATACCATAAAAGGCGTGCTGATGGACCGGGAAGAAAAGACAAAGCTTCTGATAAATCGGCAGCCTGTGACTGCCACAGTGGAATTTACTGCCGAGAAAGCGGAACAGGAGGTTGAAAATACGTTCAGCTTTGATGCTTCCCAGCTTGCGGGAAAAACGGTGGTGGTATTTGAACAAGTGTGGATTGGAGAGACGCAGATTGAAGAGCATGAAGATCTGGAGGATCCAGAACAGTCCATTACGTTCCCGGAGCATAAGATCAAAACCACGGCACAGAATCAAAAGACAGCCAGCCGACAGGCGGCAGCCAACCAAAAGCTTACAATTACAGATACCGTAAAGTATGAAAACCTGATCCCCGGACAGGAATACACGGTAAGAGGCATTTTGATGGACAAGGAAACAGTAGAAGAATTAAAGATTAAAGGACAGACCGTAACGTCAGAAAAGACTTTTGTACCGGAGGAGAAAAACGGAAGCATCGCTTTGGAATTTTCTTTTGACGCAAGGGAACTGACAGGGAAACAGGTGGTTGTTTTTGAACGTCTCTACTGGAAGGATACCGAGGCGGCTGTTCATACAGATCTTCAGGATGAAGGGCAGACCGTGGAATTTCCTGTCCCTGAGATTGGAACAAAGGCAGAAAATCCTTTGAATCACGGACAGGCGGCGGCAGCAGGAGAGAATACGGTGATCATCGATACGGTAAACTATGAGAATCTGATCCCCGGACAGGAGTATACACTCAAAGGTATTCTTATGGAAAAACCTGTAGAAAAAGAGCTGAAGATCCAGGGCAAAACCATAACTGCAGAAAAAAGCTTCACCCCCAAGGAGGCATCTGGCACGGTGGAGATGGAGTTTGTGTTTGACGCATCCAGTCTGACTGGTACGTCTCTGGTGGTTTTCGAGCGCCTGTATGTGGAGCAAACAGAAGTTGCCGCACATGCAGATCTTCAGGATCAAGGACAGACGATCCTTTTTCCCAAACCAGAGATCAGAACCAATGCCCGGAATCAGGAGACTGGAAAACAAGAAGCAGCGGCAAAGAAAAAGACAGTCCTTACCGATACGGTGCAGTACGAAAATCTGGCAGTGGGAACCGAATATACCGTAAAAGGTGTCCTGATGGATCAGGAAACAGGTAAGGAGCTGCAGGCTGGGGATTCTTTTGTGACCGCGGAAAAGAAGTTTACAGCCAAGGAAAAAACAGGGCAGGTGGAACTGGACTTTTCTTTTGACGCAAGGGGACTGGAAGGAAAAAGACTGGTAGTATTTGAGCGTCTGTATGTAGGAGAGAATCTGGTGGCTTCCCATACAGATCTGCAGGACGAAGCTCAGACAGTTTTTATTAAGGAAAAGGAAACCGTGCCTCAGACCGGAGACCCTGCACCTATAGAGAAAATCTTTTTAAGTATTTTTCTATCTGGTATGATCCTGCTGACAGCAGGAAAAAAGAATGCAAAAAGGAAAAAAGATACTTGACAGAAAGAAGAACCGTACTATATAATCTATTCAAGTTAAAACTTTAAACTGATGAACAAGAGAAGTAACCTGAGATATTTGCTTACAGAGAGCCGGCGATGCTGAGAGTCCGGCAGCAAGAGTTTTAGGCGAATGGACTTGTGAGGGCAGCTTGAAATCCTGAAAAGGAGAGTAGACGCTGACGGGTGACCCGATCCGTTATCAGCAGGGAGTGTATGTTAGTACATGAAAGAGCGGTCTTAGACGCAGGCGGAAGTTTTATCCTGCCTGAAAAGACAATTTGGGTGGCACCGCAGGAGTTTGTTTTATCAGCCCCTGTCCCATTAGGAATAGTTTCCAGTGGGACAGGGGCTTTTCTTTTTGCCTCCCCTCTTTCAGGAAAGGAAGGAACAGCAGATATGTTAAAACCAGACTTAAACACAGTTCAGAAACTTGCGGAAGATTATTCCATCGTTCCTGTATGCAGGGAAATTTACGGAGACAGTATTACCCCGATTGCGATCCTGCGTAAGCTGGCAGCGAAAAGCCAGCGGTATTTTCTTCTGGAAAGCGTGGAAGGAGGAGAAAAATGGGGCAGGTATTCCTTTTTGGGATGCGACCCGGTCCTGCGGGTAACCTGCGCGAAAGGTATCGTTCGGATAGAGGAACCGGAGGGGCGCAGGGAAATCCTCTCTCAAAAACCCCAGGAGGTTCTGCGGGAGATCTTAAAGTCGTACCGTTCACCGATCCTGCCGGATTTCCCGCCTTTTACCGGCGGTTTCGCAGGCTATTTTGCATATTCCATGATCGGCTATGCAGAACCGGTATTGAAGATTACCAATGAAACCTTTGCGGATTATGATGTGATGCTGTTTGATAAAATCCTGGCTTATGACCATTTAAAGCAGAAGCTGTCAGTCATAGTGAATATCCGTACAGACAGGGCAGAAGAAAATTATAAAAGAGCTCAGGAGCAGATACAGGAACTGATCGCGCTTCTGCGGCAGGCAGAGCCGGCACCTGAAAGGCGGGAAAAGGAAGAAATCCATTTCACCTGTTCAGTTTCCAAAGAAGAATACTGCCGGATGGTAGAGAAAACCAAGTCTTATATACGAAACGGAGATATTTTCCAGGCAGTCATATCCAGAAAGTTTGAGAGCCCTATGAAAAACAGCCTCTTCAATGCTTACCGAGTCCTGCGCACTACCAACCCTTCCCCCTATATGGTGTATTTCCATACAGAACAGGAGGAGCTGATGAGCACATCTCCGGAGACACTGGTCAGACTCCAGAACGGAAAGCTGACGACTTTCCCGGTGGCAGGCTCCCGTCCCAGAGGCAGGAACCCGGAGGAAGATGAAAGGCTGAAAAGAGAGCTTCTTAGTGATGAAAAGGAGCTGTCAGAACATAATATGCTGGTGGATCTGGGCAGAAATGACCTGGGAAAGATCAGCCGCTATGGTTCCGTAAAAGTGGCAGAATACATGCAGGTACACAAGTATTCCAAGATCATGCATATCTGTTCTCAGGTAGAGAGCCGTATTCAAAAAGACAGAGACGGACTGGACGCTATCGAGGCGGTTCTTCCGGCAGGCACCCTCTCCGGCGCGCCTAAGATCCGGGCGTGCCAGATCATTGAAGAGATCGAAAAAGAAGAGAGGGGGATTTACGGAGGCGCCTTAGGTTATCTTGATTTTGCCGGAAATCTGGACACCTGCATCGCCATCCGCATGGCAGTTCGGAAAAACGGCAAAGTATCGGTACAGGCAGGCGGCGGGATCGTAGCAGACAGCGTGCCGGAAATGGAATACGAAGAATCGGCAAACAAAGCGGCAGCCGTGATGCAGGCAGTGATCCGTGCAGAGGAGGTAGAGGAAGAATGATTTTGCTCATCGACAACTATGACAGTTTTACCTACAATCTGGTGCAGGAACTGGGAACCCTGGAAAAAGAAATACGCACAGTGAGAAATGATCAGATTTCCATAGAAGAAATCCGGCAGCTTGCCCCTTCTCATCTGGTGCTTTCCCCCGGTCCCGGTTATCCCAAAGACGCAGGGATCTGTGAAGAAGTGATCCGCAGCTTTCAGGGGCAGATCCCTATTCTTGGAATCTGTCTGGGACATCAGGCAATCTGTGAAGTCTACAGCGCCAAAATCGCACCTGCAGAAGAACTCATGCACGGAAAGAAAAGCCGGATCCTGCTGGATTCTTCCTGCCCTATATTCCATGGACTGGGAAGGGAGACCGGGGCAGCCAGATACCATTCTCTGGCAGCGGTAAAGGAGACCATCCCGGAGGAATTGAAGATCACAGCCCTCTCAGAGGCAGGAGAAGTCATGGCAGTGGCGCATCGGGAATATCCTGTCTATGGGCTCCAGTTTCATCCGGAATCCATTCTTACAGAAAAGGGCATGACTATGCTGGAAAATTTTCTTAAGTGCACCGTAGACACCAGACCATAAAAGAACAAGGCTCTGTGAAGAAAAAAGAATAGAGATTACCATACAGAAAGGAAAGATTTATCAATTTAATGTTGTAAAAATCAAATTGAGCCCTATTTATAGAAATCAAACCCGTATCCGAGTATCAACAAATACGGAATCACAAGATACAGAATCAACAAATACGGAATCCACAAATACGGAATCCACAAATACGGAATCCACAAATACAAAATCAACAAGTATAGAATCAACAGCGCTATTGCAGCAGAAAGGAAGACCACTATGATCAAAGAAGCAATCCACATCTTAATGGAAGGAAAAAATTTAAGCTATGAGGAAGCAAAAGCAGTCATGGGAGAGATGATGGACGGAACTGCCACCCAGGCGCAGATGGGAGCGTTTCTGGCTGCGCTGCGTATGCAGGGAGAAAGCATTGATGAGATCACGGCTTTTGCAGAAGTCATGAGGGAAAAAGGCATCAAGATCAAACCCCAGCGAGAAGTGATCGACATCGTAGGCACCGGAGGAGACGAGGCAGGTACCTTTAATATTTCCACAACCTCAGCGTTTGTGGTGGCAGCAGGAGGGATTCCTGTGGCAAAGCACGGCAACCGAAGCGTCTCCAGCCGAAGCGGCGCAGCTGATGTACTGGAAAGGCTGGGAGCAAATGTCAATCTTACTGCCCAGCAGAATGAAGAGATCCTGAACCAGACAGGCATGTGCTTTCTCTTCGCTCCAGTCTACCATTCCTCGATGAAATACGCGGCTCCGGTACGAAAGGAAATGGGAGTCCGGACCGTATTCAACATCCTGGGACCTTTATCCAATCCGGCAGCGGCTACCATGCAGCTTCTGGGGGTCTATGATGAAAAACTGGTAGAGCCTTTGGCAAAGGTGCTGGGCAATCTGGGCGTCACCAGAGGCGTTGCTGTATGCGGAGCAGACGGGCTGGATGAGATCACTCTGACAGGAGAGACTCTGGTCTGCGAGATCCGCTTCGGAGAGACCACCTGCTACCGCATCAGCCCGGAGCAGTTCGGACTGAAACGGTGCAGCCTGAAAGAGCTGGTCGGCGGAACCCCGGAAGAAAACGCGCAGATTACAAGAGATATCCTTTCCGGCAAAGAACGGGGACCGAAACGGGATGTGGTGCTGATGAACGCGGGAATGAGCCTTTATCTGGGTATCGACGGCATCTCTTTAGGCGATGGGATCCAGATGGCAGCAGAACTGATCGACAGCAAAAAAGCCTTGAAAAAGCTGGAGGAATTTACAGCAGCCACAAAGAAATATGAGGAATAGAATATGATCTTAGAAAAAATAGCCCAGTCCACCAGAAAACGGGTGAAAAAAAAGAAAAAAGAAATCCCTCTGCCAAAGATCCGGGCGCTGGCAGAGCAGACACAGGGAAAAGAGCCCTTCCTTTTTGAAAAGGCATTAAGCGCAGGCAATCCTGCTTTTATCTGTGAGGTAAAAAAAGCATCCCCATCCAAAGGAATCATTGCCCCAGAGTTTCCGTATCTGCAGATTGCCAGAGAGTATGAAGCAGCAGGCGCAGCGGCAATTTCCTGTCTGACAGAGCCGGAATTTTTCCTTGGCAGGGATCAGTATCTGCAGGAGATTGCCCGGCAGGTATCCATTCCGGTGCTCCGGAAAGATTTTACCATAGATCCTTATCAGATATACGAAGCCAAAGTTTTAGGTGCAGATGCAGTCTTACTGATCTGCTCTCTGCTGGACGAAGCAGAATTAAAGACCTATCTGGAACTTGCCGGGGAGCTGGGGCTGTCCGCTTTGGTGGAAGCCCATGACGAAGAAGAAATCCATGCTGCCATAAACGCAGGAGCCCGCATCATCGGCGTCAATAACCGAAATTTAAAAGACTTTTCCGTAAATGCAGAAAACTGTCTGGCACTGAGAAGCCAGGTGCCGGAAGGAATCCTGTTTGTAGCAGAGAGCGGGATCCGTACGGCACAGGATATCGAAAAGCTGAGAAAAGCAAAGGTAGACGCAGTCCTGATCGGAGAAACCCTGATGAGAAGCCCGGATAAGAAAAAAATGCTGGAAGAACTGAAAGGATTGAAAGGACAGAATCCATGAGAACGAAAATCAAGATCTGCGGATTAAAAACACTGGAGGACATCCAGATGATCAACCGGTTAAAGCCGGATTACGCGGGATTTGTCTTTGCAGATGGAAAGAGAAAAATTTCTCCTTCCCAGGCAGAAGCGTTGAAAAAAGCCCTTTCACCGGACATAAAAGCCGTCGGTGTGTTTGTCAATGAGGACCCGCAAGCAGCAGCCGGACTTGCGGCAGCCGGGATCATCGACCTGATCCAGCTGCACGGAGACGAAGACGAGGCTTACCTAAGAGAGATCAGGAAGCTTATAGATGTGCCTGTAGTGAAAGCTGTCCGGGTCCGGGATACAGAAGATATCTTAAGGGCAGAGGCGCTGTCCTGTGATTTTCTGCTTTTGGATACCTATACAAAAGGTGTATACGGGGGAAGCGGAAAGACCTTTGACTGGAGCAGGATTCCCCGGATGAAGAAACCCTTCTTTCTTGCCGGAGGATTAAATGCATCCAACGTAAAGGACGCCATTGCCCGGTGCTCGCCGATGGCAGTAGATGTAAGCAGCGCAGTGGAGACAGAAGGAAGAAAAGACGAGGAAAAAATAAAAGCATTTCTAAAAGCCGTGAGAGGAGAAGCGATATGAGCAAAGGAAGATACGGAGAATATGGAGGACAGTACATTCCGGAGACACTGATGAACGCAGTGCAGGAATTGGAAGAAGTCTATGAAAGATATAAAAAGGATCCGGAATTTATCCGGGAGCTGGAGGAGCTGCTGAAAAATTACGCAGGCAGACCTTCGCTTTTATACTATGCAGAAAAGATGACAAAAGATCTGAACGGGGCAAAGATCTATTTAAAGAGAGAAGACCTGAACCATACAGGCTCTCATAAGATCAACAATGTGCTGGGGCAGGTGCTGCTGGCAAAGAAAATGGGAAAGACACGGGTCATCGCAGAGACCGGCGCGGGACAGCACGGAGTTGCCACTGCCACCGCGGCAGCCCTGATGGATATGGAATGTGAAATCTTTATGGGAAAAGAAGATACAGACCGTCAGGCGCTCAATGTATACCGCATGGAGCTTTTAGGAGCAAAGGTCCATGCCGTTACCAGCGGCACCCAGACTTTAAAGGATGCCGTCAATGAAACCATGCGGGAATGGACCAGGAGGATGGATGACACCCTGTATGTGCTGGGGTCCGTGATGGGTCCTCATCCCTTCCCTATGATCGTCCGGGATTTTCAGAAGGTCATCGGCAAAGAGATCCGGGAACAGCTGATGGAAAAGGAAGGAAAACTGCCGGATGCGGTGCTTGCCTGTGTGGGCGGAGGAAGCAATGCCATGGGGGCTTTTTATGAATTTATCCCCTATGAAAGCGTGCAGCTGATCGGCTGTGAAGCGGCAGGACTGGGCATCGATACAGAGAAACACGCAGCCACCGTTGCCAGGGGAACCACCGGCGTCTTCCATGGCATGAAATCCCTGTTCTGTCAGGATGAGTACGGACAGATCGCGCCGGTATATTCCATTTCCGCAGGGCTGGACTACCCCGGCATCGGACCGGAGCACGCCAATCTGGCAGAAACAAACCGCGCCCGGTATGTGCCTGTAACGGATCAGGAGGCAGTGGAAGCCTTTGAATACCTGTCAAGGACAGAAGGGATCATCCCTGCCATTGAAAGTGCCCACGCTGTGGCATATGCTAAAAAGCTGGCACCCAAAATGAGAAAAGACCAGATCCTGGTAGTGAACCTGTCAGGAAGAGGCGACAAAGATGTAGCGGCAATCGCAAGATACAGAGGAGTGGAGATCTATGAATAAAATTTCAGAAGCATTTGATAAGAAAAAAGCATTTATTCCCTTCATCACAGCAGGAGATCCATCCCTGGAAGTGACGGAACAGCTGTTATACGCCATGGAGGAGGCAGGGGCAGATTTGATCGAGATCGGCATTCCTTTTTCTGATCCCACAGCAGAAGGGGTTGTCATACAGGCAGCCAATGAGCGGGCGTTAAAAGCCGGATGCACCACGGACCGCCTTTTTGATATGCTGGAAAAGACGGTAGGTAAGATCCATGTTCCGATGGTATTTCTCACCTATGTCAATCCTATCTATACTTACGGAAAAGAAAAATTTATGAAACGGTGCGTCCAGTGCGGTATTTCCGGTCTGATCGTGCCGGACATGCCTTATGAAGAAAAAGGAGAGCTGAAACCTGTATGCGAAGCATACGGAATCCAGATCATATCCCTGATCGCGCCTACCTCACAGGAGCGGATCTCCAGGATCGCAAAGGAAGCCGAAGGATATATCTACTGTGTATCCTCCCTTGGGGTGACCGGAGTGAGAAGTGAGATCAAAACAGATATCAAAGCAATGGTAGATCTGGTACGGCAGGCAACCGATACACCCTGCGCAGTGGGCTTTGGAATCTCCACGCCCAAGCAGGCAGAAAAAATGGCAGCCGTATCCGACGGAGCCATTGTAGGAAGCGCCATTGTGAAAATAATCGAAAAGTATGGGGCAGACAGTATTCCTTATGTTGCAGAATATGTGAGAAAAATGAAAAATGCTGTGAAAAACGCAGAGAACAGATGTTAAAACTTTATCAAAACCTATTGAAAATTTGTGGAAAACAAGGTACAATTTTATCATCGCAGAAATTTGTTTTTGCACAGTACTTGACTAAAGTGGTACCATACAAGAGGCGGTTTCTGCATAAAACCATGGATTTGACCCATGCAGAAATCCAGGTGAAATAAATAATAATGGAGGGCTGATCAATGAGTAGTACAGCACAAAGCTTAGCAAGTAAAAGAATCGCAGCTTTACTTGATGAGAACAGTTTTGTTGAGATCGGCGGCTGTGTCACAGCCAGAAATACGGATTTCAACTTATCTGACAAAGAAACACCGGCAGACGGTGTCATCACTGGATACGGTGTTATCGACGGCAGCCTGGTATATGTTTACAGCCAGGACGCTTCCGTATTAAACGGTTCCATTGGTGAAATGCATGCGAAGAAAATCGTAAGCCTGTATGATCTTGCCATGAAGACAGGTGCTCCTGTCATCGGTCTGATCGACTGCGCAGGATTAAGGCTCCAGGAGGCTACCGACGCTCTGAACGCTTTTGGTGAGATCTACACCAAACAGGTGATGGCTTCCGGCGTGATCCCCCAGATCACAGGTATTTTCGGTACATGCGGCGGCGGACTGGCAGTAGTTCCCGCACTGACAGACTTTACTTTCATGGAAGAGAAGAAAGGCAGACTGTTTGTCAATTCACCAAACGCGCTGGAGGGAAATGAAATTTCTAAATGTGATACCTCAAGTGCGGCTTACCAGAGCGAACACGCAGGTCTGGTAGATGTTCTGGGAAGCGAAGAGGAGATCATCGCTCAGATGAGAGAACTGATTTCCATGCTTCCGTCTAATTATGAAGATAATTCCGCTTATGTGGAATGCACCGATGACTTAAACCGCATCTGTCCGGAACTGGAGAACTGTGTGGGAGACACTTCAATTGCTCTTTCTCAGATTGCGGACGACAATCAGTTCTTTGAAGTAAAGGCTGAATATGCGAAGGATATGGTTACAGGCTTTATCCGTCTCAACGGCGCTACCGTAGGATGTGTAGCCAACAGAAGTGAGATCTACAACGAAGAAGGAGAGAAGACAGACAGCTTTGATAATGTTTTATCTGCAAGAGGCTGCAAGAAAGCAGCAGAATTCGTAAAATTCTGCGATGCTTTTGAAATCCCTGTTCTGACTCTGACCAATGTAAAAGGCTACAAAGCAACCAAATGCTCCGAAGCAAATATGGCAAGAAACGCAGCGGAACTGACCAGCGCATTTATCAGCGCAACCGTTCCCAAGGTGAACGTAGTGATCGGACAGGCGTTCGGAAGCGCATATCTGACCATGAACAGCAAGTCAACAGGCGCAGATATGGTATTTGCATGGCCAAGCGCGCAGATTGGAATGATGGATGCCAAGCTGGCAGCAAAGATCATGTACGCAGATGCAGATATCGCTACCGTCAATGAAAAAGCGGCTGAGTACGCAATGCTTCAGTCCAGCGCTATGTCAGCGGCAAAGAGAGGCTATGTTGATACGATCATCGAAGCAGAGGATACAAGGAAATATGTAATTGGTGCTTTTGAAATGTTATTCACAAAGAGAGAAGACCGTCCAAGCAAGAAACACGGCACGGTTTAAGCGAGGTGAAGCATATGAAGCAGACATGGAAAAAATTAATCGGTTTAGTATCAGCAGGAGTCCTGACCTTGTCTTTAGCAGGCTGTTCCATTGTAAAGACACAGGAAATCAAGGAAACAGTGGCACAGACCTTAGATCAGTACAGTGTTTCTACTATGGAGTCTTTGGTAGGATACAGTGCAGAGGAGATGCAGGCGACCATTGATACCAATCCGGCACTGGATGATTTTGTGGTAAGCGCATTTGAGGCCTGGATGGATTCTTCCGAGGAACTGGGCGCTTATCAGGGATATGAAGATGTATCTGTAAAGCTGGACAGCAATCAGTATGTGGTGAAGATTGACGCACAGTTTGCCAACCGGGATGCGGAAGTAGAGCTGGTATATGACAGCAAGTTAAATCCGGAGAGCATCGGATTCAGCCCCTACTACAGTATGGGTGAAAAGATGACCGATGCGCTGATGAATACGATCGTAGGTCTTGGGACAGTCTTCCTTGTACTGATTTTCCTGAGCTTTATTATTTATCTTCTGAGATTTGTTCCGGGATTTGTAGATTCCTTCGGAAAGAAAAAAGTAGCAGAAGCAGCACCGGCGCCGGCTCCTGTACCGGCGGCACCGGCAGCAGTACCGGAACCGGAAGAAGAGCTTGCAGACGATCAGGAGCTGGTAGCAGTGATCGCAGCAGCGGTTGCAGCTTACGAAGGCACTTCTGCAGATGGTTTTGTCGTACGTTCTATCAGAAAATCAAAGAAAAGAAATTGGCGGTAAGTCAGCCCATAGGAGGAAATGAATATGAAATCTTATACAATTACAGTAAATGGCGTTGCGTATGATGTAACAGTAGAAGAAGGTGCGGGAAATGCAGCACCGGCAGCAGCACCAAAAGCTGCACCGAAGGCAGCTCCCAAAGCAGCACCCGCAGCAAAAGCAGCAGCACCTGCTGCAGCGGCAGGCGCGATCGAAGTAAAAGCTTCTGTACCTGGCAAAGTCTGCAAGATCGAAGCAAATGCCGGACAGGCAGTGAAAGCCGGAGATCCCATCGTAGTTCTGGAAGCCATGAAAATGGAGATTCCTGTTGTTGCTCCTCAGGACGGAACCGTTGCAGGCATCAATGTAGCTGTAGGCGATGCTGTAGAAAACGGAGATGTTCTGGCATCCATGAACTAGAATTTGCATAACACAGTGTAAATTCCCAAGAACAGGCAGAATTGTCTGTACGGACAGCCAGAGGTACGGTGTGAGTATCCTGTGCCCCGGCTGTGATGAATAAACACATGGGAGGTAAAAAAATGTCTAACGTTGCAGATATCGTGTCAAACTTGATTGGACAGACAGCATTTATGAATCTGACAGTAGGCAATCTGATCATGATCTTAGTGGCATTTATCTTTTTGTTCCTTGCCATTAAGATGGGATTTGAGCCGCTGCTGCTGGTACCGATCGCGTTTGGTATGCTTTTGGTTAATATCTATCCGGATATTATGGCGAGTGCGGAGGAAACGTCAAACGGTGTTGCCGGTCTTCTCCACATTTTCTATATCCTGGATGAGTGGAGTGTACTTCCGTCCCTGATCTTCCTGGGCGTAGGTGCTATGACAGACTTTGGTCCGCTGATCGCCAATCCTAAGAGCTTTATCATGGGTGCGGCAGCACAGCTTGGTATTTATGTTGCATACTTCCTGGCAATCTTCATGGGATTCAATGGAAAGGCGGCAGCAGCTATCTCTATCATCGGAGGCGCTGACGGTCCTACATCCATTTTCCTTGCAGGTAAATTAGGTCAGTCCGGTCTGATGGGAGCTATTGCCGTGGCAGCTTATTCCTATATGTCACTGGTTCCTATTATCCAGCCGCCGATCATGAAGCTTCTGACCACAGAAGAAGAGAGAAAGATCAAAATGGAACAGCTTCGTCCGGTTACCAAACTGGAGAAAATCCTGTTCCCTATCGTGATCACCGTTGTTGTATGTCTGATCCTGCCTACAACGGCTCCGCTGGTAGGTATGTTAATGCTTGGTAACCTGTTCCGTGAGTCCGGTGTTGTAAAACAGCTGGCAGAGACAGCATCCAATGCTCTGATGTATATTGTTGTTATCCTGCTGGGTACTTCCGTAGGTGCTGCTACCAGCGCGGAAGCATTCCTGAAAATGGATACCATTAAGATCGTTGTCCTTGGTCTTGTAGCCTTTGCCTTCGGTACCGCAGGCGGTGTGCTCCTGGGTAAACTGATGTGCAAGCTGACACACGGCAAGATCAATCCTCTGATCGGTTCCGCAGGTGTTTCTGCCGTTCCTATGGCAGCCCGTGTATCCCAGAAAGTAGGCGCGGAGGCAGATCCTACCAACTTCCTGCTGATGCACGCGATGGGACCCAACGTAGCTGGTGTTATCGGAACTGCCGTGGCAGCCGGTACCTTTATGGCTATCTTCGGGGTATAAACCTGGAATCAGAGAGACAGCCAAAAGCCGCTGGCTTTTGGGCTGTGTAAAGTGAAAGATGCCGCTGATATCCGGACAGACAGCTGTCGGGATATCGGCGGAAATAAATATGGAGGAAATAGAAATGGCAGAAGCAGTAAAAAAACCTATTAAAATTACAGAAACCATTCTGCGTGACGCACATCAGTCTCTGATCGCGACAAGAATGTCAACAGAGCAGATGCTTCCTATCGTAGAGAAACTGGATAAAGTGGGATATCATTCCGTAGAATGCTGGGGCGGTGCTACCTTTGACGCTTCCCTTCGTTTCTTAAAGGAAGATCCCTGGGACAGACTTCGTAAATTCCGTGACGGATTTAAAAATACAAAGCTGCAGATGTTATTCCGCGGACAGAACATCCTGGGATATCGTCCTTACGCAGATGACGTAGTAGAATATTTCGTACAGAAATCCATTGCAAACGGTATTGATATCATCCGTATTTTTGACTGCTTAAACGACCTGAGAAACCTGCAGACCGCAGTAAAAGCAGCCAACAAAGAAAAAGGTCATGCGCAGGTAGCGCTGTCCTACACACTGGGCGATGCCTACACACTGGATTACTGGGTAGACATGGCAAAGAAAGTAGAAGATATGGGCGCAAACTCTATCTGTATCAAAGATATGGCAGGACTTCTCCTTCCGTATGCGGCTACAGAGCTTGTGACAGCATTAAAAGAGGCTGTTGATATTCCGATCCAGCTTCATACACATTATACTTCCGGTGTGGCTTCCATGACCTACTTAAAAGCAGTGGAGGCAGGCGTTGACGTGATCGACACAGCTATGTCACCATTTGCACTGGGAACTTCCCAGCCTGCTACAGAGGTTATGGTAGAGACTTTCAAAGGCACACCATACGACACAGGATTTGACCAGAAACTTCTGGCTGAGATTGCTGACTACTTCCGTCCGATCCGTGACGAAGCGCTGGACAGCGGTCTGCTCAATCCAAAGAACCTGGGCGTCAACATCAAGACACTGCTGTACCAGGTACCGGGCGGTATGCTTTCCAACCTGACCTCTCAGTTAAAAGAACAGCACGCAGAAGACAAATTCTACGATGTTCTGGAAGAGGTTCCAAGAGTGCGTAAAGACCTGGGTGAACCGCCTCTGGTTACACCGTCTTCCCAGATTGTTGGTACACAGGCAGTGTTCAACGTAATCATGGGTGAACGCTACAAGATGGTAACAAAAGAGACCAAAGACGTCTTAAGCGGAAAATACGGCGCAACGGTAAAACCGTTTGATACAGAAGTGCAGAAGAAGTGCATCGGCGACGCAGAAGTGATCACCTGCCGTCCGGCAGACCTGCTGAAACCAGAGTTGGATACCTTAAGAGGAGAGATGGCTCAGTGGTCCGAACAGGAAGAGGACGTTCTGTCTTACGCACTGTTCCCGCAGGTTGCTACAGAATTCTTCAAATACAGAGAAGCACAGCAGACAAAGGTAGATCCGAAAGAAGCAGATACAGAAAACGGAGCCTATCCGGTATAAAGCTGTTTGAAAAGGAAAGAAAAAAGCTCAGACCCTTAACCGGGGATCTGGGCTTTTGCCTTTTCAAGGGCTTCGATGTCAGAAGCAGTCAGTTTCAGATTGGTCTTATAACAGGTACCCTCGGGGGTAGTTACCTGGAGTTCTATGATCGTCCCCTCTTTGATCCCGTCTTTTGAGACAGCATTCAGAAAAGGGAAAAATTTGGGATGATTCTTTTCAAAAGTATTCTTGATCCGTTTTAATTCCATAAGCCTTACCGGGTTGATCATGCAAAACCTCCTCTTATGTGCGCTCGGCAGTGGTACAGCCGGTTTTTATAGTAGGAAAAAGTATAGTCCACACAGAGAAAAAAGTCAATGTAAAAAAATTTTTGCTGAAACTTTCTACATTTTGTGCTATGATAAAATGCATGTAAAGAATGTAGTAAGGAAGGGAACACATCGTATGGGCAGTACAGACAATTTACTCAATCAAATGAATGAAAAATACCAGAAGCTGAGTAAGGGGCAGAAAAAGCTGGCTGCATATATCAGGGAAAACTATGACAAAGCAGCCTTTCTCACCGCTGCCAGGCTGGGAGAAACGGTAGGAGTCAGTGAATCCACCGTGGTGCGCTTTGCCATCCATCTGGGCTATAAGGGCTATCCGGAGTTCCAGAAGGCGCTAGAAGAGCTGGTGCGCAATAAGCTGAATTCCATTCAGAGGATGGAAGTGACCTATGGGAAAGTGCCCCAGTCGGAGATCCTGGATACGGTGCTCCATTCGGATATTGATAAAATTAAGATGACAATGGAAGACATTGACCACGATGCCTTTGAACTTGCTGTGGAAACCATATTAAACGCCAAGAATATCTATATTGTGGGAATCAGAAGCTGCGCGCCCATTGCCAGCTTTCTCGGCTTTTATTTCAATCTGCTCTTTGACCGTGTGCATCTGCTCAATACCAACAGTTCCAGCGAGCTTTTTGAACAGATGATCCACATCGGGAAGGAGGATGTGATCATCGGCATCAGCTTCCCCAGGTATTCCATGCGTACCTTAAAAGCGCTGGAATTTGCCAACAACAGAAATGCCAAAGTGATCACGCTGACAGACAGCATTCATTCCCCCATGAACCTGTATTCCTCCTGCAATCTCATTGCCAGAAGCGATATGGCTTCCATTGTAGATTCCCTGGTGGCGCCCTTAAGCGTGGTAAATGCCCTGGTGGTGGCTTTGAGTATGCGCAGACAGGAAGAAGTCGTGACCACCTTGGAGACACTGGAAAAGATTTGGGATGAGTACCAGGTTTACAACAGCGATGAGATCAATCTGGCGGACAACCATGAGATCGAGCTGAAAAATCCCAAGCAGCAGGAAGCAGGATACAGGGATTAAAGGAGTTTGATATGGCAAAAATAATTATCATCGGAGCAGGCGCTGCCGGTATGGCGGCTTCTGTCTTTTTAGCTGAGCAGGGGCATCAGGTCCATGTATATGAAAAAAATGAGAAGCCGGGCAAGAAGCTTTTTATTACAGGAAAAGGAAGATGCAATCTGACCAACTCCTGTGACGCGGAGACCTTTTTCGCTTCTGTGGTGACGAATCCCAAGTTTCTCTACAGCGCTTTTTACGGCTGTACCAATCAGGATGTCCTGGAATTTTTCCAGGGTCTGGGGCTGGAAGTTAAGGAAGAAAGGGGCGGCAGGATCTTCCCCGCGTCGGATCATTCCTCAGATGTGATCCGGGTTCTGGAGAGGCGGATGAAGCAGCTGGGAGTCCGGCTCTATCTGGAAACGGAAGTAAAAGAGGTCCTGACCCAGGAGACGGAAGACGGAATCTGCATTCGGGGTGTCTGCCTTGCAGACGGGACCGCGGCAGAGGCAGACCGGGTTCTTGTGGCGACAGGGGGATACTCTTACCGTGCCACAGGTTCTACCGGGGATGGCTACCGCTTTGCCAGAGAGACCGGACACAGGGTTACGGAACTGCTGCCAGCGCTGGTCCCAATGGAGACAAAGGAACCGTATATACCTCAGATGCAGGGACTTTCTCTGAAAAACGTCAGCCTGGTGATCAAAGACGGCAAAAAAGAGCTGTATCATGCTTTCGGAGAAATGCTCTTTACCCATTTCGGTATTTCCGGTCCCCTGGTGCTGACTGCCAGCTCCTATGTGGGCAAGCGGCTGCAGAAGAAAGAACTGTCTGCCTATATTGACTTAAAACCCGCGCTTTCGCCCCAGCAGCTGGATACACGGCTTTTGAGGGAATTTGAGGCAGGAATCAATAAACAATTTAAAAATGTAGTTTCCGGCATGTTTCCGGCAAAAATGTTCCCGGTGATCCTGGAACTGGGCGGAATCCCTCCGGAAAAGAAGGTCCATGAGATCACTAAGAAAGAACGGCAGGATTTTATCTGTCTGGTAAAGGAATTTCCCATGACCATTACCGGGCTTAGGAACTTCCGGGAAGCCATCATCACCCAGGGAGGGGTCAGTGTAAAAGATGTGAATCCCAAAACCATGGAGTCCAAAAAGGTAAAGGGGCTGTACTTTATCGGAGAGGTCCTGGATCTGGACGCAGTGACAGGAGGATTTAATCTGCAGATCGCCTGGTCAACGGCGAAAGCGGCAGCGCAGGAATGAGAAAAGGAGACGAAGAAATGTCATTTAATATTGCGATCGACGGACCGGCAGGAGCCGGAAAAAGCACCATAGCGAAGGCTGTGGCAAAAGAACTGGGATTTATCTATGTGGATACGGGAGCCATGTACCGTGCTATGGCGCTCTATCTGATCCAGAAAGGGATTTCGCCGCAGGATACCCCAGGGATGGAAAAGGCATGTGAACAGGCGGATATTTCCATCGTTTACCAGGAGGGTGCCCAACAGGTGCTCTTAAACGGAGAGAACGTCACCGGGCTTTTAAGGCAGGAGGAAGTGGGGAATATGGCTTCGGTAAGCTCTGCAAACGCTGCCATACGCAAAAAGCTGGTACAGCTGCAGCGGCAGCTTGCAGCAAGAGAAAATGTGGTGATGGACGGAAGGGATATCGGTACCTGCGTCCTGCCCGGGGCAGATGTGAAGATTTATCTTACCGCAAGCGCCCATACCCGGGCGTTAAGAAGATGCCGGGAGCTGGAGGAAAAAGGGATCCCCTGCGTCCTGGAGGAGATTGAAGCAGATATCAATGACAGAGACCAAAGAGACATGACCCGGGAAATTTCTCCCTTAAAGCAGGCAGAAGACGCGGTGCTGGTGGATTCTTCCCATATGGGCATCCAGGAGGTGAAAGAGGAGATCCTCCGTTTATACAAGGAAAAGGCAGGAAAATAGCTATGGAAGTAAAAGTAGCAAAAACAGCCGGTTTCTGTTTCGGCGTCAAGCGGGCAGTGGAAAAGGCCTATGGGGTGGCAGAGCAGAGCCAGGAAGAGGTTTATACCTACGGACCGATCATCCACAATGAAGAGGTGGTAACAGACCTGGAGAAACGGGGCGTCCATGTGCTGGAGACAGAGGAGGATCTGCGCAGACTTGAGAAAGGGACCGTGATCATCCGCTCCCACGGCGTTCCCAAATATATCTATGAACTGCTGGAGAAGAAAGGTCTGTCTTATGTGGATGTGACCTGTCCCTTTGTCCTGAAGATCCACAGGATCGTAGAGCGGGAAAGCCGGGCAGGACGGCACATTGTCATCATCGGCAACGCGGATCATCCGGAAGTAGTAGGGATCCGGGGCTGGTGTCAGGGCAGCTCCACTGTGATCAAAAATAAGGTCGAAGCGGAGCAGTTTTTGTCGGAAATATATGAAAAAATATGTATTGTTTCCCAAACGACATTTAATTACAATAATTTTCAAGAAATAGTTGAAATTCTGAGCAAAAAGAGGTATGATAGAATTGTTTTAAATACGATTTGCAATGCGACGCAGGACAGGCAGTCAGAAGCAGAGGAAATCGCAAAGCAGGTAGACGCCATGATTGTCATAGGGGGCAGACATAGCTCGAACACCCAGAAACTATATGAAATTTGTAAAAGTAAATGTAAGAATACTTACTATATACAGACACTTGCTGATTTGAGTTCTGATAGGTTTCTATCCGTTCCATGTGTAGGTATTACAGCAGGGGCGTCAACCCCAAATAAAATAATTGAGGAGGTTTCAAAACATGTCAGAATTAAGTTTTGAACAGATGCTGGATGAAACATTTAAAACAATCAGAAATGGAGAGGTAGTCGAAGGCACAGTTATCGATGTAAAAGAAGATGAGATTATCTTAAACATTGACTATAAAGCTGACGGTATCATCACAAGAAACGAATACTCAAATGACCAGAATCTGGATCTGAGAGAAGTCGTTCATGTAGGCGATACCATGGAAGCAAAAGTCCTTAAGCTCAACGACGGCGACGGTCAGGTGCTTTTGACCTACAAGAGACTGGCAGCTGACAAAGGCAATAAGAGACTGGAAGAAGCATTTGAAAACAAGGAAGTGCTGAAAGCAAAAGTAACTCAGGTACTGGACGGCGGTTTAAGCGTTGTCATTGAGGAAGCCAGAGTATTCATTCCGGCAAGCCTGGTATCCGATACTTATGAAAAAGACCTGACAAAATATCAGAATCAGGAAATTGAATTCGTGATCACAGAATTCAACCCAAGAAGACGCCGTGTGATCGGCGACAGAAAACAGCTTCTGTTAGCAAAGAAAGAAGAAATGAAGAAAGAACTTTTTGAAAGGATCCACGCAGGCGATGTTGTAGAAGGCGTCATCAAAAATGTCACGGACTTCGGTGCCTTTATTGACCTGGGCGGAGCGGACGGACTGCTTCACATCTCCGAAATGTCCTGGGGAAGAGTAGAAAATCCTAAGAAGGTATTCAAAGCAGGCGAGACCATCAAAGTCCTGATCAAAGAGATCAACGGAGATAAGATTGCCCTCAGCTTAAAATTTGAAGACCAGAATCCATGGCTCAATGCAGCAGAGAAATATGCAGTGGGTAATGTAGTAGAAGGCAAGATCGCACGTATGACAGACTTCGGCGCTTTCATCGAATTAGAGCCCGGTGTTGACGCGCTCCTTCATGTTTCTCAGATTTCCAGAGCACATGTGGAAAAACCCTCTGATGTGCTGAAGGTAGGTCAGGAAATCGCTGCGAAGGTAGTAGACTTCAATGGAGAAGAGAAGAAGATCAGCCTGAGCATGAAAGTTCTGGAACCGGCACAGGAGCCGGCTGCTGAAGCAGAAGAAGCAGTAGAAGAATAAGGAACATTCCTGCATAGAAAAAACAGCCAGAAATGGCTGTTTTTTTATGCCTTGGGATTCATGACCTTCTGCAGGATCCCTTTTGCGTAAGCAAGAGCATTTTCCGGAACCGGCTCCTGAAAAGGGTAAGGGGTAAAAGCTTCCTGTGCTTTGTATTCCTGTCGGCAGAGCGGAAGGGCAGGGTTTCCCGGCGCAAAGAGAAACCTTCCCGATATTTTCCGGTAGCAGGTGGCAGCAGAGGCTTTCTGCCTGCGGGAGGGATCCGTGTAGATTCCCACACTTTTATGGACGGCTTCGTCTTCATAGGGAAGGTAATAATAATTTTTGTAATCCGGGTAGAAATATTTCAGGGTTCCTTCAAAAATAGGGGTCTTGATCTTGATCAGATCTTTCTGGATCATCAGATAGCCCTGGGCAAGAGGTACGGAAAGCTGGGCAGGGATTTCCTGAGGCATCTGCAGGGTAAGGAGCAGAGAGTGCCTTACGGTTCCCTGGTAGTCGGTTTCTTCCACTTCTTCCATAGCTTTGAACTGATAGGCTCCCGTCTCCAGCTGTGACAGACGGGAAAGCGGGAGAAGAGAAAGCATTCCTTTCAGATCGTCTTCATTGTGAAGAAAAATAGCGTCCCGCGCAGCCGGTTCCCGGCTTTTTTCATAGATCTGATAAATTTTTATCAGTTCTTTGCCGGATAACAGGTCCTTTCTGGGATAAGAAACCAGATTCTCAAAGGATTTCTGCCGGTGGTTTCCCATCTGGCAGAAAAAAGGCTTAAAATGCTTTAAGTGTCTGTAGAGATCTTCCTGGACAAGAGAAGCCAGAGGCGAGGGCAGCCTGTGATGTTCGTATCTGTGGATCAGATAAGGTACATCAAAGGAAGTGCCGTTGAAATGAACGGCGTATCTGCGGTCTGCTAAAAGATTGTAAAATGCCTGTAAAACAGCGGCTTCTTCATCGTCGGAGCTGTCCTCGGCGAGATACTGCACCAGGATAGGAGAGGAAGCGCCCCGGGGCAGATAAATGGCGCCTATGAGATAGACTCTGCTGGTTCTGGGGCTTAGTCCTGTGGTTTCGATGTCAAAAAAGACAGAACTTTCCCAGGTCAGATCTTCCGGAAAGAAACAGCAGTCCAGACTTGGAAGTAATTGACAAAAAGTTATCGTATTTGTTATCATTTTAACAAATTCCTTTCCAATTGTATTGAAAATAATACGAAATATCACCAAATATTTCTGGAGAATTCGCGAAAAACATGTTATATTATATAACAAAGGAGAGAAATATGGATTTTGAAATTGCAGGAATTTCTTTTTATTATATCATAAGCTGGTTTTTTATCTATAGTTTTTTGGGCTGGGTATGGGAATCGGTTTATGTATCAGTGAAGAAGAAAAAGTTGGTAAACCGTGGATTTATCAACGGTCCCCTCTGTACCATTTATGGTCTGGGAGCGGTTGCAGTTTATCTGATTCTTAAGCCTTTTGATGAGAATCTGCTGATCTTGTATGTGGGAGGTGTGGTGACAGCGACCGTACTGGAGTATATCACCGGCTGGCTGATGGAGAAAATCTTTCACACCAGATGGTGGGACTACAGCAGTAAAAAATATAATCTCCACGGTTATATCTGCCTGGGCTCATCGGTTGCCTGGGGTTTTTTTACGCTGCTGCTGTTTTATGTGCTCCAGCCTTTTGTCTCCTGGATCACGGATCAATATCCGGTGCATGCAGGACGGATCGTGGTTGCCGTGGTGTCGGCGCTTTATCTGGCAGACTTCTCAAGTTCTGCGGCAGCAGCTTTCGGACTTTCCAAAGCCTTTGGAAAAGCGGAAGACCTGCTGGAGGAGCTTTCTCTGTATCTACAGAATAGCAAGCTGTATGCCACAAAAGAGGAAATCCGGGATAAGCTGGAAAACGGAAAGATTTATCCGGCTGTTCAGGGCGCGAAGGAGCGCTATGAGGTGAGAAAACAGGAATTTCTCCGGCGCTTTGAGACACTTGCCGTCCAAAGCGGTCTGCCGGATACCGAATCGTATCTGAAAAAAAGACAGGAGCTGGAAGCGCGGCTGGATGAATTCGGAAAGAAATATCTGGATATGAAACAGAAACAGAACAGGATCAAAAAGAGAATGGTTTCTGCATATCCTGAATTGAAAAACCACTTTCGCCGTTACAGAGAAAAGCAGCAGAAAAAACAGAAAAAATAACCGGACAGTCGGTTATTATATGCAGCAGACGGCACAAAAGCTGTTGACACTGTAAAAAAAGGAGGGACAAAATATGGCGTTTTTAACCTTTAAGGGTGGCGTGCATCCTTATGATGGAAAAGAACTGTCAAAAGAAAAGCCTGTTCAGGAGTATCTTCCGGGAAAAGAACTGGTCTATCCTCTGTCCCAGCACATTGGAGCCCCGGCGCAGCCGGCAGTAAAAAAAGGCGATCATGTACTGGCAGGGCAGAAAATTGCGGAGATGGGCGGATTTGTTTCCGCGGCGATCCATGCTTCTGTGTCAGGCACAGTGAAAGATGTGAAAAAAGTCAGAAATAATGTGGGAGCCATGGTGGATGCCATTGTCATTGAAAATGACGAAAAATATGAGACCGTGGAATTTTCTCCTGCAGAGTCTCTGGATTCCCTGTCAAAAGAGGAGATCATAGGAAGGATCAAAGACGCCGGCGTTGTAGGTATGGGTGGCGCCGGGTTCCCTACCCATGTAAAGCTGTCTCCGAAAGAGCCGGAAAAAATCGAATATGTACTGGTAAACGGCGCAGAATGCGAGCCTTATCTGACTTCAGACTACAGGCGCATGCTGGAGCAGCCGGAATGGATCATCGGCGGTCTGAAATGTATCCTGAAACTGTTTGATAATGCCAAGGGATATATCTGTATCGAAGATAATAAGCCGGACTGTGTGGCAAAGATGACAGAGCTGGTGAAAGGGGAACCCAGGATCGAGGTAAAAGAACTGAAGACCAAATACCCCCAGGGCGCTGAGCGCTGTCTGATCTATGCAGTCAGCGGCAGAGAAATCAATTCTTCCATGCTTCCTGCAGACGCAGGCTGCGTGGTGGACAATGTGGATACGGTCTGCGCCATATACCGGGCTGTCATGGCAGGAGAACCTGTCATGGACCGGATTGTGACGGTGACGGGAGACGCAGTGGCAAATCCCTGCAATTTCAAGGTAAGAACAGGTACTTCCTTTGCGGAATTATTAGAAGCAGCCGGAGGATTGAAAAACCCTGCGGAAAAAATCATTTCCGGCGGTCCCATGATGGGATTTGCCATGTTTGACTATCATGTTCCTGTGGTAAAGACTTCTTCCGCTATGCTGTGTCTGACAAAGGATGAAGTGACTCAGAAAGAGCCTTCCGCATGCATCAACTGCGGCAGGTGTGTGGCGGCATGTCCTGCAAGGCTGGTTCCGTCAAGGCTTGCTACATATTCGGAATACGGTCAGGAAGAATTGTTTGTAAAATACGATGGTATGGAATGTGTGGAGTGCGGCTGCTGCAGCTTTGCCTGTCCGGCAAAACGTCCCCTGACCCAGTCCATGCGGTCTATGAGAAAAATGGTTCTTGCCAACCGTAAAAAACCGAAATAGGAGGAGAGACTCATGAGTGAATTATTACACGTTTCATCTTCCCCCCATGTAAGGTCGAAGGTGGACACCAGCAGCATCATGCTTACGGTTATCCTGGCGCTGATGCCTGCAGCTTTGTTCGGCGTTTATAACTTTGGACCGAACGCGCTTTTGCTGATTCTGATCTCCATTGCCGTATGTGTGGCAACCGAGGCAGTTTATGAAAAATTTGTACATAAAAAACTGACGGTCAAAGATTACAGCGCAGTGGTGACCGGACTTCTTCTGGCGCTGAACCTGCCTCCCAACGCTCCCTGGTGGATCCCGGTGGTGGGCGGTGTATTTGCCATCCTGGTAGTAAAGCAGCTTTTCGGCGGTCTGGGTCAGAACTTTATGAACCCGGCGCTTGCAGCCAGATGCTTCCTGCTGATCTGCTTTACAGGCAGAATGACAGACTTTGCCGTTCCTGACAGCGCATGGGGAAATATCGTGAACACTGTATCCGGAGCAACCCCGCTGGCAGCTATGAAATCCGGCGAGACGGTAGATCTTTTAAGTCTGTTTATCGGAAATATCCAGGGAACCATCGGAGAGACTTCTGCCCTGGCTATTTTGATCGGCGCGGCGATCCTTTTGCTTAAAGGTATCATTGATTATCGGATCCCGGTGGCTTATATTCTTACGTTCAGTGTATTTGCTCTGATCTTCGGAGGACACGGACTGGATTTCTATTATCTTCTGTGCCAGCTGTGCAGCGGCGGTCTTATGCTGGGTGCATGGTTTATGGCGACAGACTATGTAACGTCCCCTATTACCAGTACGGGGCGGATCGTATTCGGTATCTGCCTGGGTATTTTCACCGGTCTTTTCCGTATCTTCGGCGGATCTGCGGAAGGTGTTTCCTATGCGATCATCTTCTGTAACCTGTTAGTGCCGATCATCGAACGATTCACCATGCCAAGAGCCTTCGGAAAAGGAGGGAAGAAAGCATGAAAAAGAATACGATTTTAAAGGATACTTTGATCCTGACTGTGATCACCCTGGTCGCGGGAGGACTTTTAGGTCTGGTTTATGAGATTACCAAAGAGCCCATTGCCCAGCAGGAAGAGCTGGCAAAGCAGGAAGCCTATCAGGCTGTATTTGAAGACGCGGATTCTTTTGAAGTCTGTGTAGAGGCAGAGGATGCAGAGATCGCGGCATACCTTGCTGAGAACGGATTTACTGCCCAGACGGTCAATGAGATCATGGAAGCAAAGGATGCTTCCGGGGAGACCCTGGGATATGCCATTAACATGACCACCTCAGAAGGCTACGGCGGCGATATTTCCTTCTCCATGGGCGTGCAGATGGACGGAACCATGAACGGTATTTCCATCCTTTCGATCAATGAGACCGCAGGTCTCGGCATGAACGCCCAGAAGGATGAGTTTAAAAACCAGTACAGCAATAAAAATGTAGAAGCATTTGAAGTGACAAAGACAGGGGCGTCCGGGGATGATCAGATCAATGCCATCAGCGGAGCTACCATTACTTCCAATGCTGTTACAGGCGGTGTCAATGCCGGGCTGTGTGCGTTTAACTATGTGAAGGAGGGAAATTAAGATGAAAGCAAATACACCTGCAGAACGTCTCTATAACGGTATCATCAAGGAGAATCCCACCTTTGTGCTGGTGCTGGGTATGTGTCCCACTCTGGCAGTTACCACAGCGGCTATGAACGGCATCGGCATGGGGCTGACGACTACTGTGGTCCTGGCAATGTCAAACCTGTTTATTTCTCTTTTAAGGAATATCATACCTGATAAGGTGCGTATGCCTGCTTATATCGTTGTAGTGGCTTCTTTCGTAACCATCGTACAGCTCCTTTTACAGGGATTTATCCCTTCGCTGTATGATTCTTTGGGGATTTATATTCCTCTGATCGTAGTAAACTGTATCATCCTGGGCAGAGCGGAATCCTATGCTTCTAAGAATACACCGGTAGCGTCCATCTTTGACGGGATCGGCATGGGACTTGGTTTTACCATGTCCATCACCATTCTGGCAGCGTTCCGTGAGCTGATCGGTGCAGGAACCCTTTTCGGCGTGCAGATCATGCCCAGTGCTTACGAACCAGCCACCATCTTCATTCTGGCGCCGGGAGCCTTCTTTGTGCTGGCATTTCTGGCAGCAGCCCGTGCCAAGATCATGGAGAAGAAACCGAAGGAAGAGCAGAAACCGGTACACTGTATGGAAGGCGGCTGCGCTTCCTGCGGAAACAAAGGCTGTGCCGGCAAATTCTATGACAATACAGAAATAAAGAAGTAGGGAGGAGAAGACAATGAAAGAATTATTGATCATTGCAGTTGGAGCAGCGGTTGTAAATAACGTTGTCTTAAGCCAGTTTTTGGGACTGTGCCCGTTCTTCGGCGTTTCCAAGAAAATCGAAACAGCGGCAGGAATGGGAGGCGCGGTTATCTTCGTTATTACCCTTGCTTCTTTTGTAACAAGCCTTGTTTATAAATTTATCCTGATGCCTTTGGATATGAGCTACATGCAGACCATTGTGTTTATCCTGGTCATTGCGGCGCTGGTACAGTTTGTAGAAATGTTTTTAAAGAAGTCGATGCCGGCTCTGTACGAAAGTCTGGGGGTATATCTTGCTTTGATCACCACCAACTGTGCCGTTCTGGGTGTGGCTCTTAATAACGTGCAGTACGGATACAATGTGCTGGAAGGCGTGGTTTATGGATTTTCCACCGCTTTAGGCTTTACCATTTCCATTGTTTTAATGGCAGGTCTGCGGGAAAAGATGGAGTACAATGACATCCCCAAATATTTCCAGGGATTTCCTCATGTGCTCCTGACTGCCGGATTAATGGCGATTGCCTTTTTCGGTTTCTCAGGAATTATATAAGGAGGCATAGAATATGGTAACAGGTATTATCATCGCGGCAGTTTTAGTAGGCGGCGTCGGTCTCTTTATCGGAGTGTTCCTGGGCGTTGCCGGAAAGAAATTTGCTGTGGAAGTAGATGAAAAAGAAATTGCGGTAAGGGAAGCCCTGCCGGGCAACAACTGCGGCGGCTGCGGCTATCCCGGCTGCGACGGTCTTGCCGCCGCTATCGCAAAAGGAGAAGCTCCCATCAATGCCTGTCCGGTAGGCGGCGCTGCCGCTGCGGCAGAGATCGGAAAGATCATGGGACAGGAGGCAGGGGAGGCTGTCCGCCTGACTGCTTTTGTAAAATGTGCGGGAGACTGTGAAAAGAGCAGTCAGTGCTATGAGTATACAGGCGTGCACGACTGCAAAATGGCTGCCCAGATGCAGAACGGCGGCTCGAAAACATGCGCTTACGGATGCCTGGGATACGGCTCCTGCGTAAAAGCCTGTCCCTTTGACGCGATCCACATTGTTGCGGGGATCGCGGTAGTAGATAAGGAGAAATGTAAGGCATGCGGCAAATGTATTGCCCAGTGCCCGAAAAAGCTGATCGAGCTGATCCCTTATGAGCAGAAACAGGCAGTTGCCTGCAATTCCAAAGAAAAAGGCAAAGCAGTTATGAATGCCTGTGAAGCAGGCTGTATCGGATGCAGGAAATGTGTGAAGGAGTGTCCGAAGGAAGCCATCACGGTGACAGACAATCTGGCGCACATTGATCCTGAAAAATGTATCAGCTGCGGAAAATGCAAGGAAATATGCCCGCGGAAAATCATTGTATAGGCGGACCGTCTGTAAAAGCTGCAGCGGTTCTCCCAAATGGAGCAGAGCGCTCCGGCATCCCGCAAAGATGCCGGGGCGCTTTTTACAAAGCCCGGGATATTGATTCCCCTTTGGAAATGGCTGTATCAGGCATCTGCAAAAAAACAGGCTATAAAATGAAACAAAGCGTGAAATGAAATAAATCTGTGAAAAGATATACAGTTATGAAAAGAAAGATGCAGAAAGAGGCGAGAACGTATGATATTATCAGATAAAACAATCCAAAGACTGCTTTTGGAGAAGACCCTTTCCATAGAACCTTTGGAGGAGGGACAGATCCAGCCTGCCAGCGTGGATATCCGGCTGGGAAATACTTTTGGCGTGATCGAGGATTCTCCGTCGGGTATTGTAACTTTAGAGGAAAAAATTCCGTACAGGACCATCCGATCAGACCGCTATGTGCTGCTTCCCGGACAGTTTGTCCTGGCGACCACCATGGAATACATCTCTCTTCCGGATGATCTGACTGCTTTTGTGGAAGGAAGAAGTTCTCTTGGAAGGATGGGACTTTTTATCCAGAACGCAGGCTGGGTGGATCCGGGCTTTCAGGGGGAAATCACACTGGAGCTTTTTAATGCCAACCGTTGTGCCATTGAGCTGAGAGCAGGAAGAAGAGTGGGACAGCTGGTATTCGCAAAACTGGATCAGACGGCACAAAATCCTTATCGGGGAAAGTACCAGGGGCAAAGAGGAGCCACAGGCTCCCGAGTCTTTTTGGATACGGAAATCACAGACAGGGAGAATCTGTAGAAAAAAGAACATATATTTGCATTTTGGACTGCTGTGTGTTAAGATAGGAAACAGCGTACAGTTGAGTACAGCAGGGAAAAGAGAAACCTCCATCAACCAAGAACAGGAGAAGCGAAATGAAAAAAAAAGATCTGATCCTGGCGGGTGCAGTGCTTGCAGCAGCTTTTCTGTGCTGGCTGGTGCCAAGGGCGCTGGGGATTTTCGGCAGTACACCGGATGCCCAGCTGGTCATTACGGTAAACAAAGCGGAATACGGCAGATACGATCTGTCAAAGGACCAGGTGATCCGCATCGGGGAAACCAATGTCTGTGAGATCAGAGACGGCGAAGTGAATATGATAGAGGCAGACTGCCCGGACAAGCTGTGTATGCACCAGGGACCTGCCAAAGAGCAGGGGCAGACCATTGTATGCCTGCCCAATCAAGTGATTCTGGAAATCGTGGGAAATGCCCAGGAGGATCAGATTGACAGTATGGTGCAGTAAAGGAGAGTCCTGATGAAAAAAACAGCGAGTATGGGATTGTTTGCTGCGGTGGCGATCATCCTGGGATATATAGAAACCCTTCTTCCCATATTTACGGGGATTCCCGGCGTGAAGCTGGGGCTTGCCAATCTGGTGGCAGTGTTTCTTTTGTATACGTATAGCTGGAAAGAAGCGGCAGCAGTGTCCGTGATCCGGATCCTGGTGATCGGTTTTCTTTTTGGAAATCTGTTTTCCATTTTGTTCAGTCTTGCCGGTGCAGCAGTCAGCCTTGCATCTATGGCTTTACTGAAAAAGGTGTCGGGAATTTCTGCGGCAGGCGTCAGTATTGCAGGAGGCGTATCCCACAATTTAGGACAGATCCTGGTGGCAGCAGCCGTGCTGGAGAATCGCAATCTGCTGCTTTATTATTTCCCGGCGCTTCTCATAGCCGGTTTAGTCACAGGACTTTTGATCGGCATTTTGTCGGCAGAGGTGTTAAAAAGGACAGCAGGAAGGAAGAGCATATGATAGCATATATAAAAGGAACCGTGGCGGAAATCCTGGAGGACAGGATCCTTCTGGAGGCAGGCAGTATGGGCTATAACATTTTCATGCCCATGGCAGCAGCAGAAAAAGCGCTGCGGACAGGAGATCAGGTGAAAATCCACACGTATCTGAATGTGAGAGAGGACGCCATGCAGCTTTTCGGGTTTCTTACAAGAGATGATCTGAACACCTTTAAGCTGCTTTTAGGAGTAAGCGGGATCGGACCCAAGGCTGCCCTGGGCGTATTGTCCGGGCTTTCCGCAGATGAGCTGCGGTTTGCCGTATTAGCGGACGACGTGAAGACCATCTCCAGGGCGCCGGGCATAGGGAAGAAGACAGCGCAGAAACTGATCCTGGAGCTGAAGGATAAGTTAAGCCTGGAGGAAGCCTTTGAGAAAAAGACCGAGCAT
>DWVZ01000016.1 GCA_019119975.1 Candidatus Blautia merdavium | reverse complement strand
GCTTTCGCCAAAATCTCCCGAATCTTCTCTGTCTCCTCCTGTGTCGCTTCCAGCAGAGGCTGCGTGCACACCGGTTCCATCTCAATGCTTCTTAACACCATAGCTTTCTTAATGATAGGAATAAACTGCGGCGCCACATCATAGATCGCCATCAGGCTGTCCACCTTCTGCTGGCACTGGACCATGCCTGCCAGGTCATCGGCTCTGGCAGCCCTGGCATAGGCAGATGCCACCTCCGGAGCAAAGTTTGACAATCCAGCCACACAGCCGTCCCCGCCGGAAAGCACGTTGTGACCGAAAAATTCATCAAATCCGGAAAACACCTGGAAATTAGGATAATCCTTCTTCACCTTCTGGATGATGCCTCTGGTGTGTCCCATAGTGGACACCGTATCTTTGATCCCCACGATGTTCTCATGTCTGGACACCAGGTCATAAATCAGGTCTGCAGACAGATCATGTCCGGTCCGATCCGGGAAATTATACAGCAGCAGATCTCCATTGATCCCCTCTGCCAGCCTGTCGTAGAAATTCAAAATCCCGCTGTCCGGAAGGCTGAAATAATAGGGAGAGATCACCATGACTCCGTCTGCCCCCAGCTCCAGCGCATAATTGGAGAACTCCACGCACTGGTCCAGTTCCATGTGGCAGGTACCTGCATAAACCGTCACCCTTCCTTTGATGTGGGCAATGGCTTTCTTCAGCAGTTCCCTCTTCTCTTCCATGGGAATGGCAAAGAATTCCCCGATACTTCCGAAGATCAAAATCCCATCCATTCCATTTTCAATGAGGAAATCATAAATCCGCAGATTCGCCTCCACATCTACATGTCCCTGTCTATCCAGAGCAGTTACTACCGGTGTAATCCATTTCGCTTTCATTTCCTTTCTCCTTTCGCTAATCAGTCATCGTATCCCGCGCCCTCCATGGCAGAAAGCGCATGTTCTGTATATCTCTTTAACAGCCCTTTTCTCTTGGGACGGGGCAGATATCCCTTCTTTTTCCGTTCCTCCAGTACCTTCTCTACTTCCTCTGCCGGCAGTTCCTTTCCCTGGATCCCTACCACATCCAGCGTCCGGTTCTTCACACTGTATGCCAGGATGTCCCCGGTTTCAATAAATGCCAGAGGCCCTCCCGCGGCAGCCTCCGGAGAAATATGCCCGATGGCAGCTCCTCTGGTAGCGCCGGAAAATCTTCCGTCTGTGATCAGCGCCACTTCTCCGTTCAGCGTCTCATCGCAGACAATCGCCTCTGTGGTCATGAGCATCTCCGGCATACCGCTTCCCCGGGGTCCTTCATAGCGGATCACCAGCATATCCCCAGGAGCTACCTGCTTATCCACCACTGCCTGATAAGCGTCTTCTTCACAGTTAAAGACTCTGGCAGGACCCTTGCGTTCCCGCATCTCTTCCGCGCAGGCAGAATATTTGATCACCGCGCCCTGGGGAGCCAGATTTCCCTTGAGGATTGCCACAGAGCCTTTTTCCGTGGCTTTCTCCACCGGGAAGATCACCTGTTCCCGCTCCAGACCATAGTTGTGCAGATACCCCAGATTTCGCTGGAAGAAACGGTCCCGCTGAAGATCTTCCAGATTTTCACCAAGGGTCTTTCCTGTCACGGTCATCACGTCTAAGTGAAGCATATCCTTTAACTCCAGTTCCACCATGGGAATGCCTCCGGCAAACCAGAAAGCCTCGGTCAGGTGCTGTCCGCTGGGCGTAATGTTTCCCAGATGGGGCACCTTATGATTCAGTTCATCGAAAAGCTCCGGCTCCAGGGTCATGCCCAGTTCCCTGGCAACGGAGGGCAGATGCAGGGTGGCATTGGTAGAGCCTCCGATAGCGCTGTGGACGATCACCGCGTTCTCCAGCGCTTCCCTGGTAAGGATCTGGCTGACCGTAATGCCCTTTTCCACCAGCTCCATGATCTTTCTTCCTGCTTTTCTGGCATAGGCAAGGATATCCCGCATGGTGGCAGGCATCAGCGCCGCTCCCGGCAGGGTCAGTCCCAAAGCCTCTGCCATACACTGCATGGTGCTGGCAGTTCCCAGGAACGTGCAGGCGCCGCAGGAAGGACATCCGGTCTGCTTATAATCCAGGATCTCCTCCGGCGTCACCGCGTCCTTTCTCTTCTGCCGAAGGGAAATATCCCCTGCCACCAAAGAGGTGGTCATATCAGGGCCCGGACGCATACTGCCTCCCGGGATAAAGATCGTGGGAATGTCCAGCCGTGCTGCTGCCTTTAACTGGGCAGGAATAGATTTGTCGCAGGAAGCAGACAAGATCATTCCGTCCCAGGGATAAACCGATCCGTGTACTTCGATCATATCACAGATTGCCTCCCTGGAGGCTAAAATGTAATTCATGCCGTCATGCCCCTGGGCACAGCCGTCACAGATATCCGTGGTATGATACTGGGCAGGAAATCCGCCCTTTTCAAATACGCCGTATTTCGCCTGCTCCATCAGCCCTGCCAGGTGAGTGCTCCCCGGATGGCTGTCCCCGAACACATCCTCCAAAAGGATCTGGGGTTTGGTAATATCCTCTTCATCCCATCCGGAGCCCATCTGCAGGGCATCGAACTGCGCCCACAGCAGTCTCTGAGGCGCGCTCTTTTGTTTTGCCATTGTATACACTCCTTTCTCCCAAAAAGGCAGGCTTTGTGTCTTTTCCCACACCGGGAGCACGAAGCCTGCCTGTTGATTCTAAATTTATTTGACTAAATATCCTCCGTCTACCGGAATCACCGCGCCGCTGACATAGTCGCTGGCATGAGACGCCAGAAAGATGGCAGCCCCTTTCATATCCTCTCCGGTCCCCCAGCGTCCTGCCGGGATCCTGCCGGAGATGATCTCATATCTGGGATTCGCCGGATCCATCAGGGCTTTGTTCATCTCCGTCGCCATATAGCCCGGAGCAATGGCGTTGACATTCACGCCTCTGCCCACCCAGTCATTGGTAAGCTCCTTGGTAAGCTGCGCCACGCCGCCCTTTGCTGCCGCGTAAGCAGGAATGGTCTGCCCTCCGAAGAAGGAATTCATAGAAGCGATGGTGATGATCTTTCCATAACCTTTCTTCAGCATGATCTTTCCCGCCTCCTGGCAGAGGATAAACACTGAAGTCAGGTTCACGCCGATGACTTCATCCCATTCCTCCATAGGAAATTCCTCTGCGCTGTGGCGTCTCTGGATCCCATGGGCTGTGAGAAGGATGTCCAGATCTCCTCCCAGCTTTTCCACACATTCCTGAAAAACCCGGTAAATATCCTGCCGGTCCCCCAGATCTCCCATAACGCCCTGGCAGTCATAGCCTCTGTTCCGGAATTCCTGGGCAACCTCATAAACCTTCGGTGAAGTTCCCACGATCACCACCTGGCAGCCTGCCTCCAGATAACCTTCTGCCATTTTGTAGCCCAGACCTCTGGTGCCTCCGGTGACAATGGCATTCTTCCCCCTGATGTCAAATAAATCCATTAGTCCATGTATCCTCCCTTCATGGGTGAAACCGCTTTCTCTGAAAAGATCTTCAGAACGCCCTTCTCATATTTGGAAGGCTTCGGTGTCCAGCGGCTCTTTCTTTCCTTTAAAATCTCATCGATCTCTTCCTGGGTCTTCTTCTCTCCCGCGATTCCTACCAGGCGCAGGATCCGTTTCGGAATGTTGACCTCGATCAGGTCTCCCTCTTCTACCAGAGCGATCGGTCCGCCGGAAGCAGCCTCCGGAGAAATATGACCGATTGCCGGCCCCTTGGATGCTCCGGAAAATCTTCCGTCTGTCAGAAGCGCAATGGATGCGCCCAGCTCCGCGTCAGAAGCAATCGCCTCTGTAGTATAGAACATCTCCGGCATACCGCTTCCCTTCGGTCCTTCATAACGGATAATAACAGCGTCTCCCGGTTTGATCTCATGAGTCAGTACTGCATGGATGGCGTCCTCCTCACAGTCAAAGGGACGAGCCTTTAAAGTAGCTTCAAACATTTCCTTAGGCACAACCGTATGTTTTACAACGGCTCCGTCAGGACAGAGATTTCCATAAAGGATCGCAATGCTTCCGTCTGTACCGAATGGCTTGTCAAAGGGACGGATCACATCTTCCCTCTTTAATCCTACTTTTGCAAGATAAGCGTCGCATTTATCATAGAAACCGTTTTTCTTCAGGTCTTCCAGGTTTTCTCCCAGGGTCTTTCCAGTCACGGTCATCACGTCTAAGTGAAGCATATCCTTGATTTCTTCCATGATAGTAGGCACGCCGCCTGCATAATAGAAGTACTGTGCCGGCCATTCGCCTGCCGGACGGATGTTCAGCAGATAATGAGCGCCTCTGTGGAGACGGTCAAAGGTATCTCCGTCGATCTCAATGCCGAATTCATGGGCGATGGCAGGCAGATGAAGCAGAGAATTGGTAGAACCTGAGATTGCCGCATGTACCATGATGGCATTTTCAAAGGATTTCAGTGTAACGATCTTATCCGGTGTCAGGTCATGCTCTGCCAGCCATACAGACTGTTTTCCTGCCTGTCTTGCCACTTCCCGCAGATCCGGGCTGGTCGCCGGCATCAGAGCGCTTCCCGGAAGCATCAGACCTAACGCCTCTGCCATGATCTGCATGGTGGAAGCCGTTCCCATAAAGGAGCAGGCGCCGCAGGACGGGCAGGCATTGTGTTTGTAATAGGTGAGTTTTTCCTCTGTGATCTCTCCTCTTTCACACATAGCGCTGTACATACCGATCTGCTCTAAGGTCAGAAGGTCCGGACCGGCATCCATAACGCCGCCGGTCACGATGATGGAAGGGATATTGACTCTTCCTACCCCCATCAGGTGAGCAGGCATTCCTTTATCGCAGCTGGCAATGAATACGCCGCCGTCAAAAGGTGTGGCATTGGCATGGATCTCGATCATATTAGCGATCATATCTCTGGATGCCAGAGAATAATTGATTCCGTCATGCCCCTGCGCCTCGCCGTCACAGATATCTGTGGTAAAGTATCTGGCTCCGTGGCCTCCGGCTTCTGCGATTCCTGCTCTCGCTTCTTCCACCAGCTCCAGCAGATGTCCGCTTCCCGGATGGCTGTCTCCGAAGGTACTCTCAATCATGATCTGGGGTTTTGATAAGTCCTCCAGTTTCCATCCTGTTCCCAGACGCAGCGGATCTAATTCCGGAGCAATCTTTCTAAGTTCCTGACTTCTCAGCTTCATACATCATTCTCCTTTACTAAAAATCAATACCTGCAGTGTATTCCTGTTTTTAGGAAATTTACGATCATCATACGTCATCTTACATTCCAATTATATGATTTCTTTTTTTTCGCATTTTTTCTCAATTTCTTCCTTATTCAGCGTCAAGTGCTCGATCATGGCTTTTCTTGCTCTCTCTTCATCGTGATCCCGGATAGCGTCCACCACCATCTGATGGGTCCGCACCGTCTCCATAGACAGGGACAGATCTGTTACCTCCACAAATACTGCCACACCTGTCTGGATCACCGGCACCAGCCTGGGCATCACCGAATTCTTGCTCATCCTGGCGATCTGTTCGTGGAATTCAATGTCCTTATCCATATGCTGCTGCTGTCTTCTGCACAGATCCTCCACCTGATTCTCCAGCTCCTGAAGCTTCCGGATTTCCTCCGGGGTCCCTCTTCTGGCTGCCAGAGCCGCGATCTCCGGCTCGATCATCAGCCGGACTTCGCACAGATCCAGCGCCAGGCTCTTCTTATCCGCCTCAAATGCCAGTCCCAGAGGATCCTCCACCATACCGGGATGTCTGCACACAAACGTGCCCCTGCCTCTGCGGATCTCCAGGATATTTCTGGAGACCAGGATCTTGACCGCTTCCCGGATAGTCCCCCTGCCTACAGAAAGCTGCTGTGCCATTTCAAATTCATTTGGAAGCTTATCTCCCGCTTTCAGCTGCCGCTGTGTGATCAGTTTCACAATCTGATCGGACACACGCTGTGGAAGGAGTGTTTTATTATCGTTTAATGATTCAAGCATATCCTAACCTCGTCTGTTCTGTCTGAATTCTAAAAGGTATGACGTCCTTTGTCTTACATTATACCAGTCTGTTTTTTCAAAGTCCACCAATCCCCGATGGAAATTAAAACAATGCGCAGACAAGTGTGAGAAACAACCGAGGGCAGCCGCAAATCACCTGTCCGGAACCCCTCTGTTCCGATTCGGTCCTCTTTGGCTGCCCTCCTTTTGATTAGGTCCTGTTTTCTCTATATGATAGCTCTGTACTTTCTCTTTTTCCTGTCACTACATCATCAGTCCCGGAAGGAATCCCTGGAACAGAGATAAGATAGAAACAAAGATCAGAATCGCAACGCCGGCAACAAATCCGCCCAGCGTCCATCCACGGATGGTATCCGGAACCGAGATCCGGAAGAAACGGCTGATTGCCCAGAATCCGGAGTCATTCGGCAGAGAAAGTCCGATACCGCCTGCACAGATCGCAATGGCACATAAGATCGGAGAAACTCCGCAGGTTGCGATGGTGCTGGAAAGGATCGCAGCTGTCGTCATCAGCGCAACGGTTGTGGAACCCTGTGCACAGCGGATGATCTGCGCGATCAGGAAGCACAGCACTAAGATCGGAATGTTGAAGTTGGACAGAGCGCCTGCTACATAGTCTGCAATACCGGTTGCCTGAAGGATCTTACCGAAAGCTCCGCCGGCACCTGTGATCAGGAGGATCAGACCTACCTGGTCTGCTGCTTCTGTCATAATGTCTGTGATGCTGCTGCTTAAATATTTTCTGGA
>DWVZ01000149.1 GCA_019119975.1 Candidatus Blautia merdavium | reverse complement strand
ACGTTGAACCCTGCTTCTGTGAAGGATTTGCTGAGAGCGCACAAGCAGATGATGAACAGTCTGATTCCGGAAAACGGAAGGTTCCGCTCTAAGGGAGTAGGCGTATTTGACGGGGATGTGGTCGTACACATGGCACCGCCTGCGGAGTTCGTGTCCGGACAGATTCAGGACTTGTTCGACTGGTATCAGGCTTCCGAAATGCACCCGCTGGTAAAAAGCGCCATTTTCCATTATGAGTTTGAGTTTATTCATCCATTTGAGGACGGCAACGGGCGAATGGGGCGACTGTGGCACAGTCTGCTTCTGGGCACATGGAAGGAACTGTTTTTCTGGCTGCCCATAGAGGAACTGATTCGAACGAGGCAGAAAGAATATTACGACGCCCTCGGAAAAGCCGATAAGGAAGCTGACAGCAGCGAATTTGTCCGATTTATGCTTGAGGTTATTCTGGATACATTAAGGTAGACCGTAGTGGTCGGTGAAGCGGAAAATGCTGGGACGAGCCCTGTTTCCGCATCCATTCAGCGTCTGCTTGATGCAATCGGAGGCGAAACTTTGTCCGCTGTCGAGATCATGGAGCGGCTTAACATGACACATCGGCCGACTTTTCGCAAGAACTACCTGAACCCCGCATTAAATGCCGGTGTGATTGAAATGACCATTCCAGATAAGCCAAACAGCAGAAACCAGAAATATCGAAGAAAATAACTTGATCGCTGACCGACCAAGTAAAACGATCAAGTTACCGATCAAGTTATTCAGCCTCTCACCAACGGCGAGAGAAAAACCAATGGAACTGCCGTTGATGTCGTTCTCTGGAAAAATAATTAAAAGGAGAAACGACATGAAAGAACAATTGATAACAGAGGTAATGCAGCAGATGCTGTCATATCTCGACAATGCACAGATGAAACAGTTAAAACAAGTGATGGATCATATACTCTTTCGTTACGAAGTAACCGTCACTGAGATAGAGCCGGATGAGGACGATAGACAATATACGAAGAATCCTATCCAGCTTCTTTTCTTGGCTGGAGGACGAAGATTACATTATTAAAAGTCCAGTGCGTCGTATTCACAAGGTCAGTTAAATTCTCGTTTGAAAAAATACAAGATATTGTATAGCAGCTGAGTAATTTCGTACTTTAGACAGGAGGATCTATTATGTGGGTATGTCCTAAATGCAAAAGAGAATTTAAGAGAAACAATCAGTCTCATTACTGTGGGGAAGCTCCAAAAACCATTGAAGAATGGATCCTACAGCAAGAGCCTTCCTTACAGAATTATTTCCAGAAACTCCACCAGGTGATTGGTCAGGCTATTCCCGATAGGAAACAAAGAATCGCGTGGAGTATGCCAACCTATGGTGAAAAAAAGATGATCGTGCAATTTTCAGCTTGTAAAAATCATGTCAGTCTTTATATTGGGGAGAAAGCGATTGAACATTTTTCCACTGACTTACGCGGATTTGAATGTAAAAAATCGGCTGTTTATCTCCCATACAGCCAGCCGCTTCCTGAAGCGTTAATTGCGAAAATGGTGAAATGGTGCTGCGAAAATTAGCAGACCGTCAAGGCAAAGGGATTTGGAGAAAAACCTGCAGACAGGATGATCTGGGAAGGTCCAAAAGGAACCGATAAGTGGAGTGAATGGACACGAAGTGCACGGAAAGGGATATGGATATGGAACTGGAACTTATTAAACTGAAGGAATCACATATCAGCGAATTAACCAAAATTATGGAGCGCGCTTTTGATGAAGATACAAGAATCCATCTAGGAGAAGAAAAAGGCGGACCGGACGGATATGATACTGGTGAATTTTTGAGAAAATGGGGGATGCATAAGGACGCTTCTTCCTATTGTATTTCCTTGGACGGACAGCTCATTGGCGCAGTGATTCTTTGGATCAAGGAAGATAACAACAATTTCCTGGGGAACATCTTTCTGGATCCGCTTTATGAAAACCAGGGATTCGGTAAAAAAGTTTGGAATATGATCGAAGAAAAATATCCTGATGCAAAGACCTGGAATACAGAAACGCCTGTTTTTTCCAGCAGGAATCATAATTTCTATGTCAATAAGTGCGGGTTTCATATTATCAAAATTGAGAATCCGAAAAACAGGCTGGAGGGGCAGTATATTATGCAGAAAATAATGAAGTAAGGTTTCGGTCTGCGGAAAGAACGGTGAAAGCTGTAATTTGACAAAGGAGGCTGACAATATGTTGTGGTCTATTTTGGGCGGAATAATTATCCTTGCGTTAGGCATATTTATTTTTTTGAAGCCCCATCTGGTTTGGAGATTAACAGAAGAATGGAAGTCTTATCGGGCAGATGGACCGTCTGACCTTTATCTTAAAAGTACAAAAATGGGCGGTATTATACTTGCTCTGCTTGGAGTTATCATGATGATTCTTCCGCTTCTTCTGGAATGAAAACTTTCAGCCAGCAGAAGGGAAAAGCACTTGCTGTTGGAAGCACCGTAAAATACAGATAAGAGGGAGAAACGTTGAGCTTGCATCGTTTCTCCTTTTTTCTATGTAAAAAGAGAAATCAGCCTTGAGGATGGCATTCGTTTTGTTTGTTCTTATAGTTAATAGTAAACTTAAATTAGAGGATTGGTTGACAATCTGTTTTTGTTATGCTAAACTTCTATCGTTCTATAGAGTAAATGGTTACATTTTCCATTTGATATCTATGACAAGAATAAAACGACGAAAACGACAGGAGTGAAAAATGAGAACCAACAGAACGAAAAATTACGTTTTGTGCGCAATGTTTGTAGCGCTTATTATCGTAGGGGCATTTATCCGGATTCCGGTTCCCCTGGTGCCGTTTACCCTGCAGTTCCTTTTTACCATGCTTGCAGGACTTTTGCTGGGCGGCAGGCTTGGCGTGGCAGCTGTGGGCGCATACATTGTGCTGGGGCTTCTGGGACTGCCCGTGTTTGCAGAGGGCGGAGGATTGTCCTATGTATTAAAGCCCAGCTTTGGCTATATTATCGGATTTGCCGTGGCTGCCTATGTGACAGGCACCATTGCCAATAAGACGGCGAAACCGGGATACCGGCGCCTGCTGGCTGCTAATTTCATCGGTCTTGGGATCGTTTATCTGTTTGGAATGGTTTACTATTACTTGATAAGCGATTTATACCTGGGTACGCCGATCGGCTTGTGGCCGCTGTTTCTGTACTGCTTTATACTGGCAGTTCCGGGAGACATTGTTCTGTGTATCCTGGGGGCTGTCCTTGGAAAACGGCTGATCCCGGTAACCAGGAAAATGTAATGTTCATTCAGCAGGAAAACTGTGTCTGTGAAAGGAAAGGGAAGGGATTCTATGATGAAAGATTTAAGCGCATTGACAAAGGAAGTAATGGAAGGGCGGGTGATCACCAAAGAGGAAGCTTTGGAACTGTATGATCATCCTCTGGAAGAACTGTGTGACTGTGCAGACCAGATCCGCCGGCATTTCTGCGGGGATCAATTTGATATCTGTACCATTATCAACGGAAAGAGCGGACACTGCTCGGAAAACTGCAAGTTCTGCGCTCAGTCTGCCCACAACCATACCTGTGCGTCAGAATACCCCCTGCTTCCTGATGAAGAGATCCTGGAACAGGCTAAGGTCAATCACAGCCAGGGCGTGCTGCGCTATTCCATTGTCACCTCCGGGAAACGGCTTCCTGATCGAGAAGTGGACGATATGTGCCGGGTCATCCGAAGGATAAGGGAAGAGGTGGGCATCTCTGTCTGTATTTCCTTTGGGCTTCTGAATGAGCAGCAGTATCGAAAACTGAAAGAGGCAGGCGTCACCCGGGTACATAACAACCTGGAGACCTCCAGGAGAAATTTTCCCAATGTCTGTACAACCCATACCTTTGATGACAAGGTACAGGCGATTCGGGCTGCTCAGGCAGCCGGGCTGTCCGTGTGCAGCGGAGGCATCATGGGGCTGGGAGAAACGCCGGAAGACAGGATCGACATGGCGCTGACCCTTCGGGAACTGGGGATTAAGAGCGTGCCTGTAAATATGCTGAACCCCATTCCGGGAACCCCTTTTGAACACAATGAAAAACTGACCGAAGAGGTTATGAGGAGAATCGCGGCAGTGTATCGTTTCCTTCTCCCATCGGCTTCTATCCGCCTGGCTGGAGGCAGGGGACTGCTTCCGGATAAGGGAAAGCGCTGCTTTACCTCCGGCGCCAACGCAGCCATTTCAGGAGATATGCTTACCACCGCAGGAATCACGGTAAAGACAGACATGGAACTATTGGACGAGCTTGGATATAAGGCAGGGATTTGCAATGAGTAAAAATTTATTTATCACCGGGACAGGAACGGATGTGGGAAAGACCTATGTCACCGGACTGATCCTTAAGAAATTCAGAGAACAGGGAAAAAAGGCTGCGTATTATAAGGCAGCCATGAGCGGAAATGAACGCCGGGATGACGGAACCCTGATTCCGGGAGACGCTCTGCATGTCAGGACAGTATCCGGCATCGACCAGCCCTTGGAGGATATGTGCCCGTACATTTACGAAACTGCGGTATCCCCTCATCTGGCAGCGAAAATAGAGGGAAACCCGGTGGATATGGAACGGGTGCTGGAAAATTATGACCGGTTATGTGAAAGTTATGAGTATGTGACAGCTGAGGGTTCCGGAGGGATTCTCTGCCCTCTGCGCTTTGATAAACAGAAGATTCAGCTGGAGGATTTCATCAGTGCCCGGAACCTGGGCTGCCTGATCGTTGCCGACGCGGGACTTGGGACCATCAATGCGGTTGTGCTGACTGCGGAATATATGAAGGCACACCAGATTCCGATCCGGGGCATTCTTTTCAATCATTATGAAGAGGGTAATCAGCTCCACGAAGACAACCGCTATATGTGTGAATATATGACCGGGGCAAAGGTCATTGCCTGCGTCAAGGACGGCGACACAGACCTGGATATGCCCTTTGAAGTCTTAGAATCACTTTACGAAGAGGGGGAGAGGAAATGATCTGGTACCCATATGAACAGATGAAAACCATGAAAACTCCTTAT
>DWVZ01000148.1 GCA_019119975.1 Candidatus Blautia merdavium | reverse complement strand
TCGACTATACACTTCCTGAAAGCGAAGAGATCTCCACCTCCCTGGGTTCTTTGTTTAAGAATCTGAAAATAAACGGTTAAGAGAAAACAGGGGAGAAGTAAGTGATGAAGAAACTATTGAACCGAATTTTTATTGAAGGCTTAAGCGGCATGGCTTACGGGCTCTTTGCCACTTTGATCATCGGCACCATCATCCAGCAGATCGGCAATCTCATAGGCGGGGACATCGGAACCCTGGTCTACCAGTTCGGAAAGTTTGCCGCTGCCATGACCAGTGCCGGAATCGGCGTAGGTGTCGCCTGCCGTTTCAAAGAAAGCTCCCTGGTGGTCCTCTCTGCGGCAACTGCCGGCATGGTAGGCGGCTTCGCGGAAAAGATTACCGGCGGGACAGTCTTTACCGAGGAAGGCGCCCTGCTCCTTTCCGGTCCGGGAGAACCGCTTGGCGCTTTTCTGGCAGCTTATATCGCCATTGAACTTTCCCGCCTGATCGCAGGCAAGACCAAACTGGATATCATCCTGGCTCCCATGCTGGGAATCTTCGGAGGCTCCGCAGTGGGCATTCTGGTGGGTCCGCCGATCAGCCGCCTGATGACCCGGCTGGGAGATATGATCAACTGGGGTACAGAACAGCAGCCTTTCCTCATGGGAATCGTAGTGTCTGTGCTGATGGGAATGATCCTGACCCTGCCCATCAGCTCTGCTGCCCTGGGGGTGATCCTGAATCTCTCAGGTCTTGCTGCCGGAGCTGCTACCATTGGCTGCTGCTGCAACATGGTAGGCTTTGCTGTGGCAAGCTTTAAAGAAAACGGTGTATCCGGACTCATCGCCCAGGGTATCGGCACTTCCATGCTGCAGGTGCCCAACATTATGCGCCACCCGCTGATCTGGCTTCCTGCCATCCTTTCCAGCGCGATCCTGGGTCCCATAGGAACTATGGTGATGAAGATGACCAGCAACGCTACCGGATCCGGTATGGGCACAGCCGGCTTTGTGGGACAGATCATGACCTGGCAGACTATGGTGCCTGGAGAAGATCCCATGATCGTACTGGCGAAAATCGCCGTCATGCATTTCCTGCTTCCTGGCATCCTTTCACTTCTCATTGCCAATGGACTGAGAAAGCTCGGATGGATCAAGCCGGGAGATATGAAACTGGATATGTAATTTTATACAAAAAATTGTCTTTTGGACCATTCAGGACAGAGCCGGAGATCTCCAGCAGATCACGGCTCTGTTTTTAATAGAAACGCTTCTTTGAGCGCCGACTTTTCTTCCCGTCTGCCCTGATAATTTTTTGACACTCCTGCCCTTTTGTGATATACTGAATAAAAGTATTTTTGTGCAAAATGCTGCATATTTATTCTTCCTATCTCAGACATCCCCACAGAAAAATTCACGTACAGAATATAAAAAATGGCTGACAAAGGAAACCTGTATGCAGAAATTTGCCGAAGGAAAAAGGAGGTAATACCATAAATATGGGCAGTGCTTTAAACATTCAAAACTATGAAGATGTCGACAGCTGGGAAACACTGATGTTTCTTTATAACGCCGCCCTGAAAGAGATCAGTACAAAAATCGATATTTTAAATGACGAATTTCAGCACATACATCGTTACAACCCGATTGAACATATAAAATCCAGGATCAAGACCCCGGAAAGCATTGTCAAGAAGCTGAAAAAGAACGGCTACGAATCCAGTGTCACTAACATGGTAAAACATGTCAATGACATCGCCGGCATCCGTGTGACCTGTTCTTTCACTTCCGATATCTACCGCATTGCTGATATGATCGCCAACCAGAGCGATCTAAAGGTCATTTCCCGGAAGGATTACATCAAGCATCCAAAAGACAGCGGTTATCAGAGCTACCATATGCTGGTGACTGTGCCTGTGTTTCTCTCTGACGGAGCGGTAGATACCAAAGTAGAGATTCAGATACGGACCGTTGCCCAGGATTTCTGGGCGAGTCTGGAGCATAAGATCTACTACAAATTTGAGGGTCACGCCCCTGAGTATATCAGACGAGAGCTTCAGGAATGTGCAAAAATCGTTTCACAGCTGGACGAACGGATGCTGTCCTTGAATGAGACCATTCAGCAGTTTCATGTCAGACCGTGCGACAGCACTTCATAAGAATTTTACAGGACTGGCGCAGCAATGCGTCAGTTCTTTTTTGTCTGCGCCGCTATGGAGATTCCTGTGAATTTCTCCTTGCCCCCGGTTGTCCGACAGTGTATGATAGTAACAGACAATAGACGCAAAGGAGTGCCTGCTATGACCATTGCCAGCCAGGAAATGATACGAGACAACAACCGGCGCTTGGTGCTGGAATATATTGTAAACCATCCCCCGGTATCCCGGGCAGATCTGGCGAAACAGCTTTCCCTTACCAAAGCTACGATTTCCAACATTGTCCAGGAGCTTTTAGAACAGGATCTGATCCGTGAGATCGGAAGCGCCAGGACTTCTATGGGAAGAAAGCCCATTCTCCTGGAATTCCACAAAAAATGCGGCGCTGCCCTTGCCATTGACGTGCGTCCCAGGCAGATCAGCGTCCTGATATCGGATCTGAAGGGAGAAGACTGCCGGGTAAAGGAATATCCTTTTTCTGAAAAGGATTGTCTCCTGGATCTTCTGACCGAAATCCTGTCGGAGAACCTGCTGAAGTATAAGGATTCTCCTTACGGCATTGTAGGCGTGGCTGTGGGCATCTACGGCGTGGTCCATCAGAACCGGATCCGCTTCACTCCCTATTATCCTCTGCCAGAAGAGGATCTGGGTGAACAGCTGGAAGAACGATTCGGGCTCCCGGTCATCGTGGAAAATGAGTCCAATCTGTCCGTACTGGGGGAATCTGCTTTTCACCATCACTATAAAAATATGATTCATCTGAACATTCACGATGGCATCGGCATGGGCATTCTCATCAACGAACAGCTCTACAAGGGGAAAGACGGCTATGCCGGGGAGCTGGGGCACACCATTCTCTTTCCGGACGGGAAGCCCTGTCCCTGCGGAAACCGGGGCTGCCTGGAACAGTACGCCTCTGAAAAAGCCATCCTGGAAGCCTATGCCCCGCAGACCGGCAGGGAACATATAACGGTAGACGAGTTTCTGAAAGATTATCAGGATAGAATTCCGGAAGCGCTGGAGATGATGGAGCTTTTTGTAAAGTATATGTCCATTGGGATCAACAATCTGATCAATACCTTCAACACAGATCTGATCGTACTGAACAGCTGCTTTTCCAACTACATCCCTGATATCAACCAGCGGATCGTTGACTGTCTCGCCCGTCATCAGAACCGGGACTGCCGGATCCTGCCCTCCACCCTGCAGGACACCTCCTGCCTTATGGGCGGTATCCGGGTCTGTGCGGAGAATTTTCTGGATATCCGCCATCTGAATCTGGGAAATCCGGATTCATAAAAGATTTGAATTTCGTTCATGATTTCTTCACATCTTCAACACGATTTGCACATATTTATCGAATATACTTAAATCATAAAAATAATACAGTTATTTTTATATTTTCTTTTTCATATTGTCGGTCGAAAGACCGACTCTCCTTCCTTTAATTTAGTATAAATTTGAAAGAAAAAGCCCCTGCAGACACAGCTGCAGGGGCTTTTTCCGCGTTTCTTTTTTATCCATGTTTCTTTACAAAACAATCCGTAAGTCTGGCAAAATCCTCCAGTGTCAGGGCTTCTCCCCGGACTCCTGCCGGAAGACCGGCAGCTTCGATGGCTTCCTGGATCTCCTGTTTGGAAAAGGAAAGTTCCGCAGAATTGGAAAGTCCGTTTGCCAGGGTTTTTCTCCGCTGATTAAAAGAAGCCCGGATAATGCGAAACATCAGCTTTGTATCCCTGGTCTTTACCGGTGGCTCTTCGTGGCGTGTCAGCCGGATCACCGCACTTCCCACCTTTGGTCTTGGCATAAAGCAGTTGGGCGGCACATTGGCGACAATATACGGCTGGGCATAATACTGCACTGCCAGGGAAAGGGCGCCGTAATCCTTTGTGCCCGGTCCCACCTGCATGCGGTCTGCCACTTCCTTCTGTACCATAACCGTGATTGAATCAATGGGCACTTCTCCCTCAAACAATCCCATAATGATCGGCGTAGTAATATAATATGGCAGATTTGCCACAACCTTGATAGGTTTTCCATGGTTGTGCTCCTCTGCCAGTTTTCTGATATCCACTTTCAGGATATCTTCATTTAAAATTGTTACATTGGAATAATCCTGCAGGGTATCCTCCAGTATGGGGATCAGCGCCCTGTCGATTTCCACTGCAAATACTTCCCGCGCCGCGCTGGCAAGGTACTGGGTCATGGTCCCGATCCCGGGACCGATCTCCAGTACAAAATCCTCTTTGCTGATCTTAGCCGCAGCAACAATCTTATCCAGCACATGGGTGTCAATGAGGAAATTCTGCCCGAACTTTTTCTGAAAAACAAATTCATATTTCTGAAGGACCTCAATGGTCCTCCTGGGATCTCCCAGATAAGGGGCTGTCATCTCTTTTCCTCCGTCTGTCATATTATATATCAAAATCTTTCTCGTACAGCATGATCCTGCCGCTTTCATCCAGATGTCTCTTGGCAACTTTCTTGCCTGTCCGCCTTCCCTTCTTGGAAGCTTTCTTGATGGCGTTGTCCATCATTTCTCTGACGGATCCAATAGTCACAGGCTCGTCTTCATCCTGGTTGTCTCCGATCAGAGTGTACAGCGCCAGAACTGCCATATCGTCAATCTTATAACCCAGCTCCTTGGCATATGTCTTTGCAAAGGAAACCAGCTCGTCATTGGTAAACACGGGAATTCCGATTCTGGAATCAAATTTCTTCATAAAATCGGGATACTGAGCTGTCAGTTCTTCAATTCCCTGTCTTAAATCCTCCAGGATAACGGTCAGGCGGTTGGTCTTAAATTCCATTGCCTTGGACAATGCTTCGATGGTCTCTGGAGTCAGGGAGGCAGCATGTTCTACTACCAGAAAGCCCCCGGATAATTTTCCTACTACAGTGACAGGATCCTTGTCGTTCAGCTTCTGTGCGTCAAGATAAGCAACCTTTGCTCCTTCCATCTGCCGTTCTTTGCAGAGCGCTTTGATAAGCCCTTCTGACAGTCTGGTCTTTCCTGAGCCTTCCCTTCCTGTAACAATAATATTTCCTGTTTGGGAGGTCTTCGCACATGCAGATTCCTGGGCAATATCCAGCGCTTCATGGATCTGCTGGTTCATACCCGGAACCGGTACAAAATAGGTGAACAGGCGTCTGAGCTCTTCTTCTGTAAGATAATGCCGCATCAGTCCCTGTACCGCGCTGTTGAAAGCGTGGTTGCGGTTCTCTTCCTCTGCCGCAGCCACATATTTCATCTTTGGCTCTTCTTCTGACGGCTCCGGTGTTTCCTCTGTGTCTTCTTCTGTGTCAGAAGGCGCATCAGCAATCATTTCTTCCTGCATGGCAGCTTCCAGTTCCTGGGAAAAATCCTCTTCGGTCAGGAGTTCTTCTTCTGCTTCCAGATCGTCTTCTGCCGGGGCAGCATCGCTCTCCTTAGCGGGTTCTTCGTAAGCAGCTTCCTCTGTCTCAGATTCTGCCGCCTCTTCCTCCAGGAAATCTTCCTGTAAAGCATCTGTCTGGCTGTCCTCTGGATCAGCTTCTTCTGCCAGTGGTTCTGAAACGGCTTCTTCCGGCATGGTTTCCTCTTTTGCGGAGCCGGATGTCAGTGCCTCGATCTCTTCTGCCTTTGCTGCCACTGCCTGGGCAACTCCTGCTGCTACAATGGCTGCTCTGGCTGCCGCCGGAGCTACCAGACCGGAAACATTGCTGTCCTGTCCGGGCAGTTCTTCTTCTGCTTCTGTGATTTCTTCGTCCGGATTTCCGTCTTCCTGGGATATCTGGCTGCTCTCTTCCGCTGTCTCTGGAATGATCTCTGCCTCCGGGGTATCCTCCCCGGCATTATCGAAGCTTTCTTCTATTTCCTCAGCTTCTGCTGATTCTTCCGGCATTTCCTCCGTTTCCTGGACTTCTGCCGCTTCTTCTGGGATTTCTTCTGTCTGCTGGTTTTCCGGCGCCTCTTCCTGTATTTCCTGCTCTTCGCTGGCGTCCTGGATATTTTCTGTTGCTTCCGGCTCTTCCCCGGAATCCTCTGCTGTCTCCGGGGCTGTGTAGTCCTCCCCGTCCTCTGCGACTGCCTGAGCCAGCTCACTGGCAGTCTCTGCCAGCAGTGCTTCCAGATCAAAATCCTGAGCGCTGATATCCGATTTAAAGGATTCCTCCGCATTTTCTCCCGGCTGCATAGCTTCTGATCTCGGCGCCTCTGCCTTTACTTCCATGGTCATGGTTTTTCCAAAACGGAAAGGCTTGAATTCCGCGGTCTTTGTAAGATCGTCCGGTTCCAGATCTTTCACCAGATAATCTTTTTTCTCTTCCGGAATCTTTCCTGCCTCCGGCTCTCTCGCCGCAGCAGCTTCCGGCTGACCTACGGAGAGGACATCTCTAAGGTTCTGCACTGCCTTCTCCTGCAGCTCTCCTTCATCTTTAGGTTCCGGAGCAAATACAGGCGCCTGGGGTGTCTGCGCAGATTCTTTTTCCTTTTCGGCAATGCTTTCCAGCAGTGCTTCCAGCTCCTTGTCGCCGGAATCGGGTGTCCGGGGCTTATAGGAGAAAACGCCGGCTTTTGTATTTCCCACGATTTTGGCAGCTGCCTCTGTCGCCGCTGTCACCGCTCCTGCAGCTGCCTCTGCAGTCACGGACGGACGGCTGGTATAGCGCTTATCGTACTTTTCCTGCTGGACAGGTGTCAAAGGCGCATACTTCATTTTCAGTTCCATGGCTTTTGTCACATATCTGCCTTCACTGAACCAGAGGATCAGATCATCGCACTCCTCGATACAGGCTTCCTTCATGCCTGCTCTGGCATAAAGCCGTGCCAGTTCATATGCCCATCTCTCTGTATATTCTTTTGCCTTATACTCCTGCAGAATGGAAATCTGCTCTTCAATGGAAGAACGTCTGGCTCTGTAAATTTTGTATTTCAGTATGTAGCGGCTGTTATCATTGGGTGAAAGATCTACGAACTGCTTATAGTAATCTGCAGCATCATCCAGTTTTCCCATTTTAACAGATAACTCTACCAAACGATATAAAACTGTTCTCCCGATCGGAGCCCTCTGATGTGCCAGGAGCAGAAGCCTTCTGCTGTCTTCGTATCTCTTATTGGCTTCATAAATCTCTCCTGCCATGCACAGCGTCCTCGCACTGCGCACTCTCCTCCAGTCAATGTCATCCACGATCCGGAGGGCGCCTTTATAATCCTGACGGTCGACTAACTCGTTAATTTCGTCCAGTTTTGCCCTGTACTCACTTTTATCCACTTGATTCACCTCTGTCTTGTTTCTTTATCTACAATTCTTTTATCAATAGTTCCGCAGATGTTCCTGAGCTTTGTGTCATACATTCCTGTGCAAAACTCCATAATTAGCTTAAGTTTATCATACTGTATCTGGGTTGTCAAAACTTATCGTTGCTGAGTTTTGACGGTCCTTATAATCATTTTACTACAAGAACACAGCTTTTTGAAACGGAAATTATTTACACCAGCGAGTATCCGCAGGACCTGACGTTCAGAACAAGGCTTCCTTCCATTTACCTCTGCCTGTTCCTGTAAAATAGGAAAAAATAAGCTCACCCAAAGGCGAGCTTATTCTAAATATCGGTTTATCGGTTTTGCCGGACCTCAGTTTCCGAACAGTCTCCTGTCGTCACTGGCTGTCTCGATTCCTATCGTTTAAAAGTTCAATGTACTGGAAACGATCTTCTTCTTTTATCCTGAGTGCATCCATGGCGTCCTTTGCAGACCAGTTCATGGTGTCCATTAAATTCTGAATGGATTCAAATATTCCTTTTTTCATTCCTTCCTGGATACCTTTCTGGATTCCCTTCTGAATGCCCTTCTGAATCCCTCTCTGTTCTACTCCCTGACTTAAGTTGCACATCTGTTCCACCTCCCTTTCCATTGTCCGGTTCATTTCAATATGGAATTCCTGTTCTAACAGCTTTTTCTTGTCGTTTGCCTTGATCTCAGAGGACAGCAATACACCAAGAAGTTTCAGAATCCCTTCGCTGCCTGGAGATCCGGGATCTCCGGGGCAAAGCAGCAGGACAGATAAAAGATCATAGTTTTTCACGGGTTCCCGCACTCTGCCTATTAGATTTCCCTCTTGAATGAAATATCTGGTTATGGTATTTTCCCTGCTTTTTGGAGGATCCATGCAGATCCATACAGAATATACTTTTTTCAGCTTCTCATAATGAGATCCAGTAAAAACAGTTCCATACTGGCTGGAGATCATGCGGCAGCAGTAATAAATCCCCCGTTTCGTCAGCGGATACCCGGGATAAAACTGATTCTGCGCTTCTATGTTAATCATCAGCCCGATCTGCTCACGGGATACCGGTACCGCAGCATGAAAGCGGATATCAAAAGTAACGGTCCCTTCCGTGATGGTGGTATCTTCCACACCTGTTCCCTGGATCACAGATGTGTTTTGTCTTTCGTCAGGTGCCACAGGGATCTGTGCGACCTGTGGTTTCTCTTCAATGTACTTTTCTGCAATTTCATTGACGGTACAGTCTGCGTATTCCGTAAGGCAGCTTTTCATGATCCAGGCAAGGATGACCTTCTCTGCCAGAAGGCGTTTGCAGGCTGCGTCGTACTTTGCATTTTCATCAGCGGCAACAATGGTTTTTGCAATGGTAGTTTCCGTGATGAAGAGCCTCCTTTCTTTTAAAGATATTTTAGCACACAGACCTTATGCCGTCTATCCGTAATAATTACCAAAGGCTGACGTACGGTATACGCCAGCCTTTTTCTCTCTTTCCTTTATTCTACACTTTTCAGAGACTCTACCATATCAATTTCTTTTAATTTAAAGTACATGACAAAATTCACAAACGCGGAAAAAAACGCTGTGAGCACGGCGCTGATCAGGAAACTGACTGCGGATACATGCTGTCCGAACATAACCGTGTCTACACGGATCGTATGGATAATATACTGGTGAAGGACAATTCCCATGAAGACACCCGCCGCGATGCCGATGGCTGTCAGCAGGATATTTTCATGGTAGACATACTGTGCCACTTCCATATCATAAAAGCCAAGTACCTTCAGTGTGGCAAGCTCTCTGCGCCGTTCTGTAATGTTTACATTGTTCAGGTTGTACAGGACCACATAGGCAAGCAGAGCCGCTGTAATGATCAGCACAATGATAACCAGCACCAGTGCCTGGAGCATATCATTGATTTCTCTCTTAGTATCCGAGGTATAGCTGACATTGTAAACGCCGGGCTGCTCCAGGATCTGCGCTCCGATTTCCTCCTCCTGCTGCACTCCCTGTTCTGTCAGTTCTACATACATGACCTCATACTCCGGCTTTTCATGGAATACTTTTTCATATAATGCCGGGGTCATATACAGATAATTCATAATATAATTTTCCACAACACCGCTGACTTTCACCTCTGCGGCATCCTTGCCGTCTCCTTCCAGCAAAAGGGTGTCTCCCTCATCGACGTCCAGAGTCTCAGACATCCACTCTGTCAGGAGCACGCCGTCATCGCTGAGTGTATATGCTTTCTCACTGACACGGTTTTTCAGGACCGTCATCTCCTGAAAATCCTCCTGATTCTCCGGTACACACACGTAAACCTCTCCGCTTCCGCTGTCTGTGGATACATCCATCATCAGCATATGTACCATGGTGGACGCCTGCACTTCCGACTCTTTTTCCATCCACTGACTGAAAGATTCCTTCTCTTCCTCAGTGCCGTTCATGGTCACCATAGCATCGTAAAGCTGAATATTATCATACTGGATTTCTGCCAGGTCAATGATGGAATCCCTCAGACCGAACCCAGTCACCAGAAGCGCCATGGTAGCTGAGATCCCGAAAATTGTCATGAAGAACCTTTTCTTATACCGGAAGAGATTTCGGAATGTAGATTTCGTGGTGAAGTTCAGATGCTTCCAGATGAAAGGCAGGTATTCCAACAGTACCCTTTTGCCTTTCTTAGGCGCTTCCGGACGCATCAGCTCTGCCGGAACCTCCCGCAGCTCCTTAAGACAGGAGAATACCGTGGCAGCCAGAATGCATAAGAAGGAAATCAGCAGCGCCTGAATAGCGGACATCGGCCGGTAAGGAATCTCCGGCTGATTCAGGCAATCATACATGATGCCGTAGCTGATCTGAATGATATAAGGGAAAAGCTTCTGCCCGATCAGAATGCCGCAGATCCCGCCTCCCAGCGTAGCGCTTCCTGCATACCACAAATATTTCATGGCAACGTCTGCCTTCCTGTATCCCAGGGCTTTCATGGTCCCGATATGTACTCTCTGTTCTTCCACCATACGGGTCATGGTGGTAAGGCTGACCAACGCGGCAACCAGGAAAAAGATCAGGGGAAAAACTTTGCCGATGGCGCCGATCTGCTCCGCATTGTCCTCCATCTCTCCATAATCTTCCACAGAGTCCTCTCTGTCCTGGACGTACCACTCTGGAAATTCCAGATCGTCCAGCTCCTGCTGGGCGTCTGCAAGCTTCTGCTCCCCGTCTGCAATCTCCTCCTGAGCTTCTTTCCTGCCATCCTCGTATTCTTTTTCTCCGTCCTCCAGCTCTTTTCTGGCATCCGCAAGCTTCTGCTCCTGTTCCGGCAGTTCTGCTTTGGCGCTCTCCAATTCCGCCTTCGCCTCTGCCAGCTGGCTTTCCCCGTCTGCGATCTGCTGTTCATAAGAAGCAATCTGGCTGTTTCCGCTGTCCACTTCCGCCTGGGCAGCTTCCAGCTGGACACATGCCGCCGCAATCTGTTCCCGTCCGGAAGCAATCTGAGCTTCTGCATCAGAAATCTGCTTCCAGCCGCTGTCCAGCTGTTCTCTGGCTTGCGCGAGCTGACTTTCCGCCTCCTCTTTGGCTGCCTGGAACCGTGCTTCTCCGTCTGTGATCTGAAGCTCTGCCTCCTGGATCTGCGCCTTTCCCTCTTCCAGCTTCTGTACCTGGGGAGCAAGACTCTCTTCCTGCTGATCCAGCTGGGCGAGCTGTGACTCCAGCTGTGAGAGGCTTCCTACTGCCTTCTGGGCAGACTGGTATTGAAACTGCAGCTCCTGGATCCTCTGCGAAGTCTCCTCGTATTCTGGACTTCCCTCTTCTCCCAGAGATGCCTCCAGGGCGGCAAGCTGGGCTTCCAGTTCCGGAAGTGCAGCCTGGGCTTCCTGCGCCTGGTCAAGATAGCTCTGAAGCTCCTCTCTGGCTGCCTGGATCTGAGCGTTTCCCTCTTCAAGCGCCTGTTCTGCCTGCTCCAGTTCTGCCTGTTTACTCTCGAATTCTGCTCTGGACGCAAGCAGCTGCTCCTCCTGTGCCTGCAGCTCCTGCTGCCCTGCCGCATAGTCTGCCTCTCCTGCCTCCAGCTCTGCCTTCTTGCTGTTCAGCTCCTCTTCTGCCTGGTTTAACTGATCCTCCTGTGCCTGCAGCTCTGCCCAGCCTGCATCTACCTGCGCCTGTCCGTCTGCTGCCTGCTGCCTCGCTTCCGCCAGCTGGCTCCTGGCATCTGCCAGTTCCTGTTCGCTTTGGCTGATCTGACTTTCTCCGTCGGCGATCTGCTGCTTTCCATCTGCCAGCTGTTTCTCTCCGTCAGTCAGTTCTGCCCAGCCGTCGTCCAGCTCTTTTCTGGCATCTGCCAGCTCCTGCTCTGCCTCCGACTTGCCGTCATCCAGTTCCTTTCTGGCATCCGCCAGCTCCTGCTCTGCTTCTGTCTTAATCTGGTCATAACGCCACTGGCTCTGCGTTTCGGCTGTGGTATCCTCCAACCTTTTCTGCACATCTGCCGCCAGTTCCTTGTATTCCTCTGAGTAACACTCGTAAGTCTCCGCATCTGCGATCTGTACATTCATCTGGGTATAAACTTCCATGGAAAATGCCTGCGGTACTGTGACGGCAAAGCCTGTCACCTGTCCGTTTCCAATGGAGGCGCTTCCCCTGGTCATAGAAAGATACAGCGGGCTGTCTCCGATTCCCACTACCTCATAGGTATCCTGCTTCAGCGTATCCTTCAGTTCTTCTCCGTCCTCCGCGTAAAAAGTCACCTGATCTCCCACGGCACAGCCCAGGGCTTTCGCCAGCGCCGTATCCAAAAAGACTTCCTTTTCCCCTTCCGGGAGTCTGCCCTCCTTCGGCATGCACAGTGCCATATCGCCTTCCGACATCAGGTGCACCACATACTGCTCTCCGTCCGCGTCACAGAACAGATCAGCACTGTACGCCAACTCTGCCGCTTCTACACCTTCCGTATCCAGAACTGCCTGAAGGTCTTCCTCCTGAAGCCCCATGGTGCTTACGATCTGAAGGTCAAACAAATTTGCATTTTTTAAATAGGTATCTGTGGTACTGAGCATATCCGGCATAGATGCCCGCACCCCGGAAAAAAAGGAAACACCCAGCGCCGACATCAGGAACAGAGAAAGGAACCTGGGAAAGGTCCGCTTGATCTCCTGCCGAATATCTTTATGTAATGCTTTTTTCCTCACCTCATCACCGATTCCTTTCTGCAGATTTCGTTCTTTTTCTATAATAAAATTCTAATTCCTTTTTTCCTTTTTGTCGATACTGGAAAGTATAAAATTATTATTACCAACCTCTGCCGGAATCATGGTTCTGGATCTTCTCAGCCCAACAGAAGCCTGTCCAGCGCCCTGTGCTTTTCACTTTCTCTTTCGTGAAAGATCTGGATATAATTGCTGTCACAGCTCCTGTCTGTAAATGCCGGGAACAGAAATCCCCATTCCGGTCTTCCCGGCTCATATTCACCTATCAGAGGACACAGTGCAGCGATCAGATATTCATAAGTCTCTTCTGACTCTCCCAGACGTTCCTTATCCGAACCTTTTCGGGGAATATCATACCGGTCATGGAACACCAGGATCCCGTAAGGCTGACTGCAGGGATATTCCTCCATTACAAGATCGTAAAAGGTATCCATCAGGGCATCATTTTTTAATCCGCAGTTTTTCATAGCATTTAACAGCTGCCAGACACTTCCCGGTCCCTTGGCAGTCTCCGGACATTTATATTTCTTCAGCTGGTCATTGGTCCTGGAAAAGGGGATCGCTTTGGCAATTTCCAGATTCCTGCTTTTCTCCCCTGCAGAAAGCTTCAGAAAATTCACATTAAAACTTCCGTCAAAATCTCCGTCCCCATCTACATAGCAGCCTGCAATCCTGGTAAAAGAACTCCTTGCCGGCGTCATCCTTCTGGTCAGCTCCATCATGTCCTCCCGGTTGATCGTATACTTCATGTTATTCTCCTTTTCCTGTCCTTATTTTACTATCAGATTTCTTCTTTTTCCCGGGTTGCCTCTGCCTGTTCCAGATTTCCCCGCAATTTTTTAAGCGCCTTTAAAAGCGACTCTATCTCTTCTGCATGCATTCCCCGGCACAGTTCCTCGTCCAGCTGTTCAAAGATTTCCTGCACCTTCTGCGCTTTTTCTTTTCCCTGGCTGGTAATGCTGATCAAATGGGATCTTCTGCATTCCGGGTTGGGTTCCCGCTTCAAAAATCCGGCTTTCTCCATTCTGTCAAGGGTTCTGGACATGGTTGTCACATCTACCATGCAGCGGTCTGCCAGTTCTCTCTGGGTCATTTTCCCCTCATTCAGCAGACATCTGAGGATCCTGGGCTGCCCTTCTCCCACAGTCAGTCCAAATTCCATGAACCGTGGTCTCAGGATCTTTTTCCTCTCTAAGTCCAGGGCATGAAGGTTCTCCCGGATATCACTTTTCTTCATATTGTTTCTCACTCCAATTCAAACTGTCCTGTGTACAGCTGGTAATAGCGCCCTCTCTGTTCCAGGAGCTCTTCGTGGCTTCCCCGCTCTATGATCTCACCGTTTTCCAGTACCATGATCGCCTTGGCATTGCGTACAGTGGAAAGCCGGTGGGCAATGACGAATACCGTCCTTCCCTCCATGATGGCGTCCATGCCTTTTTCAATGAGCCGCTCCGTACGGGTATCAATGGAGCTGGTCGCTTCATCCAGGATCAGAACCGGAGGTTTCGCCACAGCTGCCCTGGCAATGGCAAGGAGCTGCCTCTGCCCCTGAGAAAGATTGCTGCCATCGCTGTAAAGCATGGTATCATATCCTCTCGGCAGTCTGCGGATGAAAGAGTCCGCATTGGCAATGCGGGCAGCTTCTCTTATCTCCTCGTCTGTGGCGTCCAGCTTTCCATAACGAATATTGTCCGCAATGGTTCCTGTAAATAAATGCGTATCCTGGATCACCATTGCCAGAGATCTCCGCAGATCTCCCTTTTTGATCTTTCTGATATCAATGCCGTCATAGGTAATGGTTCCTGACTGGATCTCATAGAACCGGTTGATCAGATTGATGATCGTCGTCTTGCCTGCCCCGGTAGAACCTACAAAAGCAATCTTCTGTCCCGGCTTGGCATAAAGAGAGATGCCGTTGAGGATTTGTTTCCCAGGCACATATCCAAATACCACATTCTGAAACCTTACATCCCCTTTCAGAGGGACAAGAGAAAACTGTCCGTCTGCCGCCGGAACTTTCCAGGCAAAATGACCGGTGCGTTCCTCACATGCCTCCAATGTCCCTTCCTTCTCTCTTACATTGCACAGCGTGACCTCTCCCTGGTCAATCTCCGGTTTTTCCTGCATTATATCAAAGATCCTCTCCGCCCCGGACAGCGCTGAAAGAAGGAAATTCACCTGCTGGGTAAATTGGTTTAAAGGCATGGCGCTCTGGCGCACATATACCAGATAAGAGGCAAGGCTCCCCATATCCAGCATTCCCAGCAAAGTCAAAAGACCGCCCACGCACGCCGATACTGCATAATTGGCATAGGAGAGGCTGACAATGGTAGGCACCATCATACCAGCAAAGGTCAGAGCGTCGGTAGATTCTCTGCGCAGCGCCTCATTCATTTCACAAAAGGTCTCAAAATCCTTTTTTTCATGATGAAACACTTTCTCTACTTTCTGTCCTGCCACCATTTCCTCTATGAATCCGTTGATCCTTCCCAGCTCTGCCTGCTGCCTCTGGAAATATCTGCGGCTTCTGCTTCCATTAAACTTTATGAAAGCAAACATAATCAGCAAAAAGACCACCACGATCACGGACAGCCTGACGCTGAGCACCAGCATCATGGCGACGGTCCCGAACAGCATCAGAAAACTCTGTATGATCATGGCAAAGCTGTTGTTCATGGCTTCCTGCACAGTATCCACGTCGTTGGTAAAGCGGCTCATCAGTTCCCCATGAGTATGGGCATCATAATACTCCAGCGGAAGCGTCTGTACATGGGCAAAGAGATCTCCCCGGATATCCTGGATCACTTTCTGGGCAGACCGCACCATGAGCTGATTGTATCCCAAAGTAGCAAGTGCACCGCATAGATACATGCCTCCCATAGCTGCCACCGCTTTGAAAAGCCCTTCCATATCCCCGGGCAGAATAAACCGGTTAATGACCGGCTTGAGCAGAAAGGTTCCCATAATGTTGGCACTGGTACTGATCAACACCAGCACAGCTACCAGCGCAAACATCCACTTGTGCATCCCCAGGTAGCGGAACAGGTGCTTCAAAGTTTTCCTGGTATCTTTTGGCCTTTTATATCCTACATATCTTGCCATTACAGCTCCGCTCCTTCCTTCTGGGATTCATAGATCTGCTGGTAAATTTCATTTCTCAGCAGCAGTTCTTCGTGTGTACCCGCGTCATGGATCTTCCCGTCATCCAGGATGATGATCTGGTCCGCATGGCGCACGGAGGAGATTCTCTGAGCAATAACAATTTTTGTCACACCAGGGAGAGACTCTTCCATCCTCTTTCGGATCTTCCCTTCTGTGGCAGTATCCACCGCACTGGTAGAGTCGTCCAGGATCAGAACCTTTGGCCTCTTCAGCAGCGCCCTGGCAATGCAAAGCCTCTGCTTCTGTCCTCCGGACACATGGACTCCGCCCTGTCCCATCTCCGTGTCATATCCATTGGCAAGGCGTTCTATAAATTCATCTGCACAGGCAATCCAGCACGCCTCTCTGACTTCTTCCATGGATGCGTCCTCTTTTCCCCATCTGAGATTTTCCAGAAGGGTTCCGGAAAACAGTGTGTTTTTCTGCAGGACTACGGCTATGGCATCTCTTAAATGCTCCATGGGATATTCCTGCACCGGGATACCGTCCACTCGGACCGTCCCTTTCTGAGGATCATACAGTCTGGGGATCAGCTGCACCAGAGTGGTCTTAGCAGCTCCTGTCTGCCCGATAATCCCCACTGTTTTCCCTGCGGAAATATGCAGAGAAATGTCAGAAAGCACATATTCCTTTGCTTCGTCTTTATACTTAAACCATACATGGTCAAAGGTAATCTCACCGCTTTGGACCTGAATGTCCCTCGCCTTTTCATCGGTAAGGTCAATTTTCTCATCGATTACTTCCAGAATACGGCTTCCGCTTGCCAGGGAGCGGGTCATCATAAGAAATACATTGGAAATCATCATCAAAGAATTTAAGATCTGCAGCACATAGCTTAAAAATCCGGTCAATTCTCCAACCTGCATATTTCCGGTCTGGAGCAGCTGACCGCCGAACCAAAGAATGCCAAGGATCGTTCCATACATTACGAACTGCATTGCCGGCATATTCAGCGCAGCCAGGCAGAATGCCGTCTGAGACTGCTGTTTTAGATTTTCATTGCCTGCCTCGAATTTGGCGATTTCATAATCGCCACGGACACAGGCTTTCACCACCCGGACCGCAGTTAGATTTTCCTGTACAATCCTGTTGACACTGTCAATCGCCCCCTGCATCCGGCTGTACATAGGGCGCACACGGGAAACAATAAGAAACAGCAGCACACCCAGCACCGGAAGCGCCACCAAAAAGATCACTGCCAGCCTGCCGTTAATGGAAAATGCCACCCCGGTAGCTGCTACCAGCATCACAGGACCTCTGCAGAATGGCCGCATGCCGGTAGATACAGAATTCTGGATATTCGTCACGTCGCTGGTCAGCCGCGTGATAAGAGAGGATACTCGAAAATGATCGATATTAGAAAAAGAATACGCCTGCAGCTTCTCGTATTCGGCTTTTCTTAGCTCTGCTCCCATCCCCTGTCCTGCAAGCGCGGAAAATCTGGCGCTGCCGATTCCCAGGACCAGGGCTGCCGCAGCACAGACTGCCATCTGCAGACCTTTCATGTAAATATATTCCCGGTTTCCTGAGGCAACTCCCACATCTACCAGATCCGCCATGATCAGAGGAACCAGAAGCTCAAAGACGGCTTCTGCCGTAATACACAAAAGCGCCAGGCAGGCGTATTTTTTGTATTGATGCATATAAGAAAACAGACGTCTGAGCATATTCGCACCTCCATTAGTTGTATATGCAATAATTGTATTACCTATAAATGTGAGGTGTCAAGACCATAAATAAGGCGTTTTCCCATTATGAAAATCCAGAGACACCCCGACTTTCGGTTTGCCTCTGGATTTTTGCATTTGCTGTGTACTTTTCGTATTCAGTATTATTCTAATAATTTCTTTGCTTCTTCAACTTCTTCTTCCGATACGCCTGCAAAGTACAGAATGTCCTTTACTTCCATGCCTTTCTTCAGCATATTCATGATCAGAATCAATTTGCCTTGTTCTAATCCTTCCTGTACACCTTCCTGTTTTAATCTGTCCAGTGCCGCACACATATTGATCACCTCCGTCTGCTGACTCATATCTACCAATTCTTCCGTCTTCAGAATTATCAAGGAAATGACTGGCTGCAGCCTGTCAGCTTTTCTTTACTTATTCTGCTGCTTACACCATTTCCACTGCAAGCTTTTCATCCCCAAGCACTTGAACCCGTACCTTCTCATCTCTTCCTTCCGTATGAACCCGGATCACATCGCCTTCTCTGACTGCCCGGACTTTCAGCACGGTCCTTCCCTGCAGATCAGTTACTTCTGTCTCTGCCTCTTTTCCCTCCTCAAAGCAGGAAAGATACAGGGTCACTCCGTCTGCATAATCATAATCCGGGCGGGTATCGTTCTGTCCCACTGCCAGAATCGTATTGGGACGTACCAGCAGCGGCATATGGAAGTAATCGTAGGTCTCCTTATGCCATTTTCCGCCTTCCACTACCTGATTGGTAAGGAGATTGAACCACTTTCCTTCCGGGACATAATACTCCACTTCCCCGGATTCTTTGAAAATCGGCACTGCCAGCAGGCTGTCTCCCAGCATATACTGCTTATCCAGCATCTCGCAGGTCCTCTCCTGTGGAAATTCCACAAACATAGGGCGCATCATAGGCGTTCCCTTTTCATGGGAGATCACCGCCTGACGGTAAAGGTAAGGCATCAGGCTGCATTTTAACTTCACAAATTTTCTCAGCACATCACAGGCTTCCTCATCAAACAGCCAGGGTACCCGGTAAGAGCTGGAGCCGTGCAGACGGCTGTGAGAGCTTAAGAGACCAAACTGGCACCACCTCTTGTAGACGTCTGCAGGCGCTGTATTCTCGAATCCGCTGATATCATGGCTCCAGAATCCAAATCCTGCGCAGGCAAGAGAAAGTCCGCTCCTTAAGGTTTCTGCCATAGAAGGATAGCTGGCGGAACAGTCGCCGCCCCAGTGCGCCGGGAATTTCTGTCCTCCTACTGTCGCGGAGCGGGCAAAGAGCACTGCCTCTCCCTCTCCTCTTTCTCTTTCCAGAAGTTCAAACACTGCCTGATTATACAAATAGGTATAATAATTGTGCATCTTCACCGGATCGGAACCATCATAATACGCAATGTCCTTCACCGGGATCCTCTCGCCGAAGTCTGTCTTGAAGCAGTCCACGCCCATATCCAGAAGAGTCTTTAATTTTCCCTGGTACCATGCCGCCGCATCGGGATTTGTAAAGTCCACCAGACCCATGCCAGCCTGCCACATATCTGTCTGCCATACGTCGCCATTGGTCTTCTTCAGGAGGTAGCCGTGCTCCATTCCTTCCTGGAACAGAGGGGATTTCTGTCCGATATAGGGATTGATCCACACGCAGATCTTAAGCCCTCTGTCATGGTATCTCTTCAGCATCCCCTCCGGGTCCGGAAAAGTCTTAGGATCCCAGGTAAAGTTGCACCACTCATAGGCTTCCATCCAGTAACAGTCAAAGTGGAAGACATGCAGAGGAATCTCTCTGTCTGCCATCCCCTGGATAAAACTGCTGGTGGTCTCTTCATCGTAGTTGGTGGTAAAAGAAGTTGTCAGCCACAATCCAAAGGACCATGCCGGCGGAAGCGCCGGTTTCCCGGTCAGGTCCGTATACTTTTCGATGGTGCCTTTCGGTGTCTTTCCATTGATCACATAATAATCCAGGCGCTGTCCTTCTACAGAAAACTGGATCCTTTCCACCTTTTCGCTGGCAATTTCATAGGAAGCGTCTCCTTCATTGTCCAGAAGAACGCCGTAACCTTTATTGGTAATGTAGAAAGGAATGTTCTTATAGGCGATTTCACTTGCGGTACCGCCGTCTTCATTCCACATTTCCACCACCTGTCCGTTTTTCACAAAGGGTGTGAAGCGCTCTCCCAGACCATAGATGGATTCGTCCACATCAATGGCAAGGGCTTCGACTGTATAACATCTGCCGGTCTGGTTATTCACAATGTTCGCCATATTCCGGAATCCGGTATTGGTCAGCTCACGATCCCCATCCAGGAAGCGGATGCCCCAGGAATTGGGACGCTTATCGATCACGGCTTTGGTATCTCCGGACTGGTAAGTGATAAACTCCTCATCCTCCTCAATGCTCACATGAGGCGCCGTATTCTTTATTTCCGCAAAAGGTCCTTTGTATGCGGTTCCGTCAAAATGAGAAATGGAAACCTTGATCACGTCTTCCATGGGACTGGAAAGGCGGATGGTCAGCATTCCAAGATTTAAGCAGTCTCCCCGGTTTGTAATGTGTTTTCCGGGAACGTATAGGGTCAGTTCGTCTCCGTTTCTTCTGCTGTCTGCGTATTCCACTGCATAGAGCGGAGTCATTTCTTTTTTTACGCACCAGTATCCATCTGTAAATTTCATGCTGTTGTTCTCTCCTTTTACAAAATTTCTCCATTGCTCTGGATCAGGTCTCTGTACCAGTATCCGGAATCCTTGATTATCCTTTTCTGTGTATTATAATCGACAAATACCAGACCAAACCGTTCCGCATAGCCGCTGTGCCACTCAAAGTTATCCATCAGGGACCACTGGAAATAGCCCCGGATATCTGCCCCGTCCTCTGCACATTTCTTAAGCTCCCGCAGGTAACGGGTCAGAAAGTCAATCCGGTTGGGATCGTGCACCTGTCCGTCTACAGAGATCACATCATGGCAGGACAGACCGTTTTCTGTAATGTAAATGGGTTTCTGGTATCTTTCATATAAAAATTTCGGTCCCCAGTAAAGGCATTCCGGGGTCACAGGCCAGTCAAGGGCTGTCTTAGGAAATCCTTCG
>DWVZ01000147.1 GCA_019119975.1 Candidatus Blautia merdavium | reverse complement strand
CATAATCTACTTGCGATATTCAATTTTTCAATTTGTGATACTGATATACTGTGGCAAGAAAAGGTATCTCTCTGCTGATTGACACCAATTTTGACACCAATTTTTTATAAAATGACGATTTCTGACGAGTTAAGATAAAATCATAAAATTCGAGAAACGCCCATAAATAGGCACTTACGGCACTCTATGAAGTTAGACAAAAGCCACACTGCGATAACAAGTATTGAGTGCTAATTTTTTTAAATTTTTTTGGACCGGCTAAAATGAAAAAGCAGGAAACCCTCTCTGATTTCCTGCTCCTTATTGCCGCCTTATACGGCTTTTCCCGTGTATACTATTCTTCCCTGATCTTGATCAGCCCTCTGTCCACATAACTCTGCACAGCAATTTTAATCGTATCTACATTGGTATACCTGGGCTGGTAGTCCAGCAGCCGCTTCTCTTTCTCCAGGGTATAGAAGCCGCTTCTTGTAATATGATAGTAGGTATCCTCACACTCTTTCGGATCCCCTACATAATCGCACCATTCCTTCCATGGCAGAAACCCGATCTTCGGTTCTTTTCCAAAAAACTCATACATCATCCTGGCATATCCGTACAGAGTAATGGAACCGCCGCTGACTGCGTCAAAGGCTTCTCCCAATGCCTGGCTGCGGTGGGTGATTGCCTGAAAGAAACACTGCGCCACATCATAGCCATGTACATGATGCAGTGTTTCCATTCCGAAATTAGGCAGAAAGATCTGCTCACCGTCAGCAATTTTCTGAAACGGCAGAACCGTTTTATTTGCCCACGGATTCATAATGGTCCAGCCCGGTCCGGAAATCTGTCCCGGCATGATCACCGTTGCAGGGAAACCTTCTCTGCGGTACAGATCCTTTAAATAAGTTTCCGAGGCAAACTTTTGCTTTCCGTATTCATCTAAAGGCTCCTTCTTCAAATCATCCGGATCAAAAGGCAGCACCTGTGCCCGCCCGTGAGCCCAGCAGGAAGAGCAGAACAGATAGTGGCTGCATCTGGTATTTTTCAGCGCGTCTGCCATTGCTATGGTATCTTTCAGATCAAAATTGATCAGATCCACCACAATATCCGGCTCCATAGCGGCAATCTTTCCTGCAAAATCCGGCTCTTTCGTCCTGTCCATCTGCACTGTCTCTGCCTTTTCCCATGCGGGGTCATATTCATAAGGCTTTGAATTTCCCCGTGTAATACTGATTACCTCATAGCCTGCATGGATCAGCATCGGGACCAGATACGTTCCGATATGTCCGCAGCCGCCTGTCACAACAACTTTCATCTCACTCATCCTCCAGCTTTACAATGTCTCCCAGTGGGAAATTTTCTTTCTTTTTCTCTTTTTGGAAATGGACAGCTTCCGTTCCCGCTTCCAGTGCCTCTTTATAATACTGACACTTATCTTCTATGCACTGCCGGTAAGCTTTTAATTGTTCCATCTGCCTGTCCACTGCGTCCCTGCGTTCTACAAATAGCTGATAGCGCTTTTCCAGAGAAGCGTCTCCTTCTTTTGCCCATTGTATAAATGTCCTGATTTCTTCAATGGACATCCCTGTGTTCTTCAGGCAAAAAACAACATAGAGAAAATGCAGGTCTGATTCCTCGAAAATCCGGATGCCGTTTGCATTTCTTTTTACATCTGGCAGCAGACCTTCTTTTTCATAGTAGCGCAGGGCATAGGTGGAAATTCCCAGTTTTTCAGCCACCTGACCAATGGTATAACTCATAACATCACCGCCTTGTAATGATTATAATGCTTAGAGTTTACTGTAAGTCAACATTTTTTTACGGATTTTCACCTGCTGATTCCACACTTCTGGAAACAGGAAACTTATCTGGAAGAAATAGGGTTTCAGCCTTTAGAGCTGCTCTTATCTGAGATCTGTGCACTTTCCACATCCGCGGTTGTGACCAGTGCATCTCTCTGAAGATATTGGATTGCTTTCAGAGCATATTCATGGGCTTCCCTGCTGGAGCCTGCAACTGCGTCTATGACCACTTTGATATAATAGTCGTGCTGGTGCGCGTCTGCCGCGGTGTAATGAATGCACACATCTGTCAGCCCGCCGATCAGATACAAAGTATCCACATGAAGTCCCTTTAGCAAAATTTCTAAATCTGTGCCGAAAAAAGCACTGTATCTCCTTTTGGTAATCCGGTATTCTCCTTCTATGGGGTAGGTCAGCTTTGCATAATCTGTGTAAGGCGAAGTTTCTAAACAATGAATTCCTTCAGAGCCATCCAGCTCTCTCCCAATGTCTGTCAGATCTGCCCGGTGTACTTCCTTCACCTGGATGACCGGCAGCCCGTTTTTGCGGAATACGTCCAGCACCCGCTTTGCATTGCGGATGCAATCCCATGCCGGGTTTTCTATATCGTTTTCCTTCATCTCTTTAAAGTCTTCCTGCTGAATGTCAATGACAAGCAAAGCACTTTTCTTATCTATATTCATGATAATATTCTCCATTTTCTGTAATTTTTGCAGGTTCTGTATTTGGTTATGGAGAACTCAATAGCGATCCATGTTAATTCCTAAGCCTTCTTTCATCCGGGTGTTCCCTCCTTCCTCCATCGGTGCACAATCATCGGAATCTGAAATGCCAGCATAGCAACCCATCCAAAGAAGTTCGCCCACGCCAGCCGGTCAAATCCGCCGTGCAGCATATGTATCATCAGCCATGCCGTAAAAAATCTGGCTGACATATTTAAAATCGTACTGACCAGCGTCACCTTCAGGTCTCCCAATCCCCGGAAGAATCCCTGGATACAGTTGGTCGCCGCCGGCATCACATACATGACAGAAATCAATTTCAGGTAGGAAACTCCAAGGCTTACTACTTCCTCCGATTCCCCTCCTACAAACAGCCCCATGATCTGGCGGGCAAAAACAAAGACAATCACAGTCACAGCAGCCGTATAGACCAGCTGCAGGATTACAGAGGAGAAAAATCCCTTTTTCATACGGCTGATCTTTCCTGCTCCCCGGTTCTGTGCCATAAAGGTGGTAGTGGCATGGGCAATATTCTGCTGCGGCGTCATAGCGAAATCATCTACCCGGTTAATGGCAGTAAACGCTGCGATAAAAGCAACCCCCTGCACATTCACCACAGTCTGCACACAGATTTTCCCCAGCTGTACACACATCTGCTGCAAAGCGCTGGTGATACCGTAAGAAACCGTTGTCCTGAGTATAGAGCTGTCAAAAACCCGCCATTTGGGTCCCAGGCAGAGCAAAGGCACCTTTTTCTTAATATACAGCATACAGCACAGACAGCACAAAGCCTCGCTGAGCACAGTCGCCGCAGCGCTGCCCGGCACGCCCCATTTCAGCACGATAACGAAAAACAGATCTCCGGCGATATTAAACAGCGCACTGAGGATCAGGAAATAAAGCGGCACCCTGCTGTCGCCCAGCGCCCGCAGAGTATTGGAAAAAAAGTTATAGATAAAGGTAAAAATCAAACCCACGAAAATAATCCTCAGGTATGCTTTTGCCGCTCCGATAATATCTCCCGGCACTTGGAGGATCTCCAGCAGCGGATGGGCAAAAAGCAGCAGCAGCACGGTAATTACCAGAGAAAAGCCGATACCGCCCAGCATGGTGGTGCTGATCTGCCGCTCCAGCCTGTCGTATTTCTTTCCTCCGTAGTGAGTGCTCATCAGGATTCCCGCGCCCATGCACATACCGCTGATAAACAGGATCACCATATTCATAATAGGACCTGCGGTTCCCACTGCCGCAAGCGCATCGTCTCCCACAAATTTTCCCACAATCACGGAGTCCGCCGCATTGTACGTCAGCTGAAACAGATTGCCCAGTATCAGAGGGATGGTGAACCTAGTCAGCTGCGGGATAATACTCCCTTGTGTCATATCATTTGTCATCTTCTCATTCTCCTCCCGGCTGCCTCTCTACGACAGCCGCATCTCTGTGAAATATATTTATTATAGCATCTGCTCTCCCTAAAAATCTATCCCCTAAAATCGCCGGAAGGCAGTCCAGAAGACAGCTGGATGCACTTTCTCAGAAAAGACCAGAAATTCCCTGAAGAAATCCGTATTCGCTTCATCGAAAAAAACTCCAGAATCTCTGACAGACAACTGCTCTCGCTTCGTCAGAAACGTCCCTGGGCTTCTGACAGAGAACTGCTCTCGCTTCATCAGAAACGTCCCTGGAGTCCTGACAGACAGCTGCACGCGCTTCGGCAGAAAAGTCCCTGAATCCCTAACAATGAGCGTACTTTCACCACAGGAAGCAACAAGAATCTTCGTACACACAGAAAAAGCAGCGGTTTCCGACAAATAGCCTGAACCGCCGCTGTATCTCCAAGAGCTTCTATGACCCGCCGACGCAGTCCGCTTCCGCAGATTCTCCTCAGCCGGTCTTATCTCTGTCCTATTTCTGTTTCTGTCTTACCGCTATCTTATCTCTATTTCCTATGTTTTATCTTGTGACGCTTCCGTCACAGCACTGGAAATCATTGTCCAAGCTGTTTGCAAGAACTCTTGCCCGGAAGGTTCTCTTTTTGCACATTCCGCTTTCACATACCGCAGGATTGTCAGGTACTACAAATTTGATACATTTCACCTTTATATCTCTGCATGCGGCATCGTGATGGGCAGGAACTGTAATGGTCTTGATACCGCTGGGATGCTCTTTTCCCACACAGTCCACTTCCGTCAGGATCACTGCCACTGCCGTGCGGCGGTTGGGACAGATATTCTTCAGGGTTAGATCCAGCTGCAGGATCCGCCCCCGGGATTCCAGATACACATCACCCAGATCCACTTCCAGAGAATCTTCACACCCCTCTGCAGTAAATTCCACAGGATCCGGGCATTTCTCCTCGTCTTCCTGCACAGGGCAGGTCACATTCACTGACGGATCAGGAAAGGTTACTGCATTCTTCTCCTTATCCGAATAAACAAGGGACTGATTCACTGCTTTCACTCCTCCTGTCTGCCCCACATGCCGGACAGTAAACTGCAGCCGGGCTTCTTCATTGCCTGAAACTCCAAGCTCCGGAATCTTCCATTGAAGAGAATTGTCATCCACCAGTTCTGCGCTTCCTTTGTCCGGTGTATCTATGCTTACAATCTGAAAGTCAGGATTCAGGTTCTCATCGATCACGATCTGGGTAGCTCCTGGTTTGGAAATGCTTTGCGCCAGGTCTGAGAACAGCGCCTCCAGCTCCTCCTCATCCGGCGTCACTGCCACATGGTCAGCATCCGGATCCGTTGCCCAGTCGTTTAATTCCTGCAGATCAATTCCGTCTGACCCCATCAGACCAATGCAGTAAATGATGATGCCCGATGCTTTTGCTGCTTCTGCCACCGGTCCCGGCGCAGGTCCTGCGGTAGTCCTTCCGTCTGTAAACATCACAATGACCCGCACATTGGAAGAAGCGGGGTCAAAGGATTCTGCCGCCTTAATGAAAGCATCGGCGTGATTGGTGCTTCCCCCGGCGTTCAAGCCTGCCACTGCGGCTTTCAGATCTGCCACGGAAGTGCTCAGAGGCAGATCTACCACTGCGGCGCCGTCAAAGCTGACAATTCCAATATGGCTTCCTCCGCCGATGATACCGTCCTTGTCACTGTCTGTAGTCTGGTCAATGATATCAATAAACGTATCTGCTCCTGCCTTCAGATTGGCTAAAGGGCTTCCCAGCATACTGCCGGAACGGTCCAGGACCAGCATGATATCCACCGGGTTCTCTGAAATATCCGGCGCGGCAGACAATGACAGCGTCACTTGAAACGTACCGTCGCAGGGGATCTGTGAAACATTGGTTGTTTTATTTGAATAGGTAATTCCCATAAAATGCTGTACCTCCTGATTTTATTCGGAATTTTCATTCCTTCTTCATCATATGCATCAATTATGGGAATGTACGCCCTCCGGTGTCCGCAAAAGCTCCGCTGACTCAGTCTACATTTTTGGATTCATCGGCGCAGTATTCAAAGAAATCAAAATCCGCACAGTGTCTGTGCCTTACCCGGTCCGCGCAGGTCAGACCTGCCATGGTTCCGGTGAATCCCCCGTACTTGCAGTATTCATCGGAAAATCTGGTGGTGTCAAAGATCCTGCCGATCCTCTGATAGTTTTCCCCGTCATAACTCCATTCAAACCAGGACTGTCTTCCCTGGACGTACAGCCGGAGATACAGAGGATCCTCGGTGACGGGAATCCTGGAATTGAGAAACTCTGTCTTTACCCCATTCTCCAGATGGATAATGGACAGAGCGCTCTGTCCCAGGGTCTCACTGTAATACTTTCTGAGATTAATGTAATTCATATTATCATAATAGAGAATCAGTCCTGCGCTGTGCTGATGAACCTGAGGATGAAACTCCATTTTCGTGGTAATGCGGACATAAACGCTGGTCAGCTTCCTCGCCAGGATGCTGACCTGGTTCAGGGAAGTCCTGGACTCCTGTCCCCGGATCCTGACATAGCCCGGTCTTGCCTTGACATCCGCAAAGGTTTCGGGCAGGATCCGGGGCGCATAATACCAGTTTCCCAGCTCAGGTCCGTCGAAATCATCGAAATCCGGGATCCGGGGCATGGGACATGGCGTAAGGGAACTTTCCGGGGTCTCCAGCTTTGCCAGATTGCTGCCGTCTGCCATGCGGAGCCATCCGTCTGCCGTCCACATCATTTTCTGAATAGCAGTCTCCCTTCCCAGTGTGCATCGAAGCTCCGGGGCAAAGGGGCGGGCAGTGAGATGCACCAGGTACACTTCGCCCTGAGGGGTCTCTACATAGCTTCCGTGACCGGATTTCTGCAGAATGGAATCCGGATTGTAGTATTTTGGCTTCAGATGATCCGGGTCATGGCGTTCATAGGATTCTCCGGGCACAGAAGTCAGGATCGGATTCTCCGGATCCTTTTCATAAGGTCCCCAGACGTTCCTTGACCGTCCCATGGTAACACAATGATTATATCCTGTGCCTCCCTCTGCGCACATGATATAATACCACCCGTTTCGCTTGGTCAGATGGGGACCTTCGATGCATCCCCGGTCTGTCCCTCCGCTCCACAGCTTCCTGGGATAGCCCAGGATTTCCTTTTTTTCAGGAGAATATTCCACCATGCAGATGGCGCCCGGCTTTTCATAGCCCTCCCTGGTCTCCCACTCCAGGGATACCACCCATTTCCTGCCGTCGTCATCATGAAACAGGGAAGCGTCAAAGCCTGCGGAGTGAAGATACACCGGCTCGCTCCAGGGTCCCTGGATGTCTTTGGCAGTGATGAGGTAATTATCCACATCAAAGTATCTGGCATTCATGGAATTCATCACGCCGTACACCACATAAAACAGGTCCTCCTGCTCACAATAGGTCAAACAGGGCGCCCAGATTCCTTTCGCGGAGGGAAGCCTTCTCAGATCCGGCGCGTCCTCTCCCTTCAGTATATGGGTCAAAAGCTCCCAGTTTTTCAAATCCCTGGAATGGTACACCGGAATTCCCGGAAGCCATTCAAAGGTGGATACCGCAATATAATAATCTTCTCCCTTTCTGCAGATGCAGGGGTCCGGGTGAAATCCCGGCAGTATGGGGTTCTTAATCATGTCTCTCTTCCTCCTCTAATATCTTCACATCCCAGTCAGACAGGGAAATCCTGCTGCCTTTTTCATAAACCTTGCCGTCCAGCAGATCCCTGACACAGGCAAAGGGACAGGAAATCTCCCTTTTCTCCTGGCTGTAGTGAAGGAGATAATGCAGCTTTTTCCCCTCCTGAGTAACACCGCTTCGGACGATCACGGGAAATTCCAGCTCTGGTCCCATCCTCAGGATGCCTGCGTCCTTCGCCGCTTTTTCATAAACTTCCTTTAAGATTTCCCTGGAAGTAAAGCAGCCCACATAATAAGCATGTCCCTTTTCCTTTTGGCAGCGGGTGATGCCCGCATAGGCGCCCCAGTACGGGTGCTCATAGTCTGCCAGGCTCTCCGCCTCTTCACACTTTAAAAGCTCTGCAAAATACTGCACCGGCTGCCCCTTTATGGAGGCTGTCCCCGGATCTGTGAACTGGTTGTAGGACATGCCGAATACAGAATGCAGGATATGGGGCTGCGTATCTGCGTGCACCCTCACCTGGGGATCCGCCACAAAGGATTTAAAGGAGCTGACCAGCACGCCCCCCTTTTTCACAAAGGCTTCCAGTCTTCCAAGAAGCTCCTCCGACGCACAATAAAGGGCAGGTGTGACGATCATCCTGTATTTCTCAGGATCCAGGGCAGCAGCGTCTACAATGTCGCACTCCAGATTCATCTCATACAGGCTGTCATACATCCAGCGCACCACATCGTTATAGCTAAGATCCCGGTCAATGGGGAACCACTGCAGGGCTGTCAGTGACCGGTTGTCCACAGCCAGAGCGATTTTATTTTCCTTGCGCAGCCCTTTCAGCTTTTTGCCCAGAGTCTTCCATTCCCTGCCGACGCGGCAGATCTCTTCATATGCCGGATTGGGCTGCAGGTCGTGGCTCAGGATTCCTTTCCAATAAGTCTCATATCCGCAATGTATGGAATGCCAGTTCCAGTAAAGCACTCCTTCTGCCCCGCTTGCCAGATGGCTGTAGGCATGGAGCCGCAGCTGCCCGGGATAGGGGGTCCAGTATTTAAATCCCTGCGCCTGGCATTCCAGCACCAGATAATTCTGGTCCTTCAAACAGCGGATCTCATCTCCGCCAAAAGCAATCTCCGCTCCGGTAAGCGCATCCTGGGTAGGGTGATAAATGTCGGTTCCAGCCAATGTAAGCGCCCGGGCTGCCTCGTAATGGCAGATCTGGGGCTGAACTCCATAGGAATATCCGTCCTGGGCAATGTCTGCGCCGAATTTCTTCCACTGGAAATCCAGGTTGTGGGTGATGAACTGATCCTCTCTTTTGTACTCCCCGATGATCTCTGCCTGCCAGGCAAGGTACTGTGCCGCTGTTCTCTGACAAAAAGCTTCAAACTCCGTCATCAGCCCTCCATTGATACAGCCCCGCAGATCCGGGAAATCCTCCCAGCTGTGAATGGAATTGCTCCAGTAGGCAAGTCCGAAGGCAGTGTTGAAATTTTCCGTGGTCTGGTACTTTTCTTTCAGGTATTCCAGAAAAGCCTGCTGCATTTCATCTCCCATATTCCCGTAATGCTTGGTCTCATTATCCACCTGGAAACCGATCACCTGAGGATTTCCCGCTGTATGCTCCGCCAGCCTGCGGATCACCCGCTCTGCGTAAAAACGAAAGGAGGGATTCAGCAGATTGATCAGCTGTCTGTGCCCGTAATGGGAACGCCCTTCTTCTGTTTCCACCATTACTTCCGGGTCTTTTTTTACCAGCCAGGAGGGTACCGCATAAGTAGGGGTTCCTATAATTACACACATCTGCTCATCCCGGGCTGCCGCAAGCACCCGGTCTATATAGGAAAAGTCAAACACCCCTTCCGCAGGTTCCAGCGTGCTCCAGGTGGATTCCGCAATACGTACCACATTCATGCCTGCCTGTTTCATCATCTTCAGATCTTTCCGGGTCCGTTCACAGGGCAGATACTCCGGGTAATAGGCTGTTCCATATAAAATCTCTTTCTCCATTTTCCGTCCTCACTTTTCTGTTAATATAACGTAATATAACGTGTGACTCCATTTTTCGGAACAGGAAAACTCTGCCGCACGCAGCTGGCGAAAGCCAACACTACATATAAGGGCATAAGGGATGCCGGAAAGACCTTCCCTCCTGCATCCCTGTCCTTTTCCTTATTCTCCTCTGTGTTTTCCCTGCGCTAAGTCTGCCAGAACTTTATCATAATATTTGTCCAGATTGAAAAAGATCATGCAGACAATACAGATCACAGAAGTGATAATAGGCACCCACACAAAGGCAACGGATATAGAATTCAGCGCCGCGCTGGTCTGCACTTCCAGATCCGCATTAAATCCGCCGCCATCCAGGATCCATCCCAAAGCTGCCGTACCGATTCCGGAACCGATCTTCATGCAGAAAGAAGAGGCGGCATTTCCCATTCCTGCTGTTCCGTATCCGTTATACCACTCGCCGTAAGTAATCGCTTCCTGCAGGCATCCGAACATAGTGGCAGCTCCGCAGCCGAATCCGATGCCCTTGATCACAGAAGAAAGACAGATGATCCCATAGCTGGTGGATATTCCTGCCAGAAGGAAGCCTGCGGTGGCAATGACCATGCCGATCATAAAGACATTTCTCTTGCTGATCTTCTTCATCAGCAGCGGAGTCACGAACATGGTGATGATCTGCGCTGCTGAGAGCAGGTTGGATACCATGGCATACTGGTTTTCATTTCCCATATTATATTTTGTAAAATACAACGCGGAGCCGAAAAAGCAGGACATCATAAAATACATGGCGAATAAGGCGATGACCATTAAAACCCAGTATTTATTCTTCATCAGACCTGCGATTCCTTTCACAAAAGGCACGTCGTCCTTTTTCTCTGCCGCGCTCTCTTCGGTCACACGTTCCTTGCAGGTAAAGAACATAAACATATTCAATACCACAAAGACGATCATCAGAACCACAAAGGTCATGGTCCAGCCCTTCTGGGTATAAGCATCTCCGCCTCCGAAGAAACCGGTCATTTTCAGTACCACGGTGTTGATCGTCATCGTTCCCGCCGTTGCCAGAAGCATACGGAAATTTCCAAGGAGTCCTCTCTCATACCGGTTCACCGTCATAAGGCTGTTCATGGTAGCGTAAGGCACGTTGATCCCTGTATAAAAAATGGTGGAAACCAGGTTATAGGTCAGGAACATATAGGCGATCTGTATCTTTCCGGCAAAACCGGAGGGCACGCTGAACATCAGCACCGTACAGACTGCCAGAGGAATGCACAGGCGGGCGATCCAGGGACGCGCCTTGCCGTATTTGCTGTGGGTATGGTCTACAATATATCCCATGACCAGGTCCGAGATTCCATCCAGAATCTTTGACACTGCGATGATAGACGCCGCGGATGCCGCGCTGGCGCCCACCACATTTGTATAATATACCAATAGAAACGCGCTGATGGCAGAATACACCAGGTTCCCCGCATAATCTCCGATACCATAGGCAAACCTCTCCAGAAAAGAAAGTTTTGCGTTCGGATCCATATTGACTGCTTTCATTTTCTTATCCCTTCTTACTTTTTCTCTTATGTTTTTCTTTTCTTCTTTTTCTGTGCTGCCCAGGAGTGTCTGCTTCCCGGGCAGCTTTCCGTATTTTTCAGTCTTCCGGTCAGCCCTCTAAAGGAAACCAACCGAAATCCACGCATCTTCCCAGATCCCAGCTGTCCCAGCCGACCCAGCCCTGGGTATTTACGGTATCGGTCAGCAGCTTATAGCTCCAGTAGAAGTATCCGCTTCCCTTCTTCCATGCGTCTAACTGGGCTTTTGCCACGGCATTGTAGATCCGTTTCTTTTCTTCCATGGTCATGGCTTCCTGGGACATACCCTCTTTGCCGTTTAAGACGGTCTGACCGCCCTGGGTGTCTTGTCCCACAGCCAGGGAATTAAAGAGGCACCATTCTCCGCAGATCACCGGGAAGTATGCCTGCATTTCTTCCACATCTTTTGCAAAATGTTCCTGGATATAATTTACATAACCTTCCACCGTCTGTTCACAGCCGCACATTTCTGCTACCATCAGATACATATGGGTATCCAGGACCACGTTTTTATATTTTTCCTCCCGCATGAAGTCTTTCCACGCTTTCAGACAGAAAGCATCATGGATTACCACATATTTGTCTTCTGCCAAATGTTTCTGGATCCGGTCATAGGCTTCCAGATAAAATCCCCGGATAAATTCCATGGTATTGGGCTTGCTTCCTTTTGCTTTCTCCGGGTCTGCGGCAGGGTAACGCTCTGTCACCTTCATCTGTTCCCACATCTCTTCCAGAATGGGCTCGTTCAGGATTTCAATCCCCCAAAGACCATCCCGCTTACCGTATCTCTGGGCGAGGCGTTCCAGCACAGTCAGCTCGAACTCCACTTCCTCCGGCTCCTGGGACCATTTGCACACGCCGCTGATCCCGCCGTTGTCAAAACCGTTCTGGCTGTCCGGCGCTGTATGGAGATCAATGAGCACCTTCAGTCCATAGCGCTCTGCCCAGGCAAAAGCCTTGTCCAGCTCCTCCACGCATCCGATAAACGGAGGGCGGTCGCCGAAGATGAAATAGGGGACAGGAATTCTGACCGCGTCCATTCCCATTGCTTTGATTCTGGTGAAATCCCGTTCTGTGATATATTCTGAACGGTGTATCTTGATTCTCGCTTCATAAACTTCCTTTGGAAGCTGTGTGGGAAGATAATATTCGTCCTCCGCTGTGGTCCCGTCGAACAGAGACGGACTCATCCATTTTTCCAGTACCAGCCAGTTGCCCAGATTTACTCCTTTAACATACATGGTTTCTTTTCCTTTCTTTTTGAACTTTCCCGGATATCCTTCGTGTTTTGCTGTACTTATCATATACGTTCTTCTTCTCTGTCTATATCATATTTCTCATGTTTTTCTTCAGTTTCTCAGATAAAAATGCTATAATGTAGTTGTTATTTATGATTGTTCCGGATTCCAGCCGTCCATCTCATTTACAAAGCCGGCTGTTTTAACAGGAGATATTTATGAACCTTGATTTTTTCATGGAGTATCTGTCTTACCAGCTCCATACCATTGTGCGAAAATACAAGCAAAACCACGCTTTTGGAAAAAAATTCTGTGCCCGCTTTGATTTTTCCGATCCCTTTTCTGACGGGGAGCTGTTATCCTTCTTTCCCTGCCGGACTGCGAAGGAATCGTCCCCGGAGGCTCCCGTTCTTCTGAGCATCAATGACCAGATGGTCTATGCTCTGGTTCCCTTGGAAGACTGCTCTCTGGTTCTGGGTCCGGTTCGATTTTCCCAGTATATTTATCTGAAAAACGTCCATACAGTAAGTCCCCTGGACGAAGCCTGGAAAGAAACCGTACCCCTGTGTGAGTGGAACACTTTCACCACCCAGGTGCTTCTCGCCTTTAATCTGTTCCATGCCCGCACACTGAAAGAGCAGGAGCTTCTCTCTCTGAACTGCATCAATCCCAGTGCAGAAGAGAATCTTCACGAATATTTCTCCCGGCTTGTCTTTGAAAACAGAGAGAGCGGCAGGCATCACAACCCCTATGATCAGGAAAATAGGGAATTCAGCAGCATTGAACAGGGGGATCTGGTCCAGCTGAAGAGGAGTCTGGAAGAGGATTATCCCGGCGAGATCGGCACCCTGGCAAAAACGCCTCTGCGCCAGGCGAAAAACCGGGGCATTGTAGTCGTTACCCTTGCCAGCCGCGCTGCCATCCGGGGCGGGGTGGCGGCGGAACTTGCCTATTCTCTCAGCGACTCCTATATCCAGAAAATCGAAGAATGCAGGGATATTCCCTCTGTTTTCCACCTGTTCTATCAGTCGGAATTTGAATACGCCCAGATGGTAAAGGACAACAACGCCCAAAAGGAAGGCACTCTGGAGATTGATAAAAATCCTCACATCCGAAAATGCAAGGACTATATCTTCTCTCATCTCCACGATAAGATCCAGGTGCAGGATATCGCTGATACGCTGGGGCTGAATGCCAATTATCTGTCTGAGCTTTTTCACTCCTGTGAAAAAATTTCTCTGACCAGATTCATCCGAAGGGAAAAAATGAACCTGGTGAAAAATCTCCTGGTGTACTCTCCTTATTCCTACAGTGAGATTGCCACCTATCTGGGCTTTGCCTCCCAAAGCCACCTGGGCGCTCAGTTTAAGAAGGATACCGGAATGACCATGCGCCAGTACCGAAATCTTTACGG
>DWVZ01000146.1 GCA_019119975.1 Candidatus Blautia merdavium | reverse complement strand
GTCAAAGACAGCCTGGAAATTCTCGCAGGCGAATTCTTCCAAAAGCTCCAGGCAGCGGAAAGCCACGTCTCCATAGATTTCCTTTTCATTTTCGTGGAGAAGCACCACCTGCTGCTCCCTGGCATAATCTGCAAATTGTTTCATCCTCCGGAATACTTCGTCTTTGTACTTCGCCGGATCTTCCCCTTGCGGGATAAAGAAACTGAAGATACGGATATTGGGCGTTTCCATGATCTTCGCGATCTCTACTGTCTTTTTGAATAATTCATAGTGCTCCTCAAAGGGATCTGTGATCAGGATCTTGCCGATGGGGGATCCCACAGAAGAAAGCCGGATGCCGTTTTCGTCCAGCTGCTTCTTAATCGCCCGGACTTCCTCCAGGCTGTGCTCTACCAGAGGGCGTCCGTTGACGCCTCTCATCTCGATATGGGAAATTCCCAGCTTCTTGATCACCTCAATCTGTGTGTCCAGGGCTTCTGCGATCTCATCGGAAAAGCCGCTGATGATAATCTGATTTTTCATAGCCTATCCTCTCCTTACTTTGTTCCGTAACTTCCTTCTGTATCAAAGACCACGCCGCTGCCTTCTTTTTTCCTGGAAGTGGCTCTTCTCTTATTTAATTCCTCCAGAAATACATCCTCATCTACAGGCACCTCCACGGTACGGTCCTGCCAGCTGGATAAATGAATGGCATTGGACAGCGCCAGTCCCCGGATTCCTTCTCTTCCGTCCGCTACCAGCGGTGTGCCCCGAAGGATGGCTCCGGCAAACGCCTTCATAACGCCCACATGCTGTTCGTTCTGCCCGTCTGTTTCCACATTCACAACCTCCCACTGAGGCTTATCAAATCCGCCTTTGCAGGCAGCGCAATGCTCGGTCAGATTTTCTTTCAGTTTATAGAAAGTCAGTTTCTCGTCCTCGCAGACCAGTTTTCCCAGTTCTCCCGTGATTTCGAAACGGTTGGTTCCAGGCGCGTCTCCGGTGGTTGTGATAAAGACGCCGGTAGCGCCGTTCGGATATTCCAGATAAGCCGTCACATCGTCTTCCACCTCAATGTCGTGCCATTTTCCTTCATGGCAGAAGCTTCTGACCCTGCTTGGCATTCCGCAGATCCACTGGATCAGATCCAGGTTGTGGGGACACTGATTCAGCAGTACGCCGCCGCCTTCTCCGTCCCAGGTAGCCCGCCAGCTGCCGGAATCGTAATAGCTCTGGGTCCGGTACCAGTCTGTGATGATCCAGTTGACTCTGCGGATGGCGCCCAGCTCCCCGCCCTGTACCATATCGTGCATTTTCCGGTAAACGCAGTTGGTTCTTTGGTTAAACATCATGGCAAAGACCACATTGCTTTTCTCTGCTGCCTCGTTCATCTGGCGGACCTGTTTTACATAGACGCCTGCCGGCTTTTCGCAGAGTACGTGCAGTCCTTTTTCAAAGGCTTTCACTGCCAGCTCCGGGTGCTGATAATGGGGTACTGCAATGAGAACCGCGTCGCAGCAGCCGCTGCCGATCAGCTCTTCGCCTTCCTCAAAGATCTGCACCCCTTGCGGAAGGTTTTCTTTCGCCCAGTTTCTCTGCCGCTCCAGCCGGTCTGCCACAGCTGTCAGCTCTAATTCCGGTACTTTTCCCTCTTTCAGGTTTTTAATATGTCCGGTACCCATATTTCCCACACCGATGATTCCTAATCTTACCTTATCCATTCTGGCATCCCTCCTCTTTTTTCCTAACTATTTTATCGTATTGTGCAGAACCGTAGAGTTCCATAACCAGCCGGAACGTATCCTCCACCGCCTCCAGCCGGTTCCGAAAGGGTTTGTTTTCCATCAGGCATTCATAAAAGTCTGCAATGCATGCCTGATGGGAATTTCCCCAGTAAGTTTTCGCCACAGCCGGTTCCTTCTTTTCAAAATCATACCATACTTTGCTGCCGTCTGCCTTACGGATTTCCAGGGTTTCCCCTTCCATCCGGATCCTGCCCTGCCGGCAGACCAGATCCAGCAGCACAGGCGCGTCGTCCGCATAGGCATTAGTGGCGTAAAAGCAGGCGTTTGCCCCCGGAAATTTTATATAAGCCTCCAGGGTATCCTCCACCTCTATGACCTGCTGCAGATGATGATTATGGAAAGACGCTTCGGCTCCCTGGGGTTTTCCCAGCAGATAGACCAGCAGGTCCAGGGTGTGGATCGCCTGATTGATCAGTGTCCCTCCGCCTTCCGTCTTCCAGCTTCCTCTCCAGCTGCTGTCCCGGTAATAGCCGGTCTCCCGGTCCCAGGTAACAAAGGCGCGGGCGCCCCGCACCTCACCCAGTACGCCGGATTCCAGGATCTCACGGAGTTTTTCTGTGGTATCATTATACCGGTTCTGGAAGCAGACGCCCACTTCCTTCTTCGCTCTGTCCTTTGCCTGCTCCAGCCTGTAAAATTCCTCCAGAGAAATTGCCGGGGGCTTTTCCAGAAATACATGGACGCCCTTTTCTAATGCTTTTTCTGCCATAGGCACATGAAGGTAATGGGGCGTACAGATATGCACCGCATCCAGAGCTTCCCGTTCCAGCATTTCCTCCAGGGAGGTATAACAGCGGGTTTCTTCCCCTCCGTACTGTCTGGCATACGCCTCTGCCTTTTCTAAATTCCTGTCGGCAAACGCCTGCAAAACGGCGCAGCCGGACTCCTTGAGCGCCCGGGCATGGACCCGGGCAATATTTCCGCAGCCGATCACTCCTGCTCTGAACATAACCTGCCTCCTGTTCTCAGCCTTTCAGTCCTGAAGTAGCGATTCCGTCTACCAGATATCTCTGAAATACAAAGAAAATAATGACAATGGGCACCAGAGACAACGTCGCCATGGCGAACATCGCGCCATAGTCAGAGGAGGACCCCGGATCGGCAAAGAGCTTCAGCGCCAGGGATACCGGATACTTCTCCGCATCGTTTATGTACAGCAGCGCGGACATAAAATCGTCCCATCTCCACATAAAGGAGAAAATTCCTCCTGTAATGATCGCCGGGCTCATCAGAGGCAGGATGATCCTTGCGAAAATCCCGTAATAGGAGCAGCCGTCGATCTTGGCAGCTTCATCCAGATCTCTGGGGATCCCGTTGATAAAGTTCATCATCAGATATACGAAAAATCCCTGGATGGCAAAGCAGTAGGGCACGATCAGCGGAAGGAAGCCTCCTACCCAGCCCAGTTTCTGGTACCAGAGATACTGGGGTACCATCAGGATCTGTCCCGGCAGCATCATGGATGCCAGCATGGCTGCGAATAAAATCTTCTTTCCCCTGAACTGGCACCTGGAAAATCCGTATGCCACCAGCGCCGAAGATGCCAGCGTGCCGGCAGTTGCCACAATGGAGATGAACAGGGAATTCTTAAAAAAGGTGCTGAAGGAGATTCCCGCAAATCCTTTCCAGCCGTTAAAGTAATTGGTAATAATAAACTTGTCCGGTATGATCTGGCTTGCCGTGGTAAAGATGGTGCCGCTTTCCTTAAAGGAGCTCATAAACATCCAGAACAGCGGGTACAGCATAAGCAGTCCAAATCCAAATACCAGTACATGATAAAGAACCGTTGTTATCCTCTTTTTTCCTTTCATAGCTCTCACTCCTGATCATATACCCAGAATCTTTTCGTCTTAAATAGAATCAATGTAAGCAGACCGATAAACAGCAGCATGGTCCATGCCATTGCCGAAGCGTATCCCGCGCTGTTGTAGTTAAAGGACTGCTGGTACATGTAGACAGCATAGAACAGGGTGCTGTCCATAGGTTTGCCCTGCGTGATGATCAGGCTCTGGGTAAATGCCAGGAAGCCGTTGATCATCTGCATCACCAGATTGAAAAAGATCGTGGGAGTCAGAAGAGGAAGGGTTACCCGGAAAAACTTAGTCACCTTTCCGGCACCGTCCACTTCTGCTGCCTCATACAGGTCTTTGGGAATCTGCTTCAATGCAGAGAGGAAAATCAGCATGGAAGAACCAAACTGCCACACTGCCAGTATGATCAGGGTCCAGATGGCAGTTTTCGTACTTCCCAGCCAGGCAAATTTCGTATCGATCCCAATGACTCCCAGAAGGGCGTTTACTACGCCGTCCGGCGCGAACATCCGCTTCCACAGCACCGCAACTGCCACAGAGCCTCCGATAATCGACGGAAGATAATAAGCAGCCCTGTAAAAACCAGTCAGCTTTGTGGGTTTTACCAGGATCATTGCCACGATCAGGGCAAAGACCAGACGCAGGGGAACGGAAACCAGAGCAAAGTACAGCGTTGCTTTAAATGATCTCCAGAACACCTCATCTCCTGTGAACATTTTGATATAATTATCCAGCCCTATAAATTCCGGCGGAGACAAAATATCATAGTCGCAGAAGGAATAGTACAGCGAAATTCCCATGGGAACAATCAAAAACGCAATAAATCCAATAATAAAGGGCAGACAGAAAATAACACCTGCACTCTTTTCCTTATTTAAAAATTTGTATAACTTACTGTCCGAACGCATCGTTTCTCCTTTCCGGCAGTCTGCAAAATTCGTTTGCCCTTAAGACTGCCGTCTGTCTCGTATCTCCAGAAAGGGAGAAAGGCTGCCGCCTTCTGTCTGTGCAGACAGACGACAGCCTTTTTCTATTTCTTATTCACCCCAAAGTTCGATACCTTTGTCATATACTTCCTGGGCAGCTTCTGCTGCAGTTGCTTCTCCATAGCCGATCTTTTCTGCTACTTTCTTCATCGTATCGGTCAACTCGCTCATACCGGTAGGATCCGGAGGATTGATCGGAGAACAATTCGGTGTGATCACATCCGTTACATAAGCAAAGGATTTCTGTTCTGTCTCGCTTACCAGGTCATAGATGTAGTCTGCAATGGATGTGGATGCCGGCACGCCTCTCTCACCGAGAAGGATCCCGTTTGCATCTTCTGAATTGATCAGATAATCAAGAAGAGCAACTGCCGCATCCGGGTCTTCTGTATCCGCACTGATAGAGAAATACAGAGCAGGTTTCAGATAGTTAGAAGTAATCGTATCTGTAGTCGGAATGGTGGTAACTGCGATCTCAGTTCCTTCCGGAGCCGCAGACTGGAAAGCTGTCAGCTGATTGGAAGTACCATTGATGGTACACCATGCCATAGTTTCCGGACTGGAACCGTATACCAGAGGATCAGTCTCCACTGCTGTTGTGTCAATGTAGTCTGGTGTCAGCTGCCATCCGTCCTTAATGGAGTCTTCCATGATCTGGTAGAATGGTGTATACTCGTCTGCGCTGGCAACCGGAAGCTTGGCTTCTACAATGGGGATTCCCTCTGCTCTTGACCACTCAGTAAAATAGTTATTCTGTGAAAGAACATTGGCACGGTATCCGGTCTCTTCTGTAATCTGCTTTGCGATTTCCACAAATTCATCAAAAGACATATTATCGGTCATGGTGATCCCCAGCTCGTCTGTCACTGTTTTATTATAGAACAGGCAGTTGCCGCTTACGCCGGCTGCGATGCCGTAATTTCCGTCACCGACTTCTCCCATTGCCAGTACATTTTCCGGAATGTTGCTGACATCCAGCGCGCCGCTTTCCATATATGGGGTCAGATCCAGAAGCTGTCCGTTATCCACGTACTGCTCAATGTAGGAATAGTCCATCTGGATCAGGTCCGGCATGCTGTTTCCTGCTGCCGCGGTTGCCATTTTGCTCCAGTAATCATTCCACTGATAGAACTGTCCTTCTACAGACACACCATTTAATTCCTTATACTTATCCAGCGCCTCCTGGGTCTTCTCATTGCGGACCTGATTGCCCCACCATGCCATGACAAGATCGCCGTAACCTCCGCTGCTTTCACCGCTGTCACTGCTTTCGGTGCTTTCACTTTTTCCTGAATCAGATGAAGATCCGCAGGCTCCCAGCGCACTTACACATACAGCGCCTGTTACTGCCAGTGCCAGCATTCTTTTTACTTTCCTAGATTTCAACTTTTCTTCCTCCTTATCCTTTTCAAAATTTTCCAAGAAGCTCCTTAAAATACTTTGATCCGTTTTTTGTAACTAATGACATTATATCTTCATCTTATCCAACATAAAATCGACAAAACCAACTTTTCATTTATAATTTTTCCACCTATTTTAGTAAAAAAACCACTTTTTAATAAAAAATTGACTTTTTATTTGAACATATTTATTTACTCTATTTTTTTCTGTATAATGATTGGATATAAAATACGGCAACCATACAGACACCTGGGATAGACCGTTTAAGGGGGGGATTTTTCATGTTTACACAGAAATTCCGGGATATGCCGCTGAAACGCAAAATTGAACTGATCATTTTAGGCTGTGTTTTCTTTCTCTCCGCCACTGCCTTTCTGAGCATTTACTGCATTTCCAGATCTCATGATAAGGTTTTATACCGCTCTGTGGCTGCCAACCTTTCCTATGCGGCATCAGAAATCCACAGCGATCTTTTGGAAGTCAATGAACTGGCGGATATGATCTTTTCTAATGACACGGTCCAAAGGCAGCTGCCCGCTGCCATGAGCACAGATTCCCGTGAAAAAAAGCAGTCCATTGAAACTACTGTGTATAATGTGCTGACCAACTATATGTTTAATACTGCCAATCAGCATATCTCCTATATTACGATCCTGCAGGAAGAAAGCACCATCTGCACCTACCTGGTGCGCTTTCGGAAGGTTCCTTCTGAGATCCGGGACGATCTGGTAAAAAGAGGTAATGAAGCCCAGGGTTCCACCGTCTGGATCACGGACTACAGTCAGGACTATGGTCTCTTTCTGGTAAAAGAGCTGCGGGAGGCAAAGGACTTCTCCTTTCGCCATATGGGCACTTTGATCATAAATGTAAATCCGGATACTCTGATCGGGCAGACCAGCATTTTCCGCTCTGCCTATGAGACGCCCTCCCTCCTCCTGCTTGAGGACGGCAAAACCATCTACTCCTCCCAGGAGCTGCCCCAAAGAGAAATCAGCCGTCTGACTTCATCTCTGGAGAAAAATTATACCATCACAGAGGTGATGGATCAGACGCTCTTTGCGGTGAAAGGATATATCCCTGATTACGACTGGGATTATATTGCAATGGTTTCCTATGAATCCATTGCCTGGACGGTGTCTCTGACTACGACGATCTGTATCGGGGCGATGCTTTTGTGCGCAGGCACTGTACTGCTGCTTTCTGCCAGAATCCTTGCCGCACTGACCCGGCACTTTGACTGGCTGGTAAAAAAAATGCATCTGGTCGGCGAGGGCACCTATCAATTCCCTGCCAATCCCTATGACTACAGCCAGAGAAAAGATGAGATCGGGCAGCTGCATACGAATTTTGATTCCATGGCGCACAAAATCAATACTCTGATCACAGAGAATTACACCAACGAACTGCTGAAAAAGGAAGCCCAGCTGAAATCCTTGGAAAGCCAGATGGATCCCCACTTTCTCTATAATACCCTGGACTCCATCCACTGGCGCGCCAATGCAGTAGGCGCGGAAGATATCTCTCAGATCACCACTTCCCTGGGATATCTGCTGCGTATGTCCTTAAGCAAATCAAGCGAACCCTTTACTCTCCGTCAGGAATTGGAGCTGGTGGAAAATTATATGGCGATCCAAAAGCTGCGCTACTCCCAGCGGCTGATCTATGAAATGCAGATCCCAAAGGAATATCAGAACCTGCTGCTTCCCAAGTTCACCATCCAGCCCCTTCTGGAAAACGCCATCCGCTACGGGCTGGACAACAGCTCAGACGTCTGCACCATCACGGTCAGCGCTGTGCTTTCTGAGGATCTGCTGGTCATTGAGGTGAAAAACAGCGGCTCCTCCTTTGAAGAAAATCTCCTGGAAAAGCTGGTGAACCAGGAGATCCTTCCCCATGGCTTCGGTATCGGGCTTTTAAATATCCATCAGAGGATCCAGATTGCTTATGGGGACCACTTTGGCTTACACCTGAAAAATATCGAAGAGGAAGAGACCGGAGAGGAATACGCGGTGGTCCAGGTTTTCCTGCCTGTACTGCCGCAGCAAGAGAATGTAGAAAGGACCTGACCTATGCTGAAACTTTTAATTGTAGATGATGAAGAAATCATATGCAGCACCATTGCCAAAGTCATTGACTGGGAAATCCTGGGCATTACCCTGATCGGCACCTGCCTGGACGGCGTGGAGGCATACCACACCATCTTAGACGAATCTCCGGATATCGTCATGACAGATATCCGCATGCCCGGCATCTCCGGGCTGGAGCTTATAGAACGAATCTCCCATACAAACCTGGATACCCAGTTCATTATCCTGTCCGGCTACGGAGAATTCGAGTATGCCAAACGCGCCATGCGGTGCGGCGTCCGGCATTATCTGTTAAAGCCTTGTGAAAAAGACCAGATCATAGCCTGTGTAAAAGAAGTCATAAACGACTGCCAGGAGCTGCGGCGCTCCAAAGAGCTGGAGAGCCATGACAACCAGCTTTTCAACAGCCTTCGCTATATCCTGGTCGAAAATATTATCAGTGAAAGCATCTCCCTTTCCCAGATTGACAGCCGGGTCTTTGCCCCTTATGAAAAATATTTGGATTTTACGGATACCACCTACCAGTTCTGCTGCATTTATTATCTGGAGAAAGAATATTTAAGGGACTGCCTGGATATCATTTCCAACTATTTTAAGCACCACGCGCCCCAGCTGCTGCTGTACAGCCTTTACGTAACCAATATTCTGGTCCTGTTTTTTCCCAATTACAGCCAGGATTACCGGGAAATGGACAGCTTTTTGGGCACGCTTTCCTTTCCCGGTCAGCGTGTATCGATCAAATATGAACGGACCTCTTACCCCAGCCTGCAGGCGCTCCTGACCATGCTCATCGGCAGGCTGAAGCGCTATGACCGTCTGTACTTTGCCATGGAAGACCGGCTGATCCCCTGCTTTAACTATGAACACATCATCTCACAGGCAAAGAATCTCTGCCCGCTGCTGGTTTCTCCTGACGAGCAGACGCGCCAGAATGCCTTTGTGGAATTAAAGAGGATCCTCTCTTCAGCTTCCAGCCTGGAATTTCTCCAGCAGCTGTCTTGCCAGGTACTGATCACCGTAAGCTCTGAGATTTCCTCCTGGACCATTGCCCAGATCACAGAATTCCTCTCTGCCTTACAGCTGGAGAAAGACCCCTCTGCCGTGTGCGCCAAGGTACTGGAAAAGCTGGAAGAGATCATGGTCACCGCCCAGAGACGCTCCAACTCCTACAGCCCTGTGGTGGAGGAACTTCTGAATTACCTGGACAACCATGTATCCGACTCCAACCTGACTCTGAAATGGATCGCGGAAAATCATCTGTACATGAATGTCAACTATGTAAGCCGCTGCTTTGTAAAAGAAACCCAGCAGAAATTTTCCAGCTATCTGATGAACCTGCGGGTCCAGAAGGCAAAAGAAATCCTGGCAGGCAATGACGAAGAAAAGATCCAGAACGTGGCTGAACTGGTAGGATGCGGAAACAATCCCTATTATTTCAGCAAGATTTTTAAAAAATGCACCGGTATGACACCTTCTGCCTATGTGCGTAAGATCAGGAAGAACTGAACTTCTCCGGACCAGGATCCCGGTCTGACAGCAAAACAGCTTCCAGCAGACGCCGCCGTTCTCCGGCTGCTTCTGCTGGAAGCTGTTTTTTGCTCCGGGCAGCATGGTGCTGCTTATGGTGCTGCCTTTACAAATTTCCCATCCATTTATCTTTCCAGATTCCCAGACATTCCCGTACCATATAATTTGCCTGCAAAAAGAGATTTCCTCTGGCGGGAACCTCCTGTATGGTACAGTCCAGATTCTTTCGGGCAATGGCGCAGCCCCGGAAGATATGAAATCCATTGGTGACGATCCCCACGCGCAGATCCCCCGTCCCTTCGGGGTGCTCCTTCTCTAACAGGTCACGGGAAAACACGATGTTCTCCATGGTATTGACTGAGCCGCTCTCCAAAAGCAGTCTGGAGGCCGCGATCCCTCTCTGTGACAGCTCTTCATACATACACTGCGCCTCTGAGATCTCCTCCCCGTATCCCTGTCCTCCGGAGAGGACTGCGCGGGTCTGCGGATTTTCTTTCAGATAGCTGTATGCCTTGTCTATGCGGTATTCCAGCGACTGACTGGGACGCCTTCCCTTCACCTGAGCTCCCAGGACTATGAGATAATCCAGTCCTTTCTCCGGTCTCTGGCACATAGCATATACGATCAGCCCTTCGGTCACAAGAAACGCTGCCAGGAAGATCCCGGATGCTGCCCAGACTGCTGCCCGGAGACCTGCCGGAAGAGAGATGCCTGCACGGCAGCCGGCTCCCACAGCAAGAAAACAGATCCCCGCTGCCAGCCAGAGAAATGGAAATTTAGAAGAAAGCCCTGCGTACAGGGCAATCCCAATGAAATAGCCTATGCTTAAAACGCCCAAAAAGAACATGATTTTTTCCAGCATTTTTCTTTCCTTTCTGTGTCTTCCTGAACAGTGCCCGTCCAGCCTGCCTGCATTTTCAAAGCAGCCCTGACCTTTTGACAGACGCTGCTTCAGTTTTCCGCCGGATGCCGGACAGAAAAAGCGGAGCTTTTCCAAAGGGCTGCCGTCCCTTGTCAGTCCGGCAGTCTGGACAGTCTCCTGCCCTTCTACAGAAAAGCTCCGCTTGAGCGCTGCACCGGGTCTGCCGCTTTCCTGCCAGGCAGACCGTCAGCGCCTGTTTTTCCTTATTTATTTCTTCCGCAGCAGTGTTTGTATTTCTTTCCGCTTCCGCATGGACATGGATCGTTTCTTCCAATCTTGGGTCCTTTTACGATGGTTCCGGATTTCTTCTGCTCCAGATATAATTCTTTTCTCTTTTCTTCTGAGAAAATGTTGTCCCACTGAGGAAGATTGTATAACCAGTCTGCTTTGGCATCCACCATATTTTTGTACAGCATTTCCAGGTCATAGCCCAGGTTTACTACGGTGTCCTCTTCCATTTCTTCGATGGGATTCTGCACCTTCAGGCTGTCATTGATGCCGTCCAGGAATCCTACCATTGTCATAACATCTACTTCATATTTATCTGCCAGCTCTTTGACCGTTCCTCTTACCACTTCTTCAGGGTTGTCAAGAAGCTTTTCGTAAATGCCTTTTTCAATCATGAAATAATTGGTCCAGAATTTCTGCAGCTGTCCTTTGTCAGCCTGCTGAGAGTATGCCATATCTCTCCACTGTTTTAATAATGCCATGTATCTTACCTGCCTTTTATTTTTTTCGTATTCAGCCGGACTGTCTGCCCAATGGGCAGCTTCTTCCGGTACGCATCAGCCCCTGCCGGGCTGACAGGTATAGTATATACGAAAACTCCCTTTTTTTCAATGTCTGAAAAAAATTTTCTTTTTCCTGTATAGCTTCTCCTTTTAAGGTAATACTATAAACAGCCCACAGAGAGATGACGCAAAGGCGCGGCGCTTTCTGCAGGCAACAAAAGAAAAGTAGAAATACTTAATCCTCCCCTTTTTTAGGAGCTGCTCTATGACCTGGCAGCTCCTTTTCTCTCTTGGGAAAAGGTTTCTTCCAAAAGGCTGTACAGGGTTTCCTCCCATACGGTCCGGTTTTCTCTCAGCACTTCCCGGAAACAGCAGGCAGGGAGCGGCGATCCTGCCCGTCCGATCTCAATGGTGATACTGGGAATCTGCATTTTCTGAAGCGCCCAGTCTTTGTATCCTGCCGGATCCACACAGTCATAGCTTTCCTCCAGATCGTACCCGGTAGCAGCGGCAATCCTGCCGGCGAAGCTTCTGCTGGTGCGGTACAGTTCCCCTACCTGTCCAAAATTCCAGTAGATCACAGCGCCGGAGGAGTGATAACTGATGGTTCTTTTAAATCTTTCCTTTCGGGTCAGTTCTGCCAAAGCCGCAGACTCTGCTTCACATTCCGGAGCAGCGCCTTTGTACTCCCGGGAGGACGGTTTTCCCCGTCTGTCCTCATAGCGCTCCCACTCTGCGTCAAAATTCCGGTTCAGGTCTACGCCCCTTGCGTTTGCCTTCCAGCCAGTAAAATAGGGGCCGCAGGGAAGGCGTCCGCCCTCCTCTTTTGCAATCTGCCACACCGCTTCCCTGAGCTTTCTGTTCCGGATCCCTCTTGGTCCCATCTGGCTGATGGTGACGCCGTCAGGATTTGCCATGGGAATGATGTGGACGGCGCTTCCTTCCAGCAGCTGTGCATAGCTGTCTCCCCGGGCTGACGCCCTTCCTTTCAGGACTCCGCTTAAAAACTCTGCGGTCTGTTCCATGATCAGCTGGGAGGTCATATACTCTCTGCCATGGATCCCGCCGAAGATCAGGATCTTGTCCTGCGCTTCCCTCCTGCCTGCCGTTAAGTGGTAAATCTCCCTTTCATCTGCTGTTTTCCCCAGACTGTCCACACTCAAAATCCCCGGAAATATTTTTTCAAAAAGCTCCAGGTCATTCTCCATATTTTCATAGGTATAGCCCGAAAATCTTCCAAAGCCTGTATTATACATTGACTACTCCTTTAAAACTCATTATAATAATAGATATTCTAAACAAGGGAGATTAAGAAGTGAAGAACTTAAAACGGCTGCTTGCCATGATAGGAATCGTACTCCTTGCCGGCATGTATGTCCTGACATTCATTTTTGCGTTGATCGACTCCTCCAAGGCAGGCAATCTGCTGATGGCGTCTCTATTTGCCACGGTTTTCATTCCCATCCTGCTGTATGCCATATCCCTGATCTACAAATGGACACGGGGCAGGGAGGATCTGATCCCTCAGATTTCAGAGGAAGGTTCCGATATCAACACCGTGATCTTTGATATCGGCAACGTCCTGGTCAGCTATGATCCTATGAAACCTATGCGGGAATTAAAATACGATGAAGCAACTGCTGCTGCCGTTGCCAACGCCATTTTCCTCAGTCCTCAATGGGCAGAGGCAGACCGCGGGGTGCTTACAGAGGAAGAGCTTCTGCAGGCTTTTCTAAAAAACGATCCTGCCCGGGAAAAAGAAATCCGGGAAGCTTTTTCCTGTATGGGAAAAACCATCAAAGAATATTCTTATACCCGCGGCTGGCTGAAATATCTGAAGCGAAGAGGCTATAAGATCTATATCCTCTCCAATTTTTCTGAGCCTCTTTACCGCCAGGCAGCAAATGAAATGCGTTTCTTAGATCTGGTGGACGGCGGCTATATGTCCTGGCAGGTACATCTGCTGAAACCCCAGCCGGAGTTTTATCAGAAACTGATCCAGGATTTTGACATTGACCCTTCCCGGGCTGTGTTCTTGGACGATGTCCTGGAGAATGTAGCGGAAGCCCGCGCCCAGGGACTCCACGCCGTACACTTTACCGGCAGGAAAAACGCGCTGCAGGCGCTGGCAGAGTTTGGTGTGAAATAATTTTCATAAAAAAAGAAGCCGGCATATGGAAAATTTTCTCCTATGCCTGACTTCTTTTTTCGTTCCGTTATCCGTTTTTGGGCTCCCGGATCTCCAACTCCTCATAAATCCGGCGGATCACTTCCACATCCTCCTCCAGATCCTCAGCTGCCTGCTCCGGGGTCTTGCCTTTCTGTTTTTTCTTTGCTGCCAGTTCTTTCAGTTTTTCAGCCTGTCCGCGCAGTAATCCTTCTTCCAACCCTTCCTTTCGTCCGGCTTCCCGCTCCAGTACTTTCTCTTCCCATGCCTGCATATATTTCACCCCTACTTCTTCACTGGACTTGATCGCCGCTACACGCTTTTGGATCTCACTGAGCTTTTCGCTCTTTGCCGGCGGACAGGTGTTGGTGTTCTCCATATAGTTCAGCAGTTCCACCAGCTCCGGGCTGACTTCGTTTTCATTGGTCCCGTGGGTGTTGAGGAATATCCTTACCGCCCCGTCTTCCAGCTCCAGCCCCGGTTCTTCTTTGCACGCCATTCGGAAGGTATACATATATCTCCCGGCTTGAAATACATCATAGGGTGTGATTACAATGATGTATATATTATTCATATCCGTATAGTCTACCTTCCCCGGCTTTAACAGTTTGCTGTCGATCATACTCTGATAATGTCTGCTTCGCTTCGGCAGAGGCTCTGCTTCTCCCCGGTGAGGTTCTGTGTCATAGACTGTTCCTTCCTCGTCTACCGCCCACACATCCAGCTTCACATAGCGGTACAGCGGAGAATTCCTCTGCTCCTTCTCTGTCTGGGGCAGATCCTTTAAGACAATTTCCCGCCCCAGAATGATCTCCAGCAGATTCCGCATATTGACCGGGTCATCCATGGCCTCTGCAAACAGGAAACGGTTCAGCAGCGTCAAATCCTTTAAACTTTTCATATTCGTCAAGTTGCTTTTACTCCTTTCATTATAGAAAACTTGGCAGCGTCTGTAAAGACAGAAAATCTCTGCAAAGTACCCGGAAAGAGCCTGATAATGCCCAGATAAAGTTCTCTTTCCGCCTGTCTGTGCATGATACACTGCCTCTGTTTTAAAAATTAGTTTTTACTTAGGAAATTTTGCAGCAGAACTGCTGTTTGAAAGTCAGATATGACATGTCATTTGTTGTATAAAAAATTTCTTGGATCCTTTTCTCTTTTGTAGTTCCATAGTATCACAAAAGCAGGCGTTTATGTATAAATATTTTATAAAATAAACGGTGCCAAATTACAAAAGTCCCGTCGAAACATAGGCGTTTTCGCCTGCATTCCGGCGGGAATAAGCAATTTTATTCTATTATTTTATCCTTTTCACTTCCAGCGCTTCATCGCTGCCTTCCTCAGACTTCCTTTCTGCACACACCTGTTCCAGCAGTTTGACAATCTGTACCGCGCTGTCTCCTGGAATATTCCTCTGCTGAGCATCTCTCATCTCGGCACATTTCTCCGGCGAGGCAAGAAGTGAGATCCCCTGCCGGATCTGCCGCTCCAGGGTTCTGGGCGCAAGAGACATGCCCCGCTTTGCAAAGAACTTCCGGTTGCTGGTTTCACACCCCGGAATCGGATCGGTATGGACGATGGGGATTCCGGATACTGCCGCTTCGGTGGAGGTCAGACCTCCCGGCTTCGTATACAGGATATCGCAGGCTTTCATATAAAGATCCATCTGCTTTGTCTGACCTACAATGTAAATCTGCGGCTGTCCTGCAAATTCTTTTTTCATTTTCAAAAAGATCTTTTTATTCCCTCCGCAGATCACCACAATCGTCCCAGATTCCCGGATCTGCTCCCACAGGCGCCTGCACAGTTTTTCCAGATCTCCGGCGCCCATGCTGCCTCCTGCCAGAAGGAAAATCTTCCTGTCTTTGGGAAGTCCCAGATAATCTCTTGCACTTTCTTTATCTGCCTTTTTCCGGAATCTTCTGCTGACCGGGATCCCATAGGGCAGCAGCTTTTCTCTGGGAATCCCCCGTTTCACACAGCCGGGGATCAAATCTTTATGAGGCGCAATGTAATAATCACATCTGGTCTCTTCCCAGAACGGAATGCAGGTATAATCCGTCATGACTGCCGCCAGCGGAGGAAGCGCCATGCCCTGCCGTTTCATATAGGTCAGCGTCTCTGCCGGATACAGATGAGGCATGACGATTGCGTCAAAGCTTTCCTCTTCCAGATATGCCTGCAGGTATTTTCCCATTTTCGCATTGACATAGTAAACCGGGGATTTCCTGGTAATCCTGCTGACTGCCATTCCCAGCTTATAGACGGCGCCGAATATATGGGGAGCTTTTTTCACTGTATTGACGTATACATCTCCCACGGTCTGGGAAACCTTCTGTCCTGCAAGGATCAGATAATCGAACAGGACTGCTTCGTGCCCTTCTGCCTCCAGCTCTTCCTTGACTGCCAGCCCTGCCGCATCGTGTCCGCCTCCGGTCTTGCAGGACAATATTAATACTTTCATGGCTTACTCCTTCCTGAAACAAAAATGAACCTGCCGTTCCTCCCTGTTCTGTAATTCCTGCGCATGTTTACCCAGGACAATTAGAGAGATCATAGCTGCCCCTGCACTGAGCACAGACCCCAGCCTGCACAGCACCACACTAACGCACCAGCAGATATAGGCATCTGCGGTCCTGTAACTGTGGGGCGTTACAATCACCACAAGGGAAAAGAACAGATACCATGCCGCCAAAAGCAGCGCCCCGGAAAGATGGGGAACCAGCCCTAAAAGCACGCCAAAGGAAACGGCAATGGCTTTACCGCCCTTTCCTGGACTTCCTGCCGGGAAAGCATGACCTGCCACAGGCGCTGCCAGTACCAGCGCAAACCCCGGCTGCATCACATCCAGTCTGGATGCTGCCAGCCACACAGGAAGAAATCCCTTCAAAAGGTCGCAAAAAAGAACCAGGATCCCGCACCAGAACCCTCCGCATAAAAAAGCATTGGCGGTTCCCGGATTGCCGTCGCTGCTGGTTTCTCTGATTTCTATTCCTTTCATCCTCCGTGGGATCCGTTCCCCGAAAAGAATGCTTCCCAAAAGATATCCTCCAAGGATAAAAAACAGGTAATCAATGATCATAAATCCTCCCACTTTCATTTTCTTTCAACAGTATAGCACCTTCGTTTGGAAATGACCAGATAAATCTCTGCCTAAAATTTCTGCCCAAAACTTCCGTCACTACAAAATTTCCGCCAACATTTCATTAAATCTTGTACAATTCCCCTCTTTATGTTATACTTCCTCTAATTTTCAACTTTTTACCCAAAACGCCGACATCCGCACACCAAAGGAGGTACTCTCATGGCTCTGATCAAAAATCCGATTCCCATCCTGGAATACGACGACAACCCGCAGGCAGTCCTCATGCCTGACCGGGCACATTTATATCAATTCCCTGAATATGCTGTTTTCCCTTTTCTAGGAGACGAAGTAGAACGCTACGCGAAAAGACATCACTGTCCAAAGATCGGCGAATTTGAAACGATTACCAAGATTTTTCCTATCTACCAGGTATCTTACGGCGGCAAAGAACTGTGCCTGTGCCAGGCGCCCTTAGGCGGGGCGGCAGCAGCGCAGTTTCTGGATTTTCTCATCGGTTACGGAGCAAGGAAGATCATCTCTGCCGGCTCCTGCGGCGCTCTGGTTCCCATAGAGGAGAACCAGTTCCTGATCCCCACAGAAGCTCTGCGGGATGAAGGCGCCTCTTATCATTATCTGCCTGCCTCCAGAACCGTACAGGCAGACCCGGCAGCTGTGGCTGCCATTGAAAAAGCCATGAAGAAAAACGGCTTTTCCTGGCAGGAATGCCGGACCTGGACCACCGACGGATTTTTCCGGGAAACCAAGGACCTGGTAGCTTACCGCAGAGAGGAAGGCTTTTCCGTGGTGGAAATGGAATGCGCCTCCCTGTTCGCCTGTGCCCAATTCCGAAACGTCACCTTCGGGCAGTTTCTTTTCACTGCAGACACCCTGGCAGACATCCAGGACGACCGGGACTGGGGCGAAAAGTCCTATGCCCCTGCACTGCAGATCTGCCTGGATGCCGCAGTGCAGCTGTAGCCCCGGACTTTCTTCTCCGAAAATCAGGCTTCCTCTTTCCCTTTGCTTACAATCCTGTAATACGCTCCTGAAGTAACCAGATACATGATTACATAAAAAGCAGCAAAAAGAAGAAAAGTTCCTGCCATGATCGCCAGCAAAAGCTTCAGATTGGTAAGACCGAACAACAGCAGGATTTTATGCATAATGGGAAAGGCAAAACCTGTGTGGATCTCCGCTGCTGCAAGAGGCAGGAAAAATACGGTCAGCACCTGGGAGCGGATGCTTTTCTTGATCTGTTCTTTTGTCATGCCCACCCGCAGAAGAATGGCAAACCGCCCCTGATCCTCGTACCCTTCTGTCACCTGTTTGTAATACATGATCAGCACAGTTCCCATCAAAAATACCACGCCCAGGATAATTCCCAATAAGAACATCCCTGCGTACATAGCATAAAAATCCATACGCTCCTTAGCTGCACTTTCCACCTCCACAGTAGGAAAGCTGCTGTCCCCAATCTGAAGATCTGTGATGCTGTCGTAAATAGTTTGGGCAATCTCTGCCTGAGACTCCTCTTCACAGGTCAGGTCAAAACCGTAATAATCATGAAACTTCGGTTCAAAACTTTCGTCTCTGTAGGGAAACTGTTCATAAATCTGCTCCAGAACCCCGAAATCCGAAACAAAGAGATAGGTCGTAGGAATGATCTGCATGGAGTCCACCCCGTTATTGACAAACGCTTTCACCTGTTTCTTTATTTTCCAGGTGCCCGGCCCCTGCAGATTCAACTGTTCATAATCATATCGAAACTCAGACTTTGTATTGTACACCAGCACCTCGTCCGGCTCCAGAACCTCCTCTTCGCCCATGATTTCATTATAATCTTCCACAGGGATCATCATGATCTGGCGCACATCATCGTAACCGGAATAAGTAAACTTCCTGTATTCTTCCGGGTCTAAAATCACCTGATTCTCCGCAAAGAGCCCGGTCAGATCCAGGATCCGGTAGGAAAGGACATCCTCTTTCTCTTCCCCATAGTCTTTCAGAACCGTATCCACCGTCTGATGTACCTGCTGGATTTTCTGTTCCTCTGCGGAATAAGTATCCAGCACCACATCTCTGGGATATCTGGCGCGCATGCTTTCCTCTGAACCAAGAAAAAGACAGGAGGTGGCTGACATCATGACCAGCACCATGGTAGACAGGATGCAGATGGACGCCAGTCCCGCACCGTTTCTCTTCATACGGTACCGCATGGAAGACACCGAAATAAAGTGGCTGGTCTTATAGTAATAGGTTTTCTTTGCCTGCAGAATACGGCACAGAACCACAGACCCGGAACAAAATAACAGATACGTCGCCCCGATCACCATAGCCACTGCCACAAAGAACCAGATCATAACAGATACCGGTTCCTGGATCGTCACTGCGATCCAGTATGCGCCGCCCAGAAGCCCGATTCCCAAAAGAGCTGCCAGCCAGTTGCCTTTGGGAGGTTTTTCTCCTGCGGATTCACTATGGAGCAGCTCGATGGGATCCGAACGGTAAACCTGCCACACACCGGAGAGAAGGATCAGAAAAAAGATGGCAAGAAACAGGCAAAGGGTCACCAGCACGGCTTTCGGTTCCACAGAAAAAGAAAAATCTCCCACTTCCTCCAGCATATTGACCATGACCAGTTCTCCCAGCTTGGAAAATAAAATTCCGCTTGCCAATCCGGCAGTCAATGCGATCAGGCTGACCAGAAGACTTTCCCATACAAGCACTGCCGCCACGTTTTTCTTTCCCATACCGAGAATGTGGTACAGCCCAAATTCTTTTTTCCTTCTCTTCATCAGAAACGAATTGGTATAGAACAAAAAGAGAAGGGCAAAGAATCCCATGACTCCTGTCCCCAGAGACAGCATCATCTGCATAGTGGCTCCTCCGTTGATCTCCTGGACCGTCTGGTCCTCTGACAGAAAGCAGATGATATAAAAGATCAGAACCATGACAATGCAGGCAGCCAGATAAGGAAGATAAATCCTCTTATTTTTCCGTATTCCTGTCCAGGCAAGCCTGGGATAAAACCCTGTCTTCATCTTATCGCTCACCTCCCGTTGTCAGAGCGGTCAGGCTCTGGGAAATCTTCTCATACATCTGACTGCTGGTACTGTTGCCTCTGTAAATCTGATGGAACACTTCCCCGTCTTTGATAAACAGCACCCTGTGGGCGCTGCTGGCAGCCTTCACGGAATGCGTCACCATAAGGATAGTCTGCCCCTCCTCATGAATGGCAGAAAACAGTTGCAGCAGTTCGTCCGTAGATCTGGAATCCAAGGCTCCGGTGGGTTCATCCGCCAGGATCAGCCTGGGATGGGTGATCAGCGCCCTGGCTACTGCTGCCCTCTGCTTTTGCCCTCCGGATACCTCATAAGGATATTTGTCCAGAATGGACTGAATCCCCAGCTTTTGGGCAATGGGGATCAGCCGCCGTTCCATTTCCCTGTGATGCTTTCCGCTGAGCACCAGCGGCAGATAAATGTTATCCCGGATGGAAAACGTATCCAGAAGCTGGAACTCCTGAAACACAAATCCCAGCTTTTCCCTGCGAAAGGCAGAGAGTTCTTTGTCCCGGATTTTTGCCATGTCCTTCCCATCCAGCAGCACAGTCCCTTTCGTAGGGCGGTCCAGAGCAGCGAGAATATTCAAAAGTGTGGTCTTTCCGCTTCCGGATTCTCCCATAATGGCTGTATATTCTCCGTCTTCCACACTGAAATTCACATTTTTCAGCGCCTGGACCTGATTTCCTCCGAAACGGGTGGTATAAATCTTTTTTAAATTGATAACCTCTAAGATCGGCATTGTTTTTCCTCCTGTATGCTTTCCTTTCTGTTGTGATCATTGTAGCAAAAGGATGCCTTAGCTGCCATCGATTCTCCTTACAAAAACAGGGCGCCGTCTTACATTTTTGAAAGACGGCGCTGTTTTTACTCTGCCCGGATTTCCTTTCTTCTCAGATCCAGGCATACTTCGGTCCCTTCCCCCGGGCGGGAAGTGATCGCAATGGCATGACCAAGATTCCTGCAGATCCTTTTACAGAGATACAGACCGATGCCGCTTGCCTTTTTGTCGGTTCTCCCGTTATAGCCTGTATAACCTTTTTCAAAAACCCGGGGAAGGTCTTCCTTGGCAATCCCAATGCCCGTATCCCGGATACACAGCAGCAGCGGCTGACGGACCTCAATGGTAATGCATCCCTGCTGCCTGGTGTATTTCAGCCCGTTGGACAAAATCTGCTCCATGACAAACAGCAGCCACTTTTCATCAGTAACTACAGCTGCCTGTGTTCCCCGGTAATCCAGCCGGATCTTTTTCTGGATAAAGGAAGGGGAGAACTTTTTCACTGCCTGCCGGATCATGGCATCCAGAGAATACTCCTGAAATACATAGTCTGTGGAATCGCTGTCCAGCCTCAGATAGCACAGTACCATTTCCACATACTGCTCAATGCGCATCAGATCTCCGGTCAGTTCCCGTCCCAGGGGACTGTCCGCTTCCTGCAGGGTCAGACGCATAGAAGCAATGGGCGTTTTGATCTGATGTACCCACAGGGTATAGTAATCCATCAGATCGGTATATTTCCTGTTCATGCTATCTTCCATTTCCGATAGCCTGCGATTTCCCACCGCCAGAAACTCCTGATAATCTTCTTCCAGGATTCCCCGGGGCACAGGGAGAAACTGCAGTTCCCCAAAAGCTTTTTCCCGAAGCTGCACCAAAAGCCGGTGCTTCTTTCGGAACCTGAAATAGTCCGGCACCAGCAGCAGAGCTCCCCAGAAAAGTGTCAGCACAGTGCCGTATCCGGCTGCCTGAAAGGGCAGATGGTACAGCAGAAATAAAAGCCAGAATGTCAGCAGCAGAAGCAGAGAAAAGGCTGCGGTTTTTCTGTACTGCCTGATATACTCCCATAAGAACTTTCCTTCCTGCCTCATTTCCCTTCTCCCTTCTTTTCAATCAGATATCCCATTCCCACTTTAGTTGTGATAAAATGGTCCAGCCCCTCCTGCTCCAGCTTTTTCCGCAGGCGGTTTACATTGACGCTGAGGGTATTTTCATCTACAAAGCTGTCACTTTCCCACAATTTTTCCATGAGCCTCTCCCGGCTGACGATCCTGCCCTTCTGCTCCAGAAGGGTCTGCAAAATCCGGTATTCATTTCTGGTCAGATCGATCTTCTTTCCCTCATAGAGCAGCGTGGCATCCTGGGTATTGAGGACCGCGCCTCTGTGTTCCAGAGCAGACGGCTGCATGGTATAATCGTAAGCCCTTCTTAGAACCGCCTGGATCTTTGCCGTCATAACTGTATAGTCAAAAGGCTTGGCAATAAAATCATCTCCGCCCATCTGGATCGCCATGACAATATTCATATTCTCTGAGGCGGAAGAGAGAAAGATCACCGGCACCTTGGAAATCTTGCGGATCTCCTGACACCAGTAATAGCCGTTGTAAAAAGGCAGCGAAATGTCCAGAAGCACCAGATGAGGCTGGTAATCCTGAAATTCCTCCATCACACTGCGAAAGTCCTGTACGCACTTTGCCTCCAGACTCCAGGATTCCATTTGCTTTTGGATTCCCCTGGCAATGGTTTCTTCATCTTCTATAATAAAAACTCGGTACATAGGCTGTCCTCCTGTTTTGCTTTGAATACCAGTATAGCACATTTCCAATCCTAGTTCCTATCCTCTATAAAAAGAACACAGGAAGAAAACCGTCTCTCTTCTGGTTTCCTTCCTGCTTTTTTGCTTTTCTTTTATTTTTTTCTATTTCTTCTCTTCTTTCACCGCGCAGAGATAAAACATCGGCGTGGGATTATAAAATTCATCTTTCTCCAGGTAAATCCTCCGGCTCAGCCCCAGATCAATGGAAAGCTGTTCAAATCCCAGATTTCCCAGGGTTTCCACATCCCATGCCGGACGGATGTAACTGCTGATAGGCAGCTG
>DWVZ01000145.1 GCA_019119975.1 Candidatus Blautia merdavium | reverse complement strand
GCACCTTCCCTGGTGTATATGACGAGACCACCAAAGTGATTGATAAGATCAATGCAGAAGGCTGGAAAGGCTGATTTGTTTAGACATTTTAATTTTCTCTTAAAAATGGGAGTCACAGAATCTGTGGCTCCCTCTTATTTTTCTTCATCTCTCTTTCCTCAGACAGCACCCGGTCTGCAGAATAAATCCCAGAATATCTCATCTCTTTTTAAAGTTTTCACATTCTTAACCGCACTAGAGTGATTTCAGGCACTGAGTTGCTTACTGGTTCTCCTTCCTGTAATTCGCCGGCGACATATGATAATGCTCTTTAAACGCTGCGGAAAAATGAAACGGATTAGAAAATCCCACTGCCTCTGCCACTACAGAAACGGGATAGTCCGTCTCCACCAGCATAATGCCTGCCCGGTACATCCGCAGCTGGTTCAGGTACATTTTGGGGGTCTGTCCATAGGCTTCCCTGAACACCTGAGTTAGATAATTGGGATGGATATGGAGACTTTCGGCAATGTCCTGCACTTTGATATTTTCGTAATAGCAGGCATCCATATAAGCCTTGGCATCCGCCGCATGATTCCTCTCTTCCATACAGGAAAAGCTGTTCTGGGTCTGGCTTTCCACCAGCAGGGAAAACAGATGGAGCATACGGCTGTTGACCTCCAGGCTCTCCTGCGGGGTGCGGATGGCAAAAAACTGTTCCCCAGGGAACTTCTCTTTTTGATAGGTCTCCACATCCGCTGCACGCCTGTCTGTTACGGCAATGATCGCCAGCAGCGCCTTTTCCAGCACATCCTGGGGCAGCGCGACAGGCACCACTGATTTCTTCTGAAAGATCAGCCTCAGATACGGGTTTCTGACATCTGCATAGACGCCGATCCAGGCATATTTCCAGGGATCTTTTCTGTCTGCGGTATAATAGCCGGGCATTCCGGCAGGAATATAGAAAGCATGTCCTTTCTCCACTTCATACTTCTTTTCCCCCATGACCAGGCATCCCCTTCCCTCCAATACAAAATGGATCAGGTGAAAGGGTCTCATGGAAATTCCATACTGGTATCCCGGGGTGCACTGCTGAAAACCGCAGTGATTGAATTCCATGGAAAGCAGGGCGCTGTTTTCTCTGTATAAAATCGGGTTTCTGTTTCCTATCATAAGCCTTCCCTCCTGTAAAATCATTCTAGCACAGAACCGTCTGAAATTCGATTCCTCCCGCCTTCCTTCTTTGTTTTTCATATCATTTCCTTGAAAAAAAGTATGTTTTTTTCTTTCCGGTTTGGCTATTCTTTGTTTATACCTGACAGACAGCGTTTCCTCAGTGCTGCTGATATAGGGAAGCAGAAAATAGGAAGCAGCACCTCATTTGCAGCTGCATGGATTTACCTGTATGTATTTAGAAAGGAAGGTTTTCATGTGCGTTATAGAAGTAGAAAATCTGAAAAAAGAATATCGGCTTCCGGTAAAAAAAGAGGGGACTCTAGGCGCCCTGCGGCATCTGGTAAAGCCCTCTTATGAGCTGAAACAGGCAGTGAAAGGCATCAGCTTTCAGATCCGGGAGGGGGAAAGCGTCGCCTTTCTAGGCGCCAATGGAGCCGGCAAATCCACCACCATAAAAATGATGACCGGCATCCTGAAGCCTACCGCAGGCAGGGTGAGCATCCTGGGAAAAGATCCCTTCCGGAAACGAATGGAGAACGCCGGGCAGATTGGTGTGGTATTCGGACAGAAGACCCAGCTTTGGTGGGACATCCCCATCTGCGAGACCTTCCGTCTTCTAAAAGATATCTATCAAATCCCGGAAGAACTTTATCATAGAAATCTGGACTCCTTTACTGAGCTTCTGGGGCTGGAGGAATTCCTGCACCAGCCTGCAAGGAAGCTGTCCCTGGGGCAGCGGGTGCGGGCAGATCTGGCGGCTGCCCTTCTCCATGAGCCTCCTGTGCTCTTTTTAGACGAGCCTACCATTGGTCTGGACGTGGCAGTAAAGCAAAGAATCTATGACTTCCTGCGCTCTGTCAATAAGGAAAAGAAAACCACCATTCTCCTGACCAGCCATGACCTGAAAGATCTGGAAACGCTCTGCGGACGTCTGATCATCCTGGAACGGGGAGAGATTCTTTTTGACGACCGGCTGCCGAAGATCTTTGAAGCTTTCCCCGGGTCTGATTCTCTGGAGGAAATCGTAATCCGGCTTTTTAACAGGAGGACTGCGCCATGAAAAAATATTGGGGACTGATCCGGTGCGGCTTTCTGGAATCCTGTACCTACCGCAGCAATTTTCTCACCGGGATGCTGGCAAATTTCATTCAGACTGCTGTGCTTTATTACGTCTGGCAAAGCATTTTTCATTACCAGGAAACAGTGGGCGGCATGACCTGGGACCTGATGAGGCGCTATGTATTTGTGTCTTTTCTGTGCAACAGCGCTTTCTCTTTCGGCTTTGAAATGGATACGGCAAAGAAGATCATCCAGGGGGATATTATCCTGGACCTGATCAAGCCTGCCGGCTACCGGGGCATGGTGTTCTTCCGCATGGCAGGCAATGCTGTTATGGAATTTTCCATGTCCTTTCTCTTTATAGGAAGCTTGTACCTTTTTGTAAATGGGCTGCAGGGAATCACTCCCTGCAGGCTCCTCCTTTTCCTGGTGTCACTCCTTTTGGGGCAGGGAATTAAGTTTTCTATCCAGTATCTTTTTTCCCTTCTGTGCTTTTACACAGAGAATGCCTATGGGGTAGTGAAGACCAGGGAGGTGCTGACCAATTTTTTCTCCGGGGCTGTCATTCCCCTTTCTATGTTTCCTGCTTTTTTCAGGCAGGGGGGCCATCTCCTGCCTTTTCAGGGGATTGTCTACACCCCCTGCAGCATTTTCCTGGGAACCTTAGATTTCCGTGAAAGTCTGTACGCTATGGGGATCCAGATCCTGTGGATCCTGCTGCTGTGGCTGGCAGGAAGCCTTTTCTGGAAAAAAGCTTCCTCTGTGATCTCCCTGTACGGAGGATAATCTGAATGGAAGGAGGGCAAAACTTTGCTGAAACGTTGGCTGCGATATCTGTCGCTGTATTGGAAATTTCAAAAACAAAATATAAAAAGCCTGGCAGAATATAAAGCAGATTTTTTGATGCTGCTGTTCTTTACCGGATTCTCTCAGCTGTGCGCTCTGGCGGTGCTGGGAATCCTTTATTCTAATATTCCACAGATCCAGGGCTGGAATCTGTGGGAGATCCTTTGGCTGTACAGCTTCCTGCTTTTCTCAGAAGGCTGCATCAACTTCTTTTTCCAGGGAACCTGGAAAATCGCCCAGATGATCAATGCCGCGGAGCTGGACCGTTTCCTGGTGCGCCCGGTTCCTATGGGGCTGCAGATGGTCACTGCCAGGATCGATTTTGACGGGCTGCATAAAATGCTTATTGCCTCAGCGGTATTCCTGCTGGGTGTGTCCCACTGCTCCATCTCCTGGAGCCCTGGAAAAGTCCTGCTGCTCTTGGTCTTTTTGCTGGAATCCTGTATCCTGCGGGTGTGCATGATCTGGCTGGCAAGCTGCGCCTCTTTCTGGATGGAGGGAGGCAAAAACAACCTGAACTTTTTCCTGATCTCCATAGGAGAAATGGCAAAATATCCTCTGACCATCTATCCGGCCCTGCTGAAAAATATCTTCGCTTATCTGATCCCCTATGCCTTTGTCAGTTATTATCCGGCAGGGTATCTGCTGGGAAAGGAAGGGATGACCGCAGGTGTGCTCCTGACTCCGCTGGTATGCCTGCTGCTGCTCCTTCTCTCCAAAGCGGCGCTTACCCGGGGACTTGCCCGGTATGAAAGCAGCGGGAACTGATCTGCAAAAACGGCTGGCTCCTTTCCCTGATTTTTCCAGAGAAAAGTGCCAGCCACTTTCTTTCTATCACATATCTATGCTGTGTCTTTTTGCTGCCTTTTTACTGCTCTTCTTTAGCAGACATTTCCTGGTTCATGGCAATCCTCGGCTTGGTATTGAGAATCCTCATAAACTCTTCCCCTGTAATGGTCTCATTTTCATACAGGAATTTTGCCAGTTCATGCAGCTTACCGATGTTGTCCTCCAGGATCTTATAGGCTTTCTGGTGCTGCTTTCTCACCAGTTCCACTACCTTTTTATCAATCTGGGTCTGAGTCTCAAAGGAGCAGGCAAGGGAGCTGTCGCCGCCCAGATACTGGTTGGACATGCTTTCCATTGCCACCATGTCAAAGTCATCGCTCATACCGAATCTGGAGATCATGCCTCTCGCCAGCTTGGTCGCCTGTTCGATATCGTTGGATGCGCCGGTGGTAACGGAATGGAAGATCAGTTCCTCTGCCGCCCTTCCTCCTGTGAAGGTGGCGATCTTATTCTCCAGCTCCTCCTTGGACATCAGGAAGTGCTCTCCGTCCTCCACCTGCATGGTGTAGCCCAGGGCTCCGTTGGTACGGGGAATAATGGTGATCTTATGCACAGGGGCGGAATTGGTCTGCATGGCAGCTACCAGCGCGTGTCCCACTTCATGGTAGGAAACGATCAGTTTCTCCTTTTCTGACAGCACACGACTCTTCTTCTGATAACCTGCAATGACCACTTCAATGCTCTCCTCTAAGTCTGCCTGAGTGGCAAACTTCCTTCTGTCCCGGACTGCGCGCAGGGCAGCCTCATTGACAATGTTAGCAAGCTCCGCACCGGAAGCGCCGGAGGCAGCTTTGGCAATCTCGTAAAAGTTTACATTGTCCGCGATCTTGATCTTTCTGGCATGGACCTTCAGGATCTCCTCCCTTCCCTTTAAGTCGGGAAGCTCCACCGGGATCCTCCGGTCAAAACGGCCGGGACGAAGCAGCGCCGGATCAAGAGAATCCGGACGGTTGGTAGCAGCCAGGATCACCACGCCCTTGGAACCGTCAAAGCCGTCCATCTCAGTCAGAAGCTGGTTCAGAGTCTGCTCCCTCTCGTCATTTCCGCCCATCGCCTGCCCGTCACGTTTCTTACCAATGGTATCAATCTCGTCGATGAAAACGATACAGGGGGCTTTTTCATTTGCCTGCTTAAATAAGTCACGGACTTTTGCCGCGCCCATACCCACAAACATTTCTACAAATTCAGAGCCTGAAATAGAAAAAAACGGAACATTGGCTTCGCCGGCAACTGCCTTTGCCAGCAGGGTTTTTCCGGTTCCGGGAGGTCCCACCAAAAGGGCTCCCTTGGGCATAGAAGCCCCGATTTCTTTATATTTCTCAGGATTGTGAAGGTAATCCACGATCTCCGTAAGAAGCTCCTTGGCTTCATCTTCCCCGGCTACATCGGAGAATTTGATACCCGTGGAGGATTTCACATAAATCTTGGCATTGCTTTTGCCAAAGGACATGGCGCCTGCTCCGCCGCCCATGTTTCCCATATTCTTCATCAGCTTCTTCATCAGCCAGCCGCCTAAAAGCCAGATAACGGCAAACGGCAGGATCCAGGAAAGCAGGATGCTGACAAGGGGCGACATGGTTTCCGGTACTTCTTTGTTAAAAACCACATCTGCATCGTCCAGGCGTTTCACCAGATCCACATCACTGCTGATGTATCCGGTCTTGTAAACCTGTGCCCTTCCATCCGTTTTCTCCAGGTAATAAATCACATCTTCATCCAGGTTTACCTCCGATATTTTTCCAGCCTCCAGATCACTGAGGAAAGCATCATAGGTGGCATCCTGTATGCTCCTCTGCGACAGGGCAGGCATGACGAAAATATTCAGGATAAGCAGGATCACCAGCACAACGCCGCAGAAAAACAGCGTGCTGTTCTTTGGCGGCTGGGGTTTGTTCTCTTTTATATCCATCTTTTTTTCCTCCGTTGTTATACTACAACTATCATAGACCTTCTTCTTTTATTATGCAATGAAGAAAGCATAGTAATTCTCTAAAAAAAGCATAAACCAATCGCAAAGACTTGGTCTTTCCCGTTTTCTATGCCCAGGAACTTTCCGGAAACTCTCCAGAACTTTTTCAGAACCTTTCCCAAACTTTGCTTAAGTCTGCTCCGTTTTTAGTCAATTCCCACCACCTACAGAGCTGGCGGCTTATTTTATTGCCATACAAAAACAGCAGACAGCGGGACAGTGAAATCCCCAGCCGTCTGCTCTGTTTTCTCTTGAACCGTCACAAAACGGGCAAAAGTGCTTTTTTATAAAAGTACTCTTTTATTCTTCTCCGGTAAGCCTCAGCACGGACCGGATATCTTCAACATCCATATCCAAAAACAGCGCCAGCTCTTCCACGCTGTACTTAATATCCTTATCGTCCTCTGTAAGCTCCTTAACTTTCGCCTCCAGAGTCCGGACTCTTTCCACCAATATATCGTCTTCCTTTTTCTGGCGGGTCTGTTCCTCCACAAAGCTGCGCACTGCGTTTCGGATTTCCTCTGTAATCCGGCTGCCAAGGTCCTCCTGTTCTCCGGCATTCTCCAGCGCCATGAGAAGTCCCATATTCCCCTCCTGGAGAAGATCGCCGAAAAAGAGTTCCTCCCTGTTAAAGTCCTTTGCCGCTTCCACGACTTCCCGCTGGTACAGTCTGGTAAGGGCTTCTCTGGCAGCTCTCTCGCCTCTGAAAAACTGCTCAAACAGCACTTCTTCCGCCGCTTCTTCCCGGGCGCCCATGTTTTCCAGGTATTCCTGGAGATATTCTTCCTCTTCTCTGGTCAGCGGAATCCTTTCTTTTTCAGGCTGGGCACTTCGCTCTTCCTGCTCCTGCCTGGAAGGGCTGTCTGCCCCGCCCAAAATGCCTTCCACCCGGATGCCCTGGGTCTCCAGATAATCATAAACCCGTTTTAATTTTTCCCCGTCCATATCCGGATCGTCAAAAAACTTTTCCACCAGCTGGACGTGGACCTTTTTCCCGTTGTTTACTGCCAGAGTCTGTATTTCTTTTAATTTATTCTGAAACTCAAGAATGTCCATAAATGCTCTCCTTTTCTGCCTTGCAGCTTTTTCCTGAAAGCCCGGAAAAAGACAGCGGGCACAAAAACGCCTGGGCTTTTCACGTGTCCCCTTATGCGGGCTTTCTTCTAAAGCTTATCACAAAACAGAAAATCTGGGAAGAACCTGTTCTTACATCTTGAGGATTCTTTCCATGGCTTTTTTGGTGTTTTCGTATGTTCCGAACGCGCTGAGGCGGAAATAGCCTTCCCCGTGGGCGCCGAATCCGCTTCCCGGTGTTCCTACCACATTTGCTTCTTTCAGCAAAGTATCAAAGAATTCCCAGGAGGTCTGGTTTCCCGGAGTCTTCAGCCATACATAAGGCGCGTTTACTCCGCCGTATACACTGTATCCGGCTGCCTTTAACTCCCGGTAAATGGTGTGCGCGTTTCTCATATAATAAGCCACCTGTTCCTTTACCTGCGCCTGACCTGCTTCTGTATACACTGCCGCGCCGGCTTTCTGGACAATGTAAGGCGCCCCGTTGTATTTGGTGCCGTGCCTTCTCGCCCAAAGGTCGTTTAAGCTGACCCCGCCTGCTTTTAATTCCTTCGGCACAACGGCAAATCCCAGGCGCACGCCGGTAAAACCTGCGTTCTTGGAAAAGCTGCGCAGTTCAATGGCACAGGTCTTTGCCCCTTCACATTCATAAATGCTGTGAGGCAGGTCTTCCTCTGTGATATAAGCCTCATAGGCAGCGTCGTAAATGATCAGGATGCCGTTCTTGTTGGCATAATCCACCCATTCCTGCAGCTGGGGCTTGGTAATGGTTCCGCCTGTAGGATTGTTGGGGAAGCACAGATAGATCACATCTGGTTTTTCCTTGGGGAATTCCGGTACAAAATTATTTTCTGCTGTACAGGGCATATAGATCATTCCGTCAAAGCTCTGGGTCTTAGGATCGTACTGCCCGGTCCTTCCTGCCATGACATTGGTATCTACATAAACCGGATATACCGGGTCGCAGACTGCGATCTTATTGTCCATGCCCAGGATTTCCTGGATATTTCCGGAGTCGCATTTGGCGCCGTCTGAGATAAAGATCTCATCTGCTTCGATGCTGCAGCCTCTCTTCTGAAAGTCTTTTTTGGCGATTACGGTCCTTAAGAAATCATAGCCCCGGTCCGGCGCATAGCCGTGGAATGTATCCGCATGTGCCATTTCCTCTACTGCTCCGTGGAGCGCCTCGATGATGGCAGGAGCCAGGGGCTGGGTCACGTCTCCGATGCCCAAACGCAGGATTTCTTTGTCCGGATTCGCTTCCTGATATGCAGCGATCCTCCTGGCAATGTCGGAAAACAAGTAGCTTCCCGGAAGTTTCAGATAGTTTTCATTGATTGTAAACATTTCACATTTCTCCTTTAGCATTCGTCATACATTAAGGTGAGGATCATCTGCGCGGTTTCCACCATATTGGTCCCGTTGTCCATACTGCGTTTCTGGATGTAGCGGTAGGCTTCTTCCTCGCTTAAATGATTCCTCTCCATTAAAAGCCATTTTGCATTCTTGATGTAATTCTCTTCTTTTTCTGTTCTCTGTCTTGGTTTTTTCTTATTTTTCCTGTATTTGCGCTCCGCCTGGTTCAGGATCATCTCCACCGTGTTGACCAGGTCATAAACCCGGATGGGCATAGTCACGGACATGATGCTGCTGTCCGCTGTGCTGACTGCATTGGCAGATCCTATGAGCAGGAACTCGTAACTGGCAGGCAGACAGTCCTTCAGCTGGGAATAATGCATATCCGGCAGCCGGCAGCCGCTGATCACCAGTCCCCTTGCATCTGTGTTGGCTTCGATGAGGGCAGCGGAGGCAGTATTGCAGGGCACTGCGTCTGAAAATCCATGGCTGATGAGGATTTTCCGTATCTTCTTTGCATCTTCTAATTTCGATAATACAATGATAATCTTCATAGACTGCCCCCTGCTTTTCTCTTACCTTTAGATCTGATACAGGTATTGAGCCAGTTCCCATTCGGAAACCTGCTTCATATAGCTCTTCCACTCCTTTTTCTTCGCTTTTTTATAATGCCCGAAAAAGGTTTCTCCCAATGCCTGCTGCATCCAGGTATCTTTTTCCATTTCCTGCAGCGCATCGCTTAAATTTTCCGGCAGAGACTGGATCCCCTGGGCTTCCTTCTCCTCCTCCGACATGCTGCGTATGCTCTTTTTCAGTTCCGCGGGAGCTTCCAGTCCTTTTTCGATGCCGTCGATCCCTGCCGCAAGGCAGAGGGCGAACACCAGATAAGGATTGGCAGAAGGATCCGGACTTCTCAGCTCAATGGTCTGCTCCCCAGCCTGCCCCAGATTGACTTTTACCAGAGCGGTTCTTTGTTTGGAGGACCAGGTAATATCCGACGGCGCTTCAAATCCCGGCACCAGCCGCTTATAGGAATTTACCAAAGGATTGAAAATAGCTGTCATTCCTTTGATATGGTTTAAAATCCCGGCAATAAAAGCATATGCCTCAGAGCTTAAACCCAGACTGTCCTCTTTATCCTCAAATACATTTTTTCCGTCTTTGAACAGCATCATGTTGATGTGCATGCCGCTGCCGTTGACTTCTTCTCTGGGCTTCGGCATGAAGGTGGCGTGAAGCCCGTGGCGTTTGGCAACGGTCCGCACTGCTACTTTAAAGGTCATGATCTTATCTGCCGTTTCCAACACATCTGACATGGAAAAATCAATCTCATGCTGTCCCGGCGCGATCTCATGGTGGGAGGATTCTACTTCATAACCCATATCCTCCAGGGTAAGTACAATATCTCTTCTGGCGTTTTCTCCCAGATCCACAGGACTTAAGTCCATGTAGCCTGCCTGCTCGTGGGTGAGGGTGGTAGGCATTCCGTTGTCATCGGTGTGGAATAAAAAGAATTCGCATTCCGGATCCACCTGGAAGGAATAGCCTTTTTCTGCTGCCTTTTTCACGGTTTCCTTCAGGATCCACCTGGGGCTTTCCGTATAAGGCGTACCGTCTGCCTTGTAGACGTCACAGATAAAACGCGCCACCTTACCCTGCTGGGGACGCCATGGAAGGATGCTGAAAGTATCCAGATCCGGATACAGGTACATATCTTCCTCTTCGTTCCGGTAGAAGCCTTCCATAGAGGAAGCGTCGATGACACATTCATTGTTCATTGCTTTTTCCAGTTTGCTGAAGGGAATGGCAATGTTCTTCATAGTACCGAACATATCGGTAAACTGGAGGCGTATAAATTCTACATCCTCCTCCTCTGCCATGCGCAGAATGTCTTCCCTGGTATAGTTCTCCATATCGTCTCATGCTCCTTTTCACACTTTGCCTGCCTGAAGGCGGCTTTTGCTATTATCATAAAACCTTTTGTTCCATTTTCCAAGTGCTTCGTCTGAAAAACCTGCGCCTGCTGCACATACAAAAAAGGCGCACTTATCCAGGTCTCCTGAATAAGAACGCCGTTGTCCTTCATGGGTGGTATTATAGCAGTGCAGCGATTTTCTGTCAATATCCCTGGAGGACTTTTCCTTTTATTTTTATCTCTTCGGCTTTCGGACACTGCTTTTTTTCACAGTAATCACATCCCCATCAGGGATTTATCCACGGCTTCTGCCGCTCTTCTGCCCTCGGTGATCGCCCAGACCACCAGGGACTGTCCCCGGTGCATATCTCCTGCAGTAAACACGCCGGGCACGCTGGTCTCGTATTCTCCGGGCTTTGTCTCTACATTGGTCCTGCCGTTGACTGCCACCTTAAAGGCGTCGGTCACATACTTCTGGCTTCCCAAAAATCCTGCCGCGATCAGGACCAGCTGGGCATCGATCAGTTTTTCTGTGCCTTCCACAGGAACCATGTTCATGCGTCCGGTCTTCTCATCCTTTTTCGGCTCCAGCTTTACGATCTTTGCTTTCTGCACATTTCCTTTTTCATCCTTGATAAATTCTGTTACCGTGGTCTGGTAGACTCTGGGGTCATGACCGAAAACAGCGATGGCTTCTTCCTGGCCATAATCTGTTTTCAGGACTCTGGGCCACTCCGGCCAGGGATTTGCCGCTGTCCTTTCTTTAGGAGGCATGGGCATCATTTCCAGCTGGGTGACGGATTTGGCGCCCAGACGGATGGCAGTTCCCACACAGTCGTTTCCGGTATCACCGCCGCCGATGACCAGCACATGCTTTCCTTTTGCGTTTACAAACTGATTGTCTTTTAAGCCGGAATCCAGCAGGCTCTTGGTGATGGATTTCAGATAATCCACCGCAAAGAAAATATTCCCCGCATCTCTTCCCGGCACGGAAATGTCTCTGGGATTGGAGGCTCCGCACGCCAGTACCACACGGTCAAATTCCTTTAACAGCTGCGCGGGTTTCTTGTCTTTTCCCACATCAACTCCTGTGCAGAATACAACCCCTTCTTCTTCCATGATCTTCATGCGCCGGTCGATCACCGACTTATCCAGCTTCATATTGGGGATGCCGTAGCGGAGCAGTCCGCCGATGCGGTCATTCCGCTCAAATACGGTTACAGAATGTCCCTTTCTGTTCAGTTCCTGGGCTGCCGCAAGCCCGGAGGGACCGCTTCCCACCACCGCGATCTTCTTGCCCGTGCGCATAGGGATCTTGTGGGGCGCTGCCCATCCGTTTTGATAAGCGGTCTCAATGATGGCTTTCTCATTTTCCTTTGTGGAGACCGGTTCGCCGTTGATGTTGCAGGTACATGCAGCTTCGCACAGCGCCGGGCAGACGCGGCAGGTAAATTCAGGGAAGCTGTGGGTCTTTTCCAGTCTTTCGTATGCCTGCTTCCACTTTCCCCGGTAGACCAGGTCATTGGTCTCCGGCACCAGATTGTGCAGGGGACAGCCGGACGCCATCCCTGCGATCATATTTCCCCACTGGCAGAAGGGAACGCCGCATTCCATGCAGCGCGCCCCCTGCAGCTTTTGCTCTTCCAGGGAGAGAGGCTTCTTAAATTCCCGAAAATGCCGGATTCTCTCCAGGGGTTCTTCGTGCTTTGCCTCTTTTCTGTCATATTCTAAAAATCCTGTTGGTTTTCCCATTTTCCCACCTCCGATTATTTCTGAAATACTTCTGTAAATGCTTCCATCTGTGCCTGTTCTGTGCTCATGCCCTGCTCCTCAAGCTTGATGCTTAAAGAGGTCATTTTCTTATAATCATCCGGAATAATCTTCTTAAATTTCGGCAGGTACTCCTGGAAATGCTCCAGAATTTCCTTTCCTTTTTCAGAGCCGGTACACTGTACGTGCTCCTCGATCAGGCTCTTTAATTCATGTATGTCTACTTTGCTTTCCATCTTTTCAATAGAAATCATGGCTTTGTTCAGGTTTTTGTAGAGAGTGTTGTCTTCATCCAGCACGTAGGCGATGCCGCCGCTCATACCTGCGGCAAAGTTCTTGCCTGTGCTTCCTAATACAACGACTCTTCCTCCTGTCATGTATTCGCAGCCGTGCTCACCCACACCTTCTACCACTGCGTAAGCGCCGGAATTGCGGACTGCGAAGCGTTCTCCGGCTACGCCGCATAAGAAGGCTTTTCCGCTGGTGGCGCCGTAAAGAGCCACGTTTCCTGCGATCATATTATCTTTCGCGCAGTAGGTTCTGTTCTTAGGCGGATAGACTGCCAGCTTGCCGCCGGAGAGCCCTTTTCCGAAGTAATCGTTGGTATCTCCTTCCAGGTTCAGGGTAAGACCTGCGGGGATAAAGGCGCCGAAGCTCTGTCCGCCTGCTCCCTTGCAGTTGACTGTCAGGGTATCCTCCGGCAGTCCTTTCTTATGCTGTCTGGTAATCTCAGCGCCCAGCAGCGTACCCAGGGTACGGTTGGTATTACCCACTTCCACGGATACCGATGCTTTCTCTCCTTTTTGGACAGCGGATGCCAGTTTCTTCAGCAGTACGCTTTCATCCAGAGTTTTTTCCAACTGGAAATCAAAGGCTTTCTTTGGATCAAAGGTTACAGTCTCATCAGGCTGCTGGTAAGGATTTTCCAGGATAGCGCTTAAGTCGATTTTCTGTCCCATGGGGTTTTCTGCATGTTCTTTTACCTTCAAAAGATCGCTGCGTCCCACCATTTCATCTAAGGTGCGCATACCCAGTTTTGCCATGTATTCCCGGAGTTCTTCTGCGATAAAGCGCATGAAGTTCACTACATATTCCGGTTTTCCTTTGAAGCGTTTTCTCAGCTCCGGATTCTGTGTAGCAACGCCTACCGGACAGGTATCCAGGTTGCACACACGCATCATTACACAGCCCATGGTTACCAGCGGCGCTGTGGCAAAGCCGAATTCCTCTGCGCCTAAAAGGGCTGCGATCGCCACGTCTCTGCCGCTCATAAGCTTGCCGTCGGTCTCGATCATGACACGGCTTCTCAGACCGTTTCTTAAAAGGGTCTGATGGGTCTCGGCAAGTCCCAGCTCCCAGGGAAGTCCCGCATTGTGGATGGAGCTTTCCGGAGCTGCTCCTGTACCGCCGTCATAGCCGGAGATCAGCACGACCTGCGCGCCTGCTTTTGCCACGCCTGCGGCAATGGTTCCCACGCCGGCTTCAGACACTAATTTTACAGAGATCCTTGCGTATTTGTTGGCGTTTTTCAGGTCATAGATCAGCTGGGCAAGGTCTTCGATGGAGTAGATGTCATGGTGCGGCGGCGGAGAGATCAGGCTGACGCCTGGTGTGGAGTGACGGGTCCTGGCGATCCATGGATAGACCTTTCTCGCCGGAAGGTGTCCGCCTTCACCGGGTTTTGCTCCCTGTGCCATCTTGATCTGGATTTCCTTAGCGCTTACCAGATACCGGCTGGTAACGCCGAAGCGGGCGCTTGCCACCTGTTTGATGGCAGAACAGCGGTCATTGGCTGTGCCTGCGGAGTCCAGTCTTTCTTCACTTTCACCGCCTTCACCGGTGTTGGATTTGCCGTGGAGCATGTTCATGGCAAGGGCAAGGGTCTCATGGGCTTCCTGGGAAATGGAACCATAGGACATGGCGCCTGTCTTAAACCTTTTTACAATGCTGTCCACACTCTCAACTTCCTCAATGGGGATGCCTTTTTCCGGGAAACGGAAGTCCATAAGGCTTCTTAAGTTTCCGCTGCGCTCCTCATCGACCATTTTTGTATATTCTTTAAACATACCGTAATCGCCCATTTTGGTGGATTTCTGCAGCATGTGGATGGTGGCTGGATTGTATCTGTGCTCTTCTCCGCCGCTTCTCATTTTGTGTTTTCCTAAGCTGTCTAAGGTCAGGTCCACACTTCTTCCCAGAGGATCAAAAGCACGGGAATGCAGTTCGTCTACACTGGCAGCGATATCCTCCAGGGTAATGCCGCCTACACGGCTGACAGTTCCTGCAAAGTATTTATCAATGACTTCCTTGGAAATACCGATAGCTTCAAAAATCTTGGCTCCCTGATAAGACTGTATGGTAGAGATTCCCATCTTGGAAGCGATCTTTACAATGCCGTGGATCACAGCACAGTTGTAGTCATTGACTGCCGCATAATAATCTTTGTCCAACAGCTTTTCCTCGATCAGTTCCTGGATCGTCTCCAGCGCCAGATACGGGTTTACCGCGCAGGCGCCGTATCCTAACAGCGCTGCAAAATGATGGACTTCTCTGGGTTCTCCGGACTCCAGGATCAGGGAAAGGGAAGTCTGTTTCTTGGTATCGACCAGGTGCTGATGCACGGCAGATACTGCCAAAAGGGACGGAATGGGCACATGATTTTCGTCTACTCCGCGGTCAGAGAGGATGACAATATTGGCTCCTTCCCGGTATACTTTATCCACTTCCACAAACAGACGGTCCAGAGCTCTTTCCAGCTTGGTGCTCTTATAATAGGTGATGGGAACCACTGCAGTCTTGAAGCCTTTTTTGTTCATATATTTCAGCTTCA